>JAYUMV010000446.1:0-15502 GCA_043762265.1 Chthonomonadaceae bacterium | reverse complement strand
CGGGCAGAACTGTCAGTCTGCCTAATGTTCCGCACAGAGACTTCGGTCTCAGCGTAGGGACAAGCCCCCAACCTTTAGGTGGGGGTATCTGACTGTATTCCTGATCCAAAATGTCGCCCAATACGCCCGGCTCGCGCAACTGTCCGAGAAACTGAGTGTCGCCAACCATGCTCTTGAGCAGTTATCCCTGCACGACGGCCTGACAGGGCTTGCCAATCGGCGCTTTTTCGATACGTATTTTTCCGATCAACTGGACGTCGCACATCGTCACAACCGCACGCTGGCGTTCATTTTATACGATGTGGACTGCTTTAAGGCCTATAACGATCACTACGGACATCAGGCTGGCGATGAGTGTCTGAAGCAAGTCGCGGAAGCATTACGATCCTGTTGCCATCGTTCCGCCGACATGGTTGCGCGCTATGGAGGTGAGGAGTTTGCCATGATCCTTCCCGACACCGAGTTAATCGGAGCGGTTCAGATCGCCGAAGCAGCGCGAGAGGCGGTAGCGCGGTTGAGAATCCCTAACGCGCATTCCTCTGGGTCGGCCCATGTAAGCATCAGCGGTGGCATTGTCGTCTCATTTCAGGCCATCGACATGACGGTCCAAAACTTGATCACGGCAGCCGACCAAAATCTCTATCAGGCAAAAAAACTGGGGCGCAATCGGATGATTTCCATGCAAGCCGACATCGGATTGACAACCGCCTACGCGGTTCGTAGCGTAGGCGGGCGATAACATCATATTCCTCGGGCAGGTTCCCGCAACCAAAAGGAGCGCAGGGTCTCTTCTCGATGGAGAACTCCCTGCGCTCTTTTTTCGGGGAGGCAGCCTGAATCTCCTGCATTCAACAGCAGGCAACCGGATTTTAGGCTTTGGTGACGGTGAAGCGGTCGATTTCGACACCCCATTCGTCGATCTGGGTGAACTGGAGCGATTTGGCGTCCATCTCGACGACAGTAAGGGAGTGACGATCCGAGACGAAGCGCACGACATAGTCGGCGTTGTTGTCTTCGGGGTGCAGCCATGCCTTCGGGTTGTCGTTGCTGAGCGGGTCGTAGAGGTGCTTGCCGCCCGCACCGGTGACGAGGTAGAGAATGCCATCCGGTTTGGTGACATTCTTGCCGTCGAAATGAGGATCGATCGTGAAATTACCGGGAACGAGGCGGTTTTTGCTGTTGATGTTTTTCGCGCCAGCGAGGTTGGTGGGGGCGAAGCGGAAGGGTCTGGTGCGCTGATAAGTGTGCTCGTGCCCATGCAGCACGATGTCTACGCCGTGTTGCTCGAAGAGCGGGGAGAGCACACGCATGTGCTGCTCGGCATAGTGGTCGTCGCCGACATTGAAGGCGGGATGATGGTAGACGACGAACTTCCAGGCCGCATCCGTGCCTTTTAGATCTTCCTCGATCCAGTGCTGCAAGACCGTGTCGGTCGGATCGACGTAGATATTGGAGTCCAGGCAGAGAAAGTGCGCATCGCCGTAGTCGTAGGAGTAGTTCGCCATACGCGGGAAGCGGCCGTCGGCGCACTCTTTGAACTTCGCCAGCGTTGCGTCGGGGCCGAGGGCCGGAGTGATGTGCGTGGCGTCCGGCCCGTTGGACGGATGGTGCATATTGGTGAAGTAGGCGAGCGAGTCGGGATTCTTGGCGAAGTCGGCGACGGGTCCTACCGGGCCTTTATCGTGGACATCGTGGTTGGCAATGACCGTATAGAAGGGCACGGAGCGCAGCAGAGGCGCACCGACGCGGGGGCCGGGCACATCGGCGTTGTAGACCGGGAAGAAGTAGCGGGCATACTCGTTGTCGAGACCGTTCTCGTAGACATTGTCTCCCGTGTTCATTACGAAATCGGGGCGGGCTTTGTAAGCCTGATAGGCGATGGCACGGTCACTGACCTCGCCGAACGAGTTGTCGCCAAAAGACACAAATCGGGTCTTGACGCCACGGGGTTTGCGAGTGGTGAAGTAGCCTTCCAGCAGGGTTTGGCCGTTGAGTTTGACGCGGTAGTTGTAGCGCGTGTTCAGGTCGAGGCCGGTAAGAGTGGCGGCGAAGTTGAGCCGCTGCTCGCCGTCGGACTTATCGCCCGACCAGCGTGTCGTCTGTTTGATCTCGGCAGTGCGGTCCAGCCGCTTGTCTCTACCATACTCTACGAGATAATTGGCGCCGACTCCGTTGGTCTGCCACGCTACGACGATCGACTCGCTACCATTCGCGAGTTTGCCGTCGCCTCCGCCATGTTGAATATAGGGCAGGGCGGTAAAGAGCGGCAAGGCCGGTTCGGCGTGCAGCGTCGGCAGTGTTGCCGCGAAAAGCCCCTGCCCCATGGGGACGAGGGCCAGGAAAGTGACGCCGCCTGCCGCCGCTTTCAAGAGTTGACGCCGGGTCATGGCGGGAGTGAGAGACGTTTCTTTTTCCAGTTCGTTCAAAGCGATTCTCCTCAACTCTATGATTTCCGGAGCGTCGCCTCACCCAGTGGGATTCAATGCTTGTGCGTATCCGCCGTCTGCGCGGCAGTTCTCCCTCTATTTTGACACGAACCAGACGCAATTCCACGCACGGGGATTTCGGAAGGGTATAATCTCCGGTAGACCGACCTACCCCTGTGAGTTGAAACTTCGTGTCCCAGCGTTTCAATTCCACTTATTTCTGGAGGTTCCCTGTTCATGCAACATCCAACGAAGCATGGGCGCATGTCTGCACGCGCCTTTACCCTGATCGAACTGCTCGTCGTCATCGCTATCATCGCGATTCTCGCCGCGATCCTGTTCCCTGTCTTTGCGCAGGCCCGGGAGAAGGCCCGATCTATCGCCTGCCTGTCCAACAACCGTCAGATCGGCACCGCTCTCTTCATGTATGTGCAGGACTACGACGAAACCTATCCGCAGGAGCATCCCTCAACGGCCAACCCGGTGGTGGATGACAACAACGCCCAGTTGGAGGCGATCGATTTCGGCTCGCCCTTCGACAAGATCCTGCCCTATGTCGCGAGCAAAGACACCAGCAAGACTCAACTCTTCGTCTGCCTTTCGGACCCCGATCCGCACGGCAAAGCTTTGCTCGATGGCAACGGCAACTGTATCAGCAACGGCGCACCGCCGCCCGGCCCGCTGACCAGTTACATCATCAACGCCTACTATCTCTTTGGAGCGACGCTGGCGCAGATCCCGTCGCCCGCCCAGTCCATCTACATCGTCGAGCGCCGCAGCGAGGGTAAGAGCGCCACCGACTTTTGCGACGTACACTACCATCCCTGGCTGAACGAGGTCGAAATCCCCGCCAACAGCACCGATACCGTCAATCCAATCGCGGTCGGGAGCAAGCGCCATACCGGCGGCAGCAACTACGTCTATGCCGACGGACACGCGAAGTGGCAGCGCTTCGAGAACACCCGCCGCCCCTTCGAACAACACTCTCTCTTCGGCGAACACCAGGCTTTCTGATAGACAAATCAGATAGACATCGTATCTATCACGATGGACTGAAGTCCTTCGCTAGGGTGCTTCGCACCGAGTGTCCACCTTCGTGGACACCTCTCCGGCTTGCGCACGCTCTTCGCTGGAAGACCCCGATTGTGCGAGGTTTACCTGATGCCTCTATGAGCAAGCATGAACAAGCCGACACCCTACAAACTCTTACAGGATCGATGCATGTATTTTTGCTTCGATCCTGTGAGGAGAACATTGCCGGATTTCACATCTGTATTGGTTCCGTCCGGCGTTAGAAACAGCTTGTGAACCTTTTCTTTCAGCTAATGAGGGTGAGAAGAAGGAGCCGTGGAAGGGGCTTTGCGCGCCTCTTCTTCGGCCTCGGAATGCGTGTGCTGGTAGCTCTCGGCTATCATGGCGGACGCGCCAGCAGGGACCGCCGACGCACCCCGGCTCAGGCGAACATATTCCGTTTGTGCCACTTTGAGTTCGTGCGCAAGCCGATTGCGGCGCGCATACTGATGCGAAACCAATGCGAGCGACAGCGCCAGACAAAACAGAGGCGGCCCTATCAATCGGACACGGAAGGAGGGAGACTTCATCGTATTCCTACTTTCTTGTCCTGCTCAGTTTGATGCAGTGCCTCCACCGCCTCCTGGGCATGATCGAGTCGATGATCGTACGTATTGGCTTCGAGCCCGACCCGGTAGGTCCAGAACATTCCTCCAGAAAGAATGCCGCAGGCGACGAGCAAGGAGAGAAGCATGGCTCGGATGGCTTGTGGTGTCTCCACGCCTCCTAAGAGAGTCTTTCCAGGTGTTTTCATAAGTATCCTTCTATAGTCAATACGTTCAAGCTATAGTCAATACGTTCAAGAGTGTCGGGGTTTGAAGCAATAGTCTGTGCAGCCGTTTTGATCCTTGGCGCTTCATAAGCAGTATACCGGTCGAAAACGCTGTTGCGCATCCCCTTTTTGGCAGATTCAGATACTGTATAACGTTCGCGAACGCTGTTTCGCATCCCCTTTTGGCAGAATGGTATTTGATGTCATAGCGATTTCGTACAGTCAAAATAAACGTGTTTCCTTCCCCCTTTTATCTCCTGGCGTTGTGGTATACTTGCCATAGATGTATGAAAATCTACCATGAATTGCCCCCGCATCTTTTATCGATCCCTACTATATCATGGAGTCAACAACGATGTATTCTAAATGTTTTTTCACGCAGTCACGCGGCTTTCAGTCCCGGAATGGCCTGTTTGCCATCTGTTTCGCCCTAACGGCGCTTGCAGGATGCGGTGGCGGAGGAAATTCCACGTCTGCTCCCACCAAATCGACTTATAAGCTGGTGGATCTGGGCGCGCAGCCAGGCAAACTTGACCTGAGCAGTCGCGGAGGCCCGACCGCGATGAACTCCAATACCATTGTAGGCCAACTCGAAACCGCGGCGAACACTTCTCATCCGGTATTCTGGACAATAAGTTCGGGGGCAACCATCGCGCCACAGGCCCTCTCAACGGCCTCACCTCCCACGGGTGTTCAGTTTTCCGCCAACGACATCAACAGCGCAGGGCATATCGTGGGGAACACTTATTTCTCCGCCGACGGCAGCCTGCTTGCGGCTCAATGGCCAACCCCGCAGACCGTAGCGACCAACATGGGCGCCCTCGCTGGCGACAATTTCAGTGAGGCCAACGCTATCAACGCAGGGGGGGTCGTAGTGGGAGACAGCGGTCTCGTTAGGACCAATCCAGTCTACTGGCAGGCAGGACAGATGACGCCGTCAGCCATGAACATCCTCTCCGGATATGTCTTTTACTATCCCAGCGCTATCAACTCGTCGGGGCAAGTAGTGGCAGGAGCTTACACTTCAGATTTTGGTCGAAGCACAGCCGCTTACTGGAGCAGTGTGCAGGCGACCCCCGTCGCTCTTCCGCTCCCGGCAGGCGGCAGCGCTGGCTATGCCAACGATATTAACGACAGCGGAAAGATCGTAGGTATATTTAAGGCCGCCAACGGAACCCAGCAGCCTGTCCTATGGCTGGCCTCAGGCAGCGCTCCCCTTGCCACGCCTACGCTCTTCCCGCTTCCTGTCGGCTTTACCGGTGGATCGGCGAATCGCATCAACTTGAATGGAGTCGTCGTCGGCTCCGTCTCGTCAGGTTCTACCAGCCATGCGGTCCTATGGAACGCCAATGCAGTCAAGGATCTCAATGATCTTATTCCTCCGGGTTCAGGCGTGGTTCTCTCCGAGGCAACCGCGATAAACAGCGCTGGCTTTATCGCAGGCAACATGACTCTACAGGCGGGCGGGCCATTGCACTCCTTCTTGCTAATCCCCCAATAGACCCAGGGCATGACAGCCCTCAGGGGCCACCGACGCATTCCGGCTCAGGCGAACATATTCCGTCTGAGCCGCTTTGAGTTCGTGCGCTAACCGATGACATAGACATTTCCGGAGGCGTCTAGAACCATGGCCGTCGCACGATTACTACTGCTTTCGAGATCGTTGTAGCGTTGCTGCCAGAGAAGGTGTCCCTTCTTGTCGTAGTGGACCGTCATATAGTCGTCGCCGCCCGCATACCCACCCCACGATCGGCCAGTTACAAAGAGGTTGAAGTCGTGATCCAGCGCCATCGCGACAGGTCGATCGTCGTCATCTCCAGGGCCGTTGTACCGTCGTGCCCAGAGGACATTGCCCTAATACCCTATCAAGGTAGTATGCTTGCACCGCCACTGGGATAGTGGAAGTGCTTCGCTGATCTCAAAACCTATGCAAAGGTTCTACCTGGATGAGGTACTAGGGATCGTATTTCAGTGTCAGAAAGTCATGTCCCTTGCCGCTCCCGTGCGAGTAGCCGGTGACGCAGACATTACCGGCCTGGTCGGTCGCCACGGCCACTGCCTGATCGTCGCTCCAAGAGGGAGTGACCGACGCTACTTTCTGCACGGGCTGGAAACTGAAATGGCGAATACCGGCCAGGGTCGTCAGAGAGACAAGAATGGCGACGAAAAGACGCAGTTGCATCATCTTTGCTCCTTTGAGCATGTTTAGCAAATCGTGTTTGCGGTCTGCTCCCGTGTTAGTTTGTTAATCATGTGGCTGACCATCGCCCAGCAAACCATCGCTTTACTGGTTTCGATGCGGTACTCGTAGTCTTTGACCAGACGACGATACTTCACCAACCAGGCAATCGTGCGCTCGACAATCCAGCGCTTGGGCTGCACCACAAAGCCTTTCTGATCCGGGAGTTTTGTCACGATTTCCAGCGACCAGCCATAGATATAATCCGCCCAATCTTGCAGAAAGCCGCGATAGGCACTGTCGGCAAACATCACTTTTAGTCGCTCCCCGAAAGGTTCGAGTTGCGACAGGACCGGCAGAGCGCCGTCTCGATCTTGAACCGAGGCAGCGGTCACTTCCACTCCCCACAGGAGGCCCAGAGTATCTACGGCGAGATGGCGTTTGCGGCCTTTGATCTTCTTGTTGGCGTCGCAGCCAATGTTCGCCTGCTCGGGTGCCCCCCTTTATCGGTGGTCTTAATCGTCTCGCTGTCGAGAATAACCACCGAAGGAGTAGGCTGCTTGCCGGCTTGACGTCGGACCTGCGTACGTAGATGTTCTTGCAAGCGATCAAGGGTACCATCGTCGCTCCAGCGTCGGAAGTAAGCATACAGGCTATTCCAGTGCGGCAAGTCGTGGGGCAAGGTTCTCCACGCACCGCCGACGCGCAGGTGATAAAGAATGCCGTTGAGAAGTTCGCGATTACTCCATTGCCGCTGACGTCCGCGCGTTAACGGAGGCTTTTCCGGTGGGAGCAACGGGCCGACGAGGTCCCATTGCGCATCGGTCAAATCAGTAGGATAAGGTTTTCGGGTGTTCATACCCTATTATTCTACATCAAAAGCGAATTTGCTAAACACGCTCTAATTTTTGCGGGCGCATTTACAAAATCCGAGTTTTGGAGCAGACCAGTAGTGAGAGTGGCCGACGTAGCCCGAAGAAGGAGAAGGTTCAACGCATGCTGTCCTCCCTTTACTTGCTCTGCGAAAGAGAACGCGGTTGTGTGGCAGGAGCCGCTTTGCAGACGCGACAGGCGGCACACAGTCGGCGGTTGATAAAGTGGGCTGTAGCTACGGTCAGGCCACCGCAGACGACCAGCGCGACTCCGAAGCGCCCCATCTCACGTTGTTCTGCGACGCGTCCAGAGGCGAGCAGCGTCAGCCCTAAAGAGAGGACGACAAGAGCCCGGCGGGAGCGATGTTCGCGAAAGCCAAAACACAGGCTCGATATTCCTATCAGGCCTGAGAGTCCGAGCAGCAACCATTCGATCCTCTCACTGGCAAGGAAGCCCAGCCCGATGAGTGGCAACAGTGTCACAACGAAGGGCATCAAGGCGCAGTGAACAGCGCACAACAACGAAGTTGTCGCGCCGGTCGCATCGAGTCTTTCCGTCAGATCGATGTCGCGAGTATGGTATTTGATGCTATAGCGATTTCGTACGGTCATGCGTGTTTTTCTCTTGATAAGAGCCCTGATGCCGATCTATTCTCCGAAGGAACGAGAACATGAACGAGGGCGAATGACGAATATTAGCGACGGCGCAAGTAGGCGCGGCGCTGCTGCCTGGACATTTTCGACGAAGACTGGCGGCGACGCGTCGGGTTCCAGCGCAAAAGGCGGCGTATTCCTGCCGGCAATCGACGCTCGACAAGCGCCAATTTGTCCGGTTTCGCCGAGCGCCTAGGTCGAGAGAGACTTGAAAAAAAGATCCAGATCAGAACCAGCGCGAACGCCAGAATACCGCCGACAAACGCTTCCAGCGTCGGTGGCGTCTCCTTCTCATGCGCCCTTGCAGGGGACGCGAATATCCACAAAAAGGCCAGGGCAAAGCCGCAAACGCGCAGTAGACGGTATAGCGCAGCCTGCCCTCCGCCGAGCGAGGGCGAAACACGCTGTCGTGACATTATTCGATTATCCTGAACCTGCAAAGGGGAGTGTAGACAGCAAAACGGGGCGACGTCCTTCTGGACGGCAAGGGCGATAGATGCTATAATGCCTTTGAAGCGGTTGTGGCACTGTCGCAATCGTCCGGTGGGCGGCTGTTCGTAGCAGCTGCTCACCCCCATTTCGATCCTCGGCTCTCCTTAAATGCTTCGATAAATGCTTCGGTTGATTACTGAACCTCGAATTCGAATTTGAAAAGCTGCACGCTTTTGACGGCAACCCCGTCTCTGAGTGCAGGCTTCCACTTCCATTTCTTCAAGGCTTCCAAGACCCGGTTGTCAATCTCCGTATTCCCGGAGGAGGTGCGCAGGATCGGCGTAAAACTGCCGTCCGCGTCGATTTCCACTTTCACCCGCACAAACGACTTGAAGTCGCCATGTTTCAGACTGTCGGGGATCTCCGGATTGGACTGATTCTCAGGCTGCGCTTCCCGCGAAGGGCCTTTCGATTTCGGCGGATCCTGCTTGACGGGCTCGACCGGCGGCGCAACGACCTGCGTCTTGGGCGGATCGAGTTTGAGAGGTGCAGGGGCTACTTTCACCTCCGCTGTTGGCTCGACTTTCGGCGGATCTTTCGTCACGACTTTGACGGGACCGGCAGGATTAACCGTGTTATTGCCAGGGTTTTGCTGATTGATCGTCTTCCCGACGGGAGCATTGCCGTCTTTCAGAGCGGTATGGTCGTCGGGGTTCGGAACAGCGCCTTTATCCGGCGCGGTTAGGATCTTGTTATGCGCTGCCTCCGGTGGCGGTGACGTGGTCGGCTTGTTCGGTTTCGCCGGTTCGGTTTTGGCAGGATGCGACACGACCGGAGGAGGCGTTGGCTTCGGAATCGGCACGACTACCGGCTTGCGCCGTTCGATCTCCTTATGGACTTTCTCGACCTTCTTCTGAATGTCGTGCTTGGTGACGATCTTTTCGAACTTACGCCCTTTGTCATCCAGAATCACGCGGGTGATCTCGACAGGGCGCGGCGTAAAGACAGGCGGATGTTTCGCGATAGCCGCCGCCGCACGCCATAACATGAAGTTGAGCACGAGCGAGGCCGCAAAACCGACCATAAGACGCCGCGTCAGTCCGTCCTGCAGTCCGTTGGCCCGATTGTCGTTGGTCCGGGTTGGGTTCATCATGAGGCTCTCCTTGCTGAAAGCGGATCAGCGCCCACTGTTCTCCGGGGCGGTCGCGATGGAGAAGCGGGTGATGCCGACACCGCGCGCCTCATCGATACACTTCACGACAATGCCGTGCGGCACCGTCAAATCGGCGTTGATAATGACCGAGGCGGTCGTCAGATCGACCTTCGGCCCCCCTGCCTTTTCGAGCAGACGCCTACCCAGATCGGCGAGCGCTACCGGATCTTTATTGACGAACACATGCTGATCCTTGTCCACCGTGACGGTCAGATCGGCAGCGGCCTGCTTAGGCGCGGTGCTCGCCTGCGGCAGGTTGACCGGCAGACCATTCAAGCGCGTCAGCGCGAGCGACGAGAGCATGAAGAACACGAGCAGAAAGAACATCGTGTCGATCATGGGAATGATCTCGATCTTGGTGCGTTTAAGCTCGCGTCGGCGTCGGAACTCCATGCGGATCCCCCTCTCTGACGCTGCGGTTTGAGTCGGCGCGCTCCGACTTGTGTTCCTGGTGATGGATCTCCGTCAGAGCATTGATCAGTTTGGTCGTGGCCTGCTCGGTCTCTGCGGTGATGGTGCGCAGGCGGGCGGAGAAGTAGTTGTAGGCGACGAAGCAGATGACCGCGATACTGATACCCGTGGCCGTGGCGTAGAGCGCCTCCCCTACCCCGCCGAGCACCGCATCGCCATTGCTGCGGTTCGCCTGCCCCGCGATCGCGTTGAACGTGCCGACCATTCCGACGATGGTTCCGAGCAGACCGAGCAACGGCGAAACGGTGGTCGTGGTGTCGAGCACCGGCAGCAACCGCTCCAGGCGGATGAAGTAGTCCTGTCCGGTCTCCTCGACCAACCTTTCCACCTCCCGCGTCGGCTGGTTCCGATGCTTCAGGACGACTGTCAGACAGGCTGCAAGCGGCCCCGTCTTCCCCTCGCAGAGGCGCGATGCCTCGTCGATCTTTCCCGACCGACAGAGGTCAAGCGTCAGTTTGAGCAGACCTGGCGCGATGCCCCCGAACTGCGTAAACGCGATCATTCGCTCCACGATGACGACGAACGCCACGAGCGACAGCAGCAGCAGGGGATACATAATCACCCCGCCTGCCTGAAAGAAATGTAAAATACTGGACATGATATTTCCTTCCCACGTCTGTCCTGCCCTCTTGCGGAGGGCGGGACAGACGCGTTTTTAGAACGTGCCGGTCAACGAGAGAATGTACCGACGCCCCTGCGAGAAGCGCGTGCCACTGAAGCCGGAGTTGAAGTTGATGGCGGAAAGGTCGTCGAACAGGTTGGTGACACTGAAGCTGATACCGCCGTGCCCGCCTGGGAAGAGCCGTGGGCCGGAGGAGAGAGACAGGTCCACCTGCGTACGCTCCGTACGCTGCCCGTCGCCGTTCGCATCGGCGACGATGATACTGGAAGCCAGTCCACTGCCATGGTAGAGGTTCAGGCCAGCGTTCGCTCCCGACCGCCAGGTATAGGCCGCGCCGACATTGAGGGTGTTCAACTGGTCGTGATCGTTGTAGACCGGGACAGGCGCGCCGGTATTCTGGAGACCGGTCGGCTTGTTCAGGCTATGCGAGTAGGTGAGATAGGTGTTGATCCCGACACTGTTTTTCGGAGTTAGATTGTAGGAGATCTCCAGTCCACGGGCATGCCCACGCTGGAAGTTAACCGAGGAGTAGACGCCTATCTGAGTGAATGGCACCAGCAGCCCTGTGTCGATCTGGTTCTGCATCTCCTTGTAGAAGTAGGCGATTTTCAAGGTCTGGCCAGGGCCGACCTGGCGCTCGATATTGGCATCGTACTGATCCAGTGTCTCGGGGGTGATGGCGGCGCCGACGACACTGCCTTGTGCCAGTGGGGGCTGGATGAAGAGTCGGTTGTACGCCAGTCTGCCGATCGTCTTGGAGTTGATCAGATAGGCGGTGTTGAGACGTGGGGAGACATTGGCCTGATCGACGGTGGCCTGCCCCAGATTCTGGCTCTGCTTGTACCAGTCCAGACGCAGACCGTAATTTATGGTCAGCCGCTTGTTCGCGTTCCAGGTGTCCTGAAGATAAGCGGCACGGTAGAAGCCGGAGCGGTGAACATGGATGACCGGGGCGTTCGGGTTGTTGGGATCGGCCAGGTAGACTTGATTGCCGACGGAGTCCAGGACAGGATTGCCGGAGGCATCCACTTGCGCCGTGCCCAGAGGGGCCAGGTTCGAGGCATTCGCCGCCAGAGCGTTGAGCGCAAGCTGGCTGCCTGGGATGAGTTGATACGTCTCGTCGCCTTCCTGGTCGTCGGAGAGCAGACCGCCTTTGAAGGTGTGCTTGGCGAGAGTATAGGTCAGACTGCCCTGCGTCTGGACATGATGGTTGTTGCGGATGATCGTCGGGTTGAACTCGATGGAGGCATCGCCGGGCAGTTTCGACGGATTGACGGCAGGGTTGTTATTTTTGATCTCCTGGCCGGAGTGCGTCAGACCGAGAGAGACCAGGCCGGAGAGCCGGTTGTCGAACGTATGGCGGTAGTTGAGGACGCCGAAGTCGTTGGTGTCCCGCTGGTTGATGTCCTGCCCGGCCGCGTCTTGCGAAATAATGCCAGCGGTGGCCGCGTCAGCGGCGGTGAGGTGGCCGATGTAGCCGTAGCCCTGCTGCCCGGAGGCCGCGAACCGGTCAGGGAGGCCAGTGCGGTTGGCGATCTGTGTATAGGCAGGCGTCGAGTTGAGCGTCAGCTTGAACTGATCCTTTGCGCTCGCCTCGTAGGTAAAGTTGCCGAAGCCGCTCAGGGAGGATCCTGTATTGTGGGCCGTCTGGTTGTCCGGTTGTGGCGCTTCCAGCGCGTTCTGGGTGCGTCGGGCGCTGAAGTCGAGGAAGTAGCCGAGTCGGTGCGCCACCCGTCCGGCGGCATCCGGTTGACCGAGAGTTCTGCCTACCTGCCCGGAGAGGGTGAGGGCGCCATCGAAGGTAGAGTAGGAGCCGCCGTCGAGATAGAAACTGTGCAAAGGAGTGATCGACCCTGCACGGAGATTGATATTGAGAATAGCCGCCGTTTCACCCCCATACTCCGGAGAGTAAGCGCCCGTCAGGATGTCGATGGCCTGAATATTTTCCGGAACCAGAATCTGCCCTGCGCGGCCCTGAAAAGCGCCGGGCAGGTAGAAGCCGTCCAGGTAGATAGCCGTCGCCGAGTGTTCATCGCGGACATGGAGTTGGTTCACCGAGTCGGGGCTGGCGCCGGGTGTGCTCCGCAGAACATTGTTGAGGCTCTGCGGGTTGCCGGACGAGACGGGATACTTCTTGATGAAGTCCTGGTCGATGCGGGTCGTGGTATTCGTCTGGCCCTTATTGATCAGGCTCTTATCGGCCCGAATGACGATCTTTTTCTCTTTGAGCGGCTCCAGCAGGATCTCGACCTCGGTCGTAGTGTCGCCGACGACGTTGACGGAGCGGACATCCTCCTGGAACGTATCGGCGGTCGCGGTGATCTGCCAGGCGCGGGTCTCCAACTGCGGACCGGTGACGGTTCCCTGCGCGTCCGTGGTCAACGTGACATCGCCATGGGTGTTGGCGCTGTCCTTGAGGACGAGTTTCGCCCCTGACAGTGGCTTCTCATCGCCTGCGTTCTTGACGCTGAAATGCAGCCGCCCGAATACGTCGGCGCGAGCCTGTGCCGAGGCCGTGAGCAGGCAGAATACTGCGATGGCCGCCAATAGCAGGCCGACGCAGCGCGGAACCGGTGTGAACCGATCTCTCATGATAGCAATTCCTTCCTTTCGTGGAGTCGAGGCGCAGCCCTTTGCAGCCCGGTAAGACGTTCAACAAGAATGTCGAACCTCCGGAGGCGACAGGGCGCGCGCATTATGGAGTTGACCAAAATGGGGTGGACGAAAGGGCGAGGACATGCTACAATCACGTGGGAAACGGGTGTGATTCTGTCACGCTCGCCCGGCGCAGAGGTGTTACCAGCATCTCTGCGCCTTTTTGTCGTCTTCCCCTGGGAAACCCGTTCTCTGAGATCAGAGAACAGGCGCCACAGCGAAAAAAGTACTCACTCACCAGGCGTCTGCCAAAAGGAGACGGGCTCATGCCATGGAATTAGACAGGAACCAGCATGAACTTAAAGGTGAAGTGGGTCGGAAAACAGACAGATGGGCCGCAAATCGGGCGCGATCAGACAGCAGGCGGGGCGCGTGAAGAGGGGGAGAGCACGCGCATGGAGAGATAACGCGGCAGTGTCGTAGGAATACGTGGCGCGGGAGGCAGCACGAACTTCAGGCGCAAGGCAGGCAACGCCGGAGACACCTGGGCGTTCTGCCACTCACAGGCAGAACAGTGTTCGCGCGGATGCGCGGCGGGAGCCACAGCGAGTCGGGTGTGAATCGGCGCAGCAGGCGTTCCGACCAGATTCACGACAACCTGCGGCACGCCTTCGAATTCAGGCGGTAGGAGGTGATGGTGCTGGAAAGGAAGAATGAGACTTACGAGGCAATAGCAGACCAACAGGAACATTGCGAACGGACGCGAAGGCGCCCAGGCAACCGTCGGTTTCATCACGGTATCGTCTCTCCTTTCCGGCGTAGTGACCAGCGCTAGCATTATGGCACACTCCATTTTGCCAATGCAAGCTCTCTCTCAGACTTACGGAAAACTTTCGCTCCCTCGTTTCACGAACAGAGAGGTTTGCAAACAAAGCGAGTGCTCTGACTCACTTCGCAGCCTGCCTCGCCTTGGGCCGTAATAGGTAACACAAATCGATTACTCCTTCACCACGGTAGCTTTGAGAAAAATCACCAGTTCGTCCTTGGATTTGCTCTTACTATCCTGGCGGAACAGGTGTCCAAAAAGTGGTAGGTCTCCAAGGATTGGGATCTTATTGACCGTTTTGGCTTCGTTTTGCCCGATGAGTCCGGCAATCACCATAGTCTCACCGTCTTTGAGCCGTACAGAGGACACCACGGCACGTCGTCCGATATCGGGGAGTGATACTCCATTGGGCAGGGTGCCGAGACTGGTCAACGTACCTACCTCCAGATTGACTTTCAGATTGATCGTTCCATCCGGATTCGCGGCGGCAGTAACGTTTAGCTCTACACCGACTTTGATCTTGGCGGTGGTAAACGTGGTGCCGTTCTGCGAAGCATTGGTGCCTACGAGATAGGTCACCTCATCTCCAATAAAGATTTTGGCCCGATGGTTGTATAGAACCATCAGGCGCGGGCTCGCAAGAAGCTTGGCCTTATTGTTTTGAAGAGCGGCCTGGAGGGTTGCCGTAAAGTTGATCGGCGACCGGACTGGGCACGTCTGTCATTCGCATGAACGATTGGGGCTCGTTGGTGGGAGAGTATGCGGACGCACTTGGCTTCTCCCATGGCTTCGTCCGAACACGAGAGGGCCGGTACCAGAACATCGATGTGCCCGGAGCCGGTCATCTGCCCGGTAAAGGCAGCGAAGCGGTCGCCATTAACGATTTCAATGTCGTCGTAGGCCTTTACTATCGCAACGACTCGAGCTTGGGACACGGGTTCGTCCTGGTGGATGGCCGCTATATCATGATCGACTTTCCCGGCGCGGCAGGAAAGTCGGGGACGCAGTGCAACGGCATCAACAACCTGGGCGAAATCGTGGGGCCTTACTCGGATGTCTATGACCATCTTCACGGCTGGATACTAAGCGGTGGAAAATTCACGCAGATCGATTATCCAGGGGCGCCCGACTCCGAGTGCGACGGTATCAACGATTTCGGAACCCTCGTCGGCCAATATACCGACAGCAATGGCCTTACCCATGGCTATATCGCCCGGGAGCGCTGATCGTCCTAAAGAGAACAGAGACCTCTGCTGACGTTCAAGGCAGACGGAGTTAGACGCAGGTATGCGGCCCATGATCGGCCGCATACCTTTTGCGTTTCCGCCCCGGCGTCAAATTTAAGGGACGTTGCGTTATGAGAGAGGAG
>JAYUMV010000445.1:0-21192 GCA_043762265.1 Chthonomonadaceae bacterium | reverse complement strand
ACGACGACCTTGTCACGCAGCGGTCGCAATGCCATGTTGCTTCCTCCGATCAAAAATGAGCCTGTTGGCACTCGAATGGTGTGAGTGCTAAAATAGGATACTTCTTATCTGCGCAACTTGTCAAGGGAGAAACGCGGAATCGAGGAGATTCTGGGAAATCGATAGCAGTGGATGCATCTCTTCACCGGCAAGGAAATCCCTTAGCCCAGGATGAACTCTGAAACAAGCTTCTATGGCATCTTTTCCAATCCGTTTTGCGTACAGAGGATAGTCGCTCGACAGAAGCCTCGGAGGGGTACCATGCAGTTCGCTACCGCTATAACTCGCTGTGAAAACGTATTGGATGCGGTAACGCATCTGGTCGATTCCGTGCGCCGTCAGATGTCCGGGGAAGTCGATCTGTTGGTTCTCTTCCTGACCCCGGAATACCAGGACGATGCGCACCAGTTGAGCCGCGCGTTGCGGCTCGCTCTCTCGCCGCGTGTCCTGCTCGGATGCACCTGCGAAGGAGTCATCGGCGCGGATCGCGAGATCGAACGCGAACCTGCCATTAGTCTGCTCGCCGCACGCCTTCCCGGCGTCACCCTGGCCCCCTTTCATATCGGTATGGAAGAGTGGGAGAGTCTGCTGGATGCGAATGATCCCGCGAAACTGAAGCGCTTCTTAGCCCTCTCTCCGGAAGACACCGCTCCTACGCGCGCTTACCTTGTGCTCGCTGATCCCTTCACGACCCCTATCGCCGAACTCATGCGGGCGCTGGATGATCTTACCCCGCAGGCCCCTACCCTGGGCGGTATGAGCAGCGGCGCCCAGCAGGCCGGACAAAACCTGCTCTTTCTGAACGGCCAGATCCTGGAAGACGGTGCGGTCGGTGTGCGCATCGCGGGTCCGGTGAAAGTCGATACCGTAGTGAGCCAGGGATGTAGACCTATCGGGGAGACGTTACTGGTCACGAAGGCCGAGGGCAATCGGATCGCCGCATTCTCGGGCCAGAATGCGTTGGAATTGACTCGAGATCTGCTGAACGATCTGCCCGAGCGAGACAAGGAACTTTTGGCCAACGGCCTGTTTCTTGGGGTCGTTGTCAACGAGTATCAGGCGGAGTTCGGGCGAGGCGATTTTCTGATTCGCCCTGTCTTTGGAGCCGATAGCGAAACAGGCGCCATCGCGGTCGGCGAGACCATTCGCGCTGGGCAGACGGTCCAGTACCACGTCCGCGACGCCCGAACCGCAGACGAAGACCTGCGCGAGTTGATGAAGCGCGCTGGCCAGGACGAAGCTGCGCCTGCGGGTGGGCTCCTCTTCTCCTGCAACGGACGCGGCGTCCGCCTGTTCGACATGCCCAACCACGATGTGCGCGGCGTTCTCGAAGCCGTCCCCGAAACCCCGCTGGCAGGCTTCTTCGCGCAAGGCGAATTCGGCCCCATCGGCGGCCGCAGTTTCATCCACGGCCACACCCTCAGCGTCGCCCTCTTCCGCCCCCTCCAAGAAGACGAAGATTGAATGAACACGAGTTCTGCGCCCGACGAGGAAACGCAATGGCAGAACGCAACAGGCATTGAATTCACAAGCCGGTGAAATTGCACGCGTTGAGAAACCCATCTCGGAGTCTCTGATAGCGGAATGATACCGCCGACTTTTGTTGCACTCCGACTTTCTCACCGCAGTTCCCAGTTAAATCCCGACACAAAACAGGCCACCAAAACGTAGAATAAGTGAAGACATCACCCCAGAGTGATGTTTTCTTTAAGGAGCGTTACTGTGGCGACGGGTATGACGTATGCAAGAGCGCGATTGTGGTTGGGAATCAGTTGCGTGGGAACGATGGTCGTAGTTTCGGTACTGTTGCTACTGTTTCGGGTTCCGGCACAACTGCTTGCGAGGGGTATGGCACCGTTTGGTACAGAGGTGGCACAGTTCGTCGGAGTTCTATTCGCCTATGCGTTCTTGAGCGGCCCTTTCGACTTTTTCGGTGGCTATATTCTGCCGAAAGAGTACGAGCGTTCGACGCTTCGCTTCCCGCAGTTTCTCGGTAGATGGCTGCGCGGCGTCCTCATGCACAGCACGATTTTGCTGATAATCGCCCTTACTCTGTTGAATGCGGCGAAGGTGGGCGGCTTCGGCATGTTTCTTGGCACGTACCTTGCTCTCAACCTCATCTTGCTGCTCCTACAACCTCTCATCGCCAATCTTCTCGCCGGTAGTATCTACCGTAAGGCGGACACAGAGACAGAACAAGCCAAAGTGCGCTTCGCTGCAAATTCGAATTCCTACTACACGGGCGGCATTGCGGGATTGCCGGGTATGGAGCGTGTGATTGTGCCGGACTGGTGGCGAGCGGCATTCACGGCGGAACAAATGAAGACGATACTGCTTCGTCGCACAGGCGTCCTGCGAAACGGCTCCCGGACACGCGGTCTTCTGCTGGCTCTGCTCTGGAATACCTTCGGGGCGTGTCTCTCCGCACTTCTGTCGGGGCATCTCTCGACCGTTGGGGGATTAGTCACGTTCAGCCTGTGGTTCACGCTCTGGAATTTCATCGGACTGTTGCTGTTGCCTGCGCCCTCTCAAAGAGGCGTGTTTGGCGGAGATACTTTCGCGCTGCGGCATGGGGCGGAAAAGCAAATACTAGAAGCTACGATCGCGCAACTCGATACGTACCAGGACGATGAGGTGTCCCGCTTTCCCAGCGTCGAGACCTACTTCCATCCGATTCCTTCCGTCGAGCGGCGGCTGACTTCGCTCGATGCGGGCGGTTCTGCCGAGATCGGCGCGTGGCATGGGGCAAGAATGGCGATCTATCTCTCGTGGGCTGGAGGCAGTTTCCTCTCCCGCGCCGTCCATTGCAACTGCGGACGGCCCGATGTCTGGGCCTTCCTGCCCTGTGACTAATAGGGTGACCCGGTATACGATATGTATACGGTGCCCTGGTACGGTGTGGGCATGTTGACAAAGCCAGGCGGCATGGATACCTTTGACGCGGTCCGCAGTACGTCCGTTGCGATCCGATTCCAAAATGTCCGTTTCCCGCTACAAACGTCAACAGGTTCCAAGGGAGAATTTACGCTTAAAGGCGGCTTCACGCCTCCCATCGCCAAATGCTAAATGGAGACACTTACAAGGTGGTTTCTGGTTTCACACAAAGAGTTTCTTTTCATGACACGTCTCGCCTCTTTCCTTTGCGGTGCGTTCGCTGCAACCTCTTTTTTTACCGCCGCCGCTGCGCATTCGCAAACCTACCTTCTTACGGATCTGGGCACACTGGGCGGCTCGCAAAGTTTTGGCAAAGGGATCAGCGCAACGGGCCAGGTCACCGGATATGCCTTCAGCCCTTCCGCCGCGTCGGATCATGCCTTTCGTTCCACCGCGACCGGCGTTTCTCCTGTCAAACTGACCGACATCGGAACCCTGGGCGGCGCCTCCAGCGACGGGTATGCCATCAACGCTTCAGGGCAGGTCGCGGGCGTGGGCAATCTCAATGGCGACGGCTCCTACCATGCGTTTCGCTCCTCAGCCTCAGGGACGCTCTTGACGCGCACCGATCTCGGCACTCTGGGGGGAACCTACAGCACGGGGTACGGCATCAACGCCACAGGAGAGGTGACAGGCCAGAGCAATATCGCGGGCAACGGAATCCACGCTTTCCGCTCTTCCGCCAATGGCTCCGTGGCGCTTACCGACCTGGGTTCGCTCGGAGGAGGCTCTAGTTATGGTTTTGCCATCAACGATTCGGGCGAGGTAACGGGCTACTCGGGCAGCGCTACACAACATGCTTTCCGCTCTTCCGCTACTGCCTCTGCCCTTAGCCTCACCGATCTTGGGACGCTTGGCGGTTCCGACAGCGCCGGATACGGTATCAACGCTTCGGGGCAGGTAACGGGCGACAGTTCGACGGCTTTCAACTCCGCCACCCATGCGTTTCGCTCCTCCGCCTCCGGCAGCGCCCTTGTGCTCACCGATCTGGGCACACTGGGTGGGGCTTTCAGTTCCGGGAAGAGCATCAATGCTTCCGGGATGGTCGTGGGGCTCAGTTCGACAGCCGCGAACGTCACCCATGCGTTTCTCTACAATGCAGGGATGCTGGATCTCAACAATCTGGTAACCAACCTCGGTGGCTTTGTTCTAGCCGATGCGTACGGCATCAACGACGTCGGAGCGATCACGGGAACCGGAACCATCAATGGAGCGACACATGCGTATCGCCTCGATCCGAGGGTGACCGCCACACCGGAGCCGGGAACCCTCGCGCTCTTCGGAGCCTTCGCGCTGGTGGGAGCGAACTTCGTCCGCAAACGCCGCCGCAAGTAGAGACACAGATTGACCGCCCATCTTCGAGTCCGGTATACTGATGGATATGACTCCAGTACGTCCCGCAGAGAAACAGGTCCGATCCGATTCCAGTCCTCTCGGCGTGGAGCAACTTCCACCGAGTAAACCCGCCGAAGAGGACGAGATGCTCGGCAAGGCGTTCGACTGGTCGCTGACGAAGCGTCTGCTAACGTTCCTCACGCCCTATCGGACGCAGGTCCGTATCGGAATGGCGCTCTCTCTTCTTATCGCCTGCCTGGGCCTTGCCAGTCCCCTACTGCTCAAAGCGGTGATCGATAAAGCGATCGCGCGGGGCAGTATGCCGATGCTGTTGGGGCTTTCTCTGGCCTATCTCGCCGTGCAGTTTCTCAACTGGCGTGTCGGGTACGACCAGCAAGTGCGCCTGGCAACTTTAGCGCAGAACGTCCTGTTCGACCTTCGGGATACGCTGTTTGGGCATCTGCAGAGTCTCTCCCTTGATTTCTTCGACAGTCGCGCCTCCGGCAGGCTCATCTCTCGCCTCACCAACGACATCGAAGCGCTCAACGACATCATTACGAGCGGCGCGATCAACCTGCTCGCAGACGGAATATCCTTGCTGGGCGTCGTAGGCATCATGCTCTGGCTCAACTGGCGACTGGCGCTCATGACTTTCCTGTTGATCCCGGTGATCGCGGTCGTCAGTCGCCTGTTCGGGCGCAAGGCGAGGGTGGCTTTTCGGGAAAGTCGCAAGAAAATCGCGACGGTTACAGCGAACATTGCGGAGAGTATCAGCGGCGTTCGAGTCACGAAATCCTTCGGCCGTGAGGAGCAGAATCTCCAGCGTTTCGACACCGTGAACCGTGAGAATATGAAAGCCAGTCTGGCGGCCGTCCTGGTGTTCGCGATCTACTTCCCGGTGCTGGAACTGATCGCTGCGGTCGGAACGATGCTCGTGCTGTGGCAGGGCGGATTGATGGCACTGCACCACGTTCCCGGCGCTACCGTAGGCCTCCTGGCGGCCTTTCTGGGCTATGTAGAACGGTTCTTTCAGCCGATCCGCAATACGACCCGCCTTTACAACAGTCTCCAGTCGGCGATGGCATCGGGGGAACGTGTCTATCAAATTCTCGATACCGAACCCACCGTGAACGAGAAGCCGGATGCCGTCGTACTGCCGCCAGTTCAAGGCGCAGTCGCGTTTGAAGACGTCCATTTCGGCTATCTACCTGAGCAGGAGATCCTGCACGGTCTGAGCGTGCGGATCGCGCCGGGGGAGAGCGTCGCGATCGTCGGGCCGACTGGGGCCGGCAAGTCCACGTTGATCGCGCTGTTGGCGCGGCTCTACGACGTCAACTCCGGGCGCATCACCATCGATGGCCTGGATATTCGCGATGTGACGATGGACAGCTTACGGCGGCAACTCGGAGTCGTGCTCCAGGACTCCTATCTCTTCTCGGGAACGGTACGGGAAAACATCGCATATGGACGTCCGGACGCGACCGATGCGGATATCCAACAAGCCGCGACCCATGTGGGGGCCGACCGATTCATTGTGCGCCTGCCCCAGGGCTTCGATACCCCCGTCGAGGAGCGCGGCCAAAGGCTCTCTGCGGGCCAGCGGCAACTGATCTCGTTCGCCCGCGCCGTCCTCGCCGATCCCCGCATCCTCATTCTCGATGAGGCGACGGCGAGCATCGACGCGTACACAGAGACGCTTATTCAGAATGCCCTGCGTGTGCTGTTGAAAGGGCGCACTTCGTTCATCATCGCGCACCGTCTCTCGACCGTCATCGAAGCAGACCGTATCCTGGTGCTGCAGCAGGGTCGGATCGTGGAGCAGGGCGGGCATCTCGCCCTGCTGGCACAGAACGGGCTCTATGCCCAACTCTACGCGCGACAGTTCGTCGAAGCGGAACCAGAATTGGCCGTAGACACCGATTCCGCGTCGCTTTCCGGGCTCGCGACAGGTTGACAAACTCCGTCCCTATCCCTTATAATGACCCGACGCAAATGCCCGACATCTGTTGCAGGATTCGGAGCAGGGCGCAAGTACCGCACGCAATACCGACGACGGTCACCATACAGAATCAACCGGGAGGCAGAGCGCTTTGGAAGTCAAGCAGATAGAGGTCAAACTGATCGTCGAAGATCCCGATCAGCCGCGCAAACATCACGCCGAGGAGAGCCTGCGCGGACTCGCCGACAGCATCAAGCAGCACGGAATGTTGAATCCGATCACCATCACTCCCCTTCCCGATAGCGGCAGGTACCGAATCGTGACCGGAGAGCGTCGATGGCGCGCCGCTTCGATGGCGAATCTGACGACCCTGCCCTGTATCATCAAAGAGGTTCAGGACGAGGAGCGCGTGACCGAACAGTTGATCGAGAATTTGCAGCGCGAAGACCTGCAACCGCTCGAAAAAGCGAAGGCGATCCAGCATGTCAAGACCAGCCTGAATCAAACGAACCGCGAACTCAGCCGCCGCCTCGGACTCTCCGAACGCACCGTCGGCTACCTGCTCGATCTGATGGCGCTGCCAGAGGACATCGGCGAAGCGGTCATCTCCAGTCCCAACCGCCCCTCCGATGGGCAACTCACCGAGAAACATGCGCGCTTCCTCAAACAGTTGAATGAAGACCCGGAACTGCAGTCCGCCGTCGTCGAGCGCATCCGCGATCAGAAGCTCAACAGCGAGGATACCGGCAACCTCGTCAAAGCCTTGAAAAAGCGTCCGGACAAATCCAAAGAGATCCTGGACGCACCGACGGATCATCTGGTAAAATTCTTTCAGGACTCCGATCCCGTCGCCGACTTCTTTGGCGGTATCGATGTAGGCGACGCGCCGGTATCGCTGTCGCCCTACGCCAAGCGGATCATCGATTTTCTGCCGTCGCTTTCGGACCTGAAGCCGACGAGCTACGGGCAGCCGGAACTGCGCCAGATCGAGGACGCTTTGACCTCGCTGAAACTCGCGGTGGACGGCCTGCTGCGGGGTGTCAAAGAACAGTTAGGAGAATAGCAAACTATGGCAACAGAATTCTCGTTCGATGTCGTGTCCAAGCTCGACATGACGGAAGTCAAAAACGCGATCGACCTCGTCGCCCGAGAGATCGAGGGCCGCTACGACTTTCGGGGCAGTAAGGCCAGCTTGACCCTCGATGACGAGACGATCAAGGCGATCGCCGACAACCAGATGCAGATGGACACGCTGCTCGACGTGCTCCGAGCCCGTTTCGCCAAACGCAATCTTTCGCTCAAGGGCCTCGAGTACGGCAAAGTCGAGTCGGCGGCAGGCGGCACTATTCGCCAGGTCATCACGCTCAAACAGGGTATTCCTACCGAAGAGGCCAAAAAACTCGCCAAGCGCATCAAAGAGAGCGGTATCAAAGTTCAGACCCAGATTCAGGGCGACGAGCTCCGTGTCACCGGCAAAGACAAGGACTCTCTGCAGGCGGTCCAGGGGCTCATCTCCAAAATGGACGATTTGCCCTACGACGTGGCCTACGCGAACTATCGGTAATCCACACCGAATTGAAGTTGGCCCGGCAATGAATTTGCCGGGCCAACTGGTTTGAACCTGGTGTGAGAGGCGCTCAGGCGCAGTCTTGCAGCAGATTGAGCAGGCGGTCGATCTCCTCCACCGTATTGTAATGTGCGAACCCGATGCGCACGGCTCCCCCTTCGCCTTCCAATCCCAGACGCTCCATCAGACGCAAAGCGTAATAGTTGCCGCTCCAGCAGCAGATTCCGTGGTTGCCCAGGTACTCTGCCGTTGCTCGCGGCGAAAGGCGCGGCCAGGTGAAGGCGAACGTCGGAACCCGCTCGTCCAACCGCTTCAGGTCGGTCAGGCCGTAGACCTTCAAGTCGGAGATCTGACCGAGTCCGTCCAAAAAGTGCGCGGCAAGCCCCTGTTCATAGGAGTGAATCGCGTTCATCCCCGCGACGATGGCAGCACGAGGTGCATCGCCTGCGGCCATTCCACAGTGTTCTCCTACCGCTTGCAGGTGGGCGACTGCGGCTGCAATGCCCGCCATGGCTTCATGGTTTTGGGTGCCTGTCTCCCAGCAGAAAGGAAGCGTGTTTCGGGCCGGACGCACCTTGTGCGGCCTGAGTTGGCGCAGGTGCGCCGCTTTGCCGAAGAGAATGCCTGCGTGTGGGCCGAAGAACTTGTAGGCGGAACAGGCGAGAAAATCGCAGTCCAGCGCCTGCACATCGAGGGAGCGATGCGGCGCAAACTGAACGGCATCGACGAAGGCCCATGCGCCGACAGAGTGCGCCAGACGAATGAGGCCCGAGACATCCGGAACCGTACCGACGGCGTTGGAGGCGTGCGTGATCGCGACCAGACGAGTGCGGTCGGAGAGCGCCGCCTGAAACCGGGCCAGGTCCAGCGTGCAGTCGGCCGGATCGAAATCGACGAACTTCAGGACGGCCCCCTGAGCGGCAAGGTCGAGCCAGGGCGCAATATTGGCATCGTGATCCAGATTGGTCAGCACGATCTCGTCGCCGGGCCGCAATGTCTCTCCGATGGAGCGTGCGAGATGAAAGGTCAGGGTCGTCATGTTCGGACCGAAGATAAGTTCGTCCTCGGAGGCGTTGAGCAGGGTCGCCATCGCCGTACGCGCGGACAATAGGGTTGCATCCGTGCGACGGCTGGTGGGGAAGGCTCCTCCGATATTGGCATTGCGATTCCGGTAGTAGTCCGAAACGGCGGCGATGACCCCGCTCGTGACCTGCGTTCCACCGGGATTGTCAAAGAAGACGAGGGGTTCGCCCTTCTCCTCTAGCTCCAGCGCCGGAAACTGGGTACGCACCCACGCCACGTCGAATGTGTTCAATTACGCTTCCTCGATTTCTCTGATTTCTCTGATTTCTCTGCGCTCTAGCATTGGAACGCTTGCGACGACAGCCTGCCGCGACCGTTGATCGACGGTCGCAGTGGGCTGTCGCACAGATGTTCCCTCGGTGCATTAACCCAGCGGTCTGGGCGGAAGAGACAGGTTGGGCCGGACCGTGAAGTCGGGTCGCACCACCGGATTCGCTTCCAACTGCTGCAAGATCACTTCCAACGCCTTCTCCATCTGCGGATCCTGCTTGCGCGCATACTCATGGGGCGCGATGTCGATGTCGATGTCCGGATCGGTGCCGTAGTTCTCCACGCCCCAGCCGACATCCTGGAACCAGAACGAAAACTCGGGCTGCGAGGTCACCGCGCCGTCTGCGAGCGGATTGCGTGGCCAGATTCCGATCACGCCACCCCAGGTTCGCTTTCCGATCAAAGTTCCCAACTGCTTGATTTTGAACACATGGCTGAAAATGTCGCCATCCGAACCGGCGAACTGGTTTGTCAGCGCGACCATCGGCCCGGCGATCGAGTGATCCGGATAGGGCTGCGGCTGTCCCCAGCGCGATATGTCGTATCCGACGCGCCGACGCGCGAGTTTCTCGATCAGAAGTTGAGAAACATGCCCCCCTCTGTTGTAGCGTACATCGACGATCAGACCGTCTCGGTCGGCCTCCGCCAGATAGAGGCGGTGGAACTCCGCGTAGCCGTTAGCCCCCATGTCGGGGACGTGGACATAGCCAACCTTGCCACCGGTCTTCTCATGCACGTAGCGGCGGTTCGCTTCTACCCATTCGCGATACCGTGCCGGGAACTCGGACTTCAGAGTCGTCACGGTCACATCCCGCGATTTGCCGTCGCCACCTAATACCGTGAGAACCACCTCACTGCCTGCCAGATTGACAAGGACCTCCTGCGGCTGCACGGTCGGCGAGAGAGTACGCCCGTTGATCGCCAACAGCGCGTCGCCCTCCTTCACCTGAACGCCTGGCGCGAGGAGCGGAGAGGAGGCCCGTGCCTCTCCCGGCGCTCCCTGCACGATATGCCCGATCCGATAGACGGCGGCCTCGGTGTCGTAGGTCAGATTCGCTCCGAGGAACCCGCTCGGATAGCTCGGTTCACTGCGGTAGTCGCCGCCCATTTCGTAAGCATGCGAGGTGCCAAGTTCGCCCTGCATCTCCCACATCAGGTCGGAGAACTCACCACGCGTGCCGACCCGGTCCACCAACGGCGCATAACGCTCCCAGATGGTATTCCAGTCGATCTGCGACATGTCCGCCGTCCAGAAAAAGTCCCGCTGTAAGCGCCAGGCCTCCTGCGCCATCTGCTTCCACTCCACCCCTGGTTCGAGCGAAACTTTGATGCGTCCCAGGTCGATCCAGCCGGACTTCCGGCCCGCCTCTGTTCCTGCCTTCTCGTCCGGCTTCATGCCCGCCATTACGACCCGCACGCGGCGCGCAGACCGGTAGGCAAGCGTCTTGCCATCCTTCGAGAGCGTGAATTCACTGACCTTGGAGATCAACGGCTCGTGCTTGAGGTCTTTGAAGTCGTAGACTTCGAGGACACCCTTCGGGCTGGGTTCACCGCCCTGCGCGATGGCGCCTTCGACGGGATACGAGGTAAACAGCGCTTTGCCCTTGATGCCCGCGATCTGTCCATATCGACCTTCGGGGACTGGGAACGCCAGAATGCGGTTCTGAATCCCTTCCAGATCGATCTCGACCGCGTTCGGCAAAGCATCCGCCGGTTTCGACGGCACTTCTCCGGTCGCCTCTTCTTCCGGAGTAACCTCTTCGGCCTCCGGTTTAGGCTTGGGCGAATCTACCAGAGGTCGCGCCTGCGGAATGAACGGGGAGAGCGTATCGGCTTTCAGCGTGATCAGATAGGGACGTGTACCCTTCGGGAATCCGAGCTCGAAGTGCAGGCCGTCGTAGACCGGGTTGAGTTCTCGCTGCCCGATGAAGTAGAGATATTTGCCTTCCGGATCGAAAGCGGGGTCCGAATCTCCCAGGATGGGCTCCGTGATGGTATGCGTCGTTCCGGTTGCCTTCTCCCAGAGTTTGATGGCGCTCGTGTACATCGTTGCGGAGAAGCCGTAGGCGACCCAGCGGCCATCCGGAGACCAGTTGGCGCCGCCGATCCGGGAGTAGTCGCTGTGGTCGATCTGCTGTAAGGTGCCATCTACGAGATCGACAAAGAGAAGCTGGTTGCGATGGTTGGCAAGAATCGCCTGATCGGAGGTCGGAGAGACAAGCAGCGACATGGGTCGGCCAATGTCCAGGCCCTCGAAGCGCTTTGGAGGCGTCTTCTCGGTGGTAGCGTGAATTTCCAGCGTCTCCACACCGTCCTGATCGGTCACGGTCAGAACGCGCTTGCCATCGTTCAGCCAGGTGGTGAGTCGGTAGCGCACAGGGCTTGCCGGACTGTCTCCCCCCTGCTGAACGACGGCGCCCTCCCAGTTGCCCAGGGTAAAACTCTTGCCTCGAGTCGTGATCGCGAGCGCCTGCCCTTGCGGGGAGAGATCGTAGCCGTCCATGTAGCGTGCCGCATCGACGAATTTGCGCTGCCGTGCCACCTGCGGACTGTGATAGGCGACCTCGATCTTCGTATCGGTCTTTGCGGTCGGATCGTAGAGGTAGAGATCGCCTCCCGCATGATAGACGATTCGGCTGCCATCGGTCGCCGGGAAGCGGGCGAAGTAGTCGGTCTGATGCGTATGCTGCGTGACATCCTGGCCTTCGGGGGTACAGGAGTAGAGATTGGCGACCCCGTCGTGATCCGAGAGGAAGAAGACCCGCTCCCCCACCCACATCGGTCGCGCGAGGTTGCCCTTCAGGGTCAGAAGTCGGTGGAACTCTCCGTGGCCCTCGGCATCGATCCAGAGATCGCCCGCGGTTCCGCCGCGATAGCGTTTCCAGCGCGCAGGGTCGTTGTTATTTCGGCCCAAAACCACCTTATTGCCCTCTTTCACAGAGACGCTCATCGCGTGGCCGACATTGAACGGCCGCGGCAATCCGCCTTCTGGAGAGACGGTATAGACGTCGTTCTGGCGATCAAAGGGCTGTTCAAAATCGCTTGCAAAGAGGATTTTCGCGCCGTCCGGAGTCCAGCCAAGAACGCTGCTGCTGGTGCCCAGATAGGTCACACGCCGTACAGGGCCGCCCTCGATAGGGAGCACATACACCTCATTGCTGCCTTCTTCACGCCCGGTAAAAGCAATGGTCTTGCCATCCGGCGAGATAGAGGGAGAGGTGATCGTGCCGAGGTTGGCTGTCAGACGGCGGGCCATACCTCCGGACGCGGGTACAGTCCAGAGATCATCCTCGGAAACGAAAACGACGGTCTCTCCGTGCAGGGCGGGATAGCGAAAGTAACCAAATGTTGACATGATATCTCCTGAAGGAACGAATTGGTGCGGCGCCAGGTCGGCCGTGATCGAAAATCGCAGGTTTCTGCAGGGATGCGAGTTTAGATCTGCTCGGCATCCGGAATAATGGCGGTAAAGATCAGCCGCCTTCGCCGATCAGGACCAGGCGGATGGGCGGAGGCAAGCCCTTCAATGGCTTTCAGAGCTTTCACGAAATGATCGTATTCGGCATCCGTCAGACAGACCGCTTCCGACCAGTACCAGCCGCCATCCTTGCCGCCGCGATCCTTCCGCTCCAAATAGGCTTGAAACTGACTCAGCATCAGGGTGGCGAACGCGGTGAAGTAGCGCATATGGTCTTCGGAGCTGACGGGGGCCATCTCTTCCCGACTGAGGTCCGCCGCCTGATCGCGTAACGTATAGGTTTTCTCGACAGTTCCGCGCGGAGTCGCCTCTTCCATCGTCTGCAAAATACCTGCTTCGACAAGACGCGCGATGTGCCGATAGGCTGACGCCTGGGGCACATCCGGCAGGGCCGAAATGATCTGTTGCGCGGAGACTCTTCGCCCCGAGGCGATCATCAGAATCCGAAATCGAATCGGATGCAAAACGATGTCCGCTTTTGGATTCGCGTTCTCCTCTTTCCTCTTACTCGCGGCCATACGCTTCTCACTTCCATCACCCTTATTCTCACAATCGAGAAAAAAAGCAAGCGAACAGGGATTATAAGTTTCAAAAGACCCCGGTCTCTGCCCTTACACGCCATTATATTCGCACTTTCGAGAATTGTCAAGTCACAATTGAGAAATAAATCTTCGGATAAAAGGGAGCCTTGCCTCAAGCAGGACAGAGGAAGAAGAAGGGGCAGAGGGCGCATTTGCGCTCTTCGGGTTCGGGAGGAAAGAGGCCAGCGCGGATGCCGTGGAGGGCGGCATTGTATTTCTCGATGCGGGCGGGTTCGTAGCGCAGGCTGGGTTTTACTTCTTTGATCTCGCCGTCCACGAGAGAGCGCAGTTCGAGCGTGACGGGCCTGGAGGGATCGGTCTGGGTGGCGGCCTGACGAATCAGAGCGAGGCGTTCGTCGGTATGATCGTCTTTTTTGATCCGGCGACGGAAATGGCGGGCAATGCGCAGGGTGCCATCCGGCAGGGTTTCGGCTTCATCGCAGGATACTTCGACGCGGCCGTGCTCCAAACTGGCGACCAGACGCAGCGCAGGTGGGGCGTCTCGGGGAGGAGTCAGGTTTTGGAAGGCATTGGCGAGCATCTTCTCAGCATGCCCCCTGAGAACACGGGATTGAGCGGTCTCTGTTCCGGTAAACTTCTGCTCCCACGCCTCCGTAAGACGTTGGCTCGCCTCCTCCGGCGCCGGTGTACGTCCTGCGCTCCGCTCCGAATGCAGCCACTGGAGCGTCTCTTTCAAGCTGCCGTGAAAGTGGAGATAGGGAGAGGTGTCGTCGGGGCGCGGCAGGCGAGCCACCTGCTGGTAGTAGAAACGGCGCGGACAGTCGCGATAGGAATCTACCTGCCATAGCGAAAGCTCAGGAGGCGCAGAGAGTTCGGGGGGCGTCGTGGCAACCGCATTCCCGAATTGTGTACGCAGCCAGGGGACTCGCATTGCGCCACAGGCGGTCAGCGCAGGAGCGAGGCGATCCAACAGGGAAGAAGGCTTGGTTTGAGTCCCGTTCCGCTCCAGGGGTCGGGAAAGGATCAGGTGATCCTTCGCCCGCGACAAGGCGACAAAGAACAGACAGTCCGCGGCATCCGCTTTCGCGTCTTCGGAATCTTCCCCGAGCAGCGCAGGCGGCGGCGCGACCATGCCGCCGGAGCCCCGCGCCGGAAATTGCCCCCGATTCAGATTCGGCAGGTAGACGACCGGAAACTCCAGCCCTTTCGACTGGTGGACCGTCATCAAGCGCACCGCCGGCAGATCCTCCACCCCCCCCGGCGTGCGGGCAGACCGCTCTTCGCCACACAAAATCAACTGCCGCAGATGCCGCAGGAAGAGTTGGGATTGGGTTTCGCCCTCGTTTGGCTGCAGTCGAGCCGTCAGCCCTTGCGCAAACGTCAACAGTTGAGAGAGCGCCAGCAGTTGCTGCCGTGCCGCGACCGTCTGCGCTGCGATCAAGGGGAGCAGGTAGCCGCTCTGTTCAAACAGGTAGCGCGTCAGCAGCGCCCAGGCGTCTCCGCGATACACGATCGGTTTGATCTGCCGCCAGAGGCGATTCAACCCCTCGCGCCCCGCCTGAGAAAGCCCAGGCAGATCCTGTGCAAGCCCCAGCGCTTCCGGAAAAGATTTCTGGCGCTCTCTGGCCTCTGCCAGCAGAAATGTGACGTCGTCCAGAGGAATGCGGTACTCGGCGAACTGCGCGACTCGTGGCAGCGTGGTCCCTTCCGGCTCCGCGACCAGAGCGACGAGCGCCAGCATGTCTTTTACTTCGGAACGGTCGAATAGACTGCCGAGATGCTGCGTCGGAATCCCACGCCGCTCCAGTCGCTCTGCGAGATCGGTGGCCTGGGCGTTGGTACAGACCAGTATCGCTTGATCCTGCATCCGCATGCCAGCCTCCTGAAAATGCAGGATCTGCGCGCTCAGCCCATCCGCCTGGCCCTCTTCATCCTGCGCCTCCGCGAAGGTGAGCGCGGGCAGATCCTCCCCACCGCGCTGAGGCTCCCAGAGCAGACGGCGGTCCGCAGGCGCAAGGGCGTCCGGATTCTCCGCCGACATCGCCTCGGCGAATCCGCTGAAGAGCGAGACGATAGGCGCATAAGACCGGTAGTTGATGCCCAGGCGGAGCCGCTGCCCTCCCGGAAAATCGCGGTCGAACTGGCGCACATTCGCAGGCGACGCGCCCCGAAACCGATAGATCGCCTGGCGCAGATCACCCACCGCCCAGAAGCCCTTCCCCTCCCCGACCAGCCGCTGAAGGAGATAGGCGCAGGCCCGATTGACATCCTGATACTCGTCCGCAAGCACATGCGCGAACTGCTCCTGCCAACGCGCCCGCACTTCCGGATCGAGATCCAGCAGTTCGACTGCGCGCATGAGCAGATCCCCGAAATCCAGCAGTCCCTGCTCCCGCTTCAGCCGTTCGTAGACCGCATAGACACCGGCGACTTCGCGTGATTTGACGGCGCGCATCCGCTCCTCGTCGTTCGCCGCCGTCTCATACTGAGTATTTGCAAGGGCGAGATAGGCTTGGGGAGTGATACACTCGTCCTTGGCGCGCGATATACAGCGCAGAATGTCTGGGAAAGGCAGCGTAGGGTCGCTAAGATACTCCAGTTCCTGCAGGCCAAGCTGATCGAGGTGCGTGACGAGCAGATCGACGGCGTCGGAGGTTTGGAGCAGTTTCGGGGTGTTCGGCAGGCCGAGGCGCTGCCCATCTTTGCGCAGGATCTCGAAGCCAAAGGCATGGAAAGTTCCGATCCATACCTGATCGGCGGCAGCCCCCACGCTCTCCTGCAACCGCACCCGCATCTCCTCCGCCGCCTTGTTGGAAAAAGTGAGGGCGAGCAGGCGTTCAGGAGGCAGTCCCCGCTCCTGAAGGAGATGGGCCGCGCGGGCAACGAGCGTACGCGTCTTACCCGTTCCCGGCCCCGCGTCTATCAGCGCAGGTCCGCACTCCAATAGCGCGGCAGCCGCCTGGTCAGGATCCAGTCCGGCGGCGACGCCGCCCGGTTTGCCCTCCATGACACGGTCCGAAACGGCGCGCTCCTGGGGCGGAGGAGCGGGGAAGCGAGGGGGAAACGCTTCTAATTCGGGAGCGGGGAGGAGCAGTGCGAGCGCAAGTTGAGTCAATACGCAGGATTCCGAGACGCCGACCAGGTCGGCGATCTGAGATGCGTTCAGGTGCTGTTCTATAAAGGCATGGCGCAGGAGCGGCGCGGGCAACAGGAACTCGGCTGCGAAGGCGTTCGCCTCCGATTCGCGGCGTTCCGCCGGACTATAACCTTGCGCGACCTGGGCGGTCTGCGGCAGTGAGGGCAGCAGCAGCAGGGCCAACTGCTCCTCCTTCTCCACATCGAAGGCGTCGCGATCCGTAGCGTGCAGCCAGTTGTGCGCGAACTCGTGCGCCTGCGAGAAACGTTGCAGGCGTGCGGTCTGCGGCGAATCGGGCGCAGCATAGTAGATCGTGTCGTGGTCGCGCAGCAGTACGGCACGAGCGCCTGCCAGCAGTCGATCCCATGGCGGTACGGCGTAGCGCTCCAGCCCCGTTTCCGCCGAGGCACGATCCAACAACTCCTCGGCAGGCAGAAGATTCGGTTCCGACTCCGCGAGTTCCGGGCGCAGGCGACGATGCGCTTCCCACGCCCGCTGCCGAATCGGATGGAGATTGATCATACAGCGCTTATCCTACGCTTCCGTTTCCATCAGCCAGGCCTGCTTATGGGCATCGCTCATGCCGGGGCAGGACCGGATCGCCTCCGCAAAATCCTCCTGGCCCGCCACCTGTGGCGCGGTCTTCCCTGTGTACTGGTAGGCGGCTCCGGCGGCCAAAGTCGGAGGCTGGCGCAGATAGTCCCGCACCGTCTCGGTGCCCAGTTCCAGCGTCTCCGCCAGTTTCTGGATCAGGGTCTCCGGCAGCGAAGTGAACCGCAACAGTCGCTGTTCCAGCTTCGAGACGATGGGCATACCGACTCCGACACGCTCGGCCACGTCCCTTAAGCGCAGGTTCTGCTGACGAGCGGCATCGGTCAGGCTTGTCATGGCGGGATGCGCCATTCCATAGCGGGCGCGCATCTCCGCCACCACGGAGCGCCCGACTTTGGCGAGCCGCGCCTCTTCGGCCGGATCGCCGGGCCCATAGAGCGCCGCCTGGAGCAGAGGCAGTTCCGTGGCCCAACGCACAAAGTCGGCCTCAAATCCCGGATAGGCGTTAATCCAACCTTGAAGGGGGCGCGGAGACGCCTGCTCGCGGTCTCGACGCCACTCCATATATAACGTCTCTCTCTCTACGATCGAATTCTCTTCTCTGGTAGTTTCCATTTCGTTCCCCGATCCCCTTCTCACAGCGGCTCGTCGGCGCGCCAACTTGCGAGCCGCTTTTCCGCACTCTCCAATCGATTGCGCACGGTACGATCCGTGACTTTTGTATGCTTTGCGATCTCTTCCTGCGTCCACTGTTCGTAGTGGAAAAGTATAAAAACGGTGCGCTGCTCCTCGCTCAAGAGCCGTAGGGCTTCCTGCACCAGAACACGCTGTTCCGGTGTCAGGCGGGCAGGCGCTGCGACACTGTTCATACGGTCGTACGAGCGCCCTTCTGCGTTCACGCCGCTCTCCGGAATAAACTCGTTCGAAGCGACGGTATGGTACTTCTGAGCGATATTGGAGAGCTTCCAGTCCAGGGAGTGCCAGAAGCGCACCTCCCAGAACTCGTCCTTCGATTCCACGCTGATCAGAGCGACAAACATCTGACTGACCAAGTCGTTGTAACAGTCTTCACGCTGGGTGGCAGAGAGCTGCGACCACCCGGTCAAGGTTCGAGAGATACGTTTGCTGCATCGCTCTTCCAGCAGCACGATCAGGTCACCGGCCTCCGCGCTTCTACCGGCAAGATGCAGATCCCGGATGAAATAGACCAGAGCTTCCTCGCTGACGAAGTCGGCTTTGTGATGGTCCCGGATCTCGACGCGACGGCGAAACTCTCCACGGCTACACCGCCGCAGCGCTTCGATCTGCGCCACCACCTCCCGTTCCCGAAACCGCTTCTCCGAAGAGAGAGGGCGAATGCCGTCCGAACCGACGGTCGTCGGAGCTTTCGATGGTGTGTTTGCTTTGGCCTCGATCCCCTGGTTCATCGCGTTCATGCTCCCTTTCTGCTTCCTTACTCTGACTTCACTTCTGCAAACCGGAAAGGCGCAGAAAAAATATTATTGCACTTCTGTTTCCCCAGGCTTCCGATCCTGCCTCTCTCTTCGGAGTGAAGTTAGTGAAGGCGACAGAAAGACCGTCTTTTTATGAGGAGAGTAGTGCAATGCAAACCGAACCTACCTTAAGCGATATTTACGAAGAGCTCGCGGACCAGTTGGCTCTCGCCCGCACCAAGGCCCTCATGGGCGAACCGTGCGAGGCGCTGGGCATCTTCCAGGCGGCCTCTCTGGAATATACCCGATTCCGAGACGTGCTGTCGGTGTATCCCGGATTTTATGCGCTGAAACACGCGTTCACCGTGACGATGACCGCTCTACAAGGAGAACAACAAAAAGCCCAGGAAACCGCGAAACCGGCAAGCGCTGCGAAGGCGGCGTCTCGGAAACGTACCCGCCGTGCGGCCTGATACGCCGAAATTCAGCCCATTGTACCGCGAAAAGGGAGATGAAGACAGATTTCACACTATTTTCTTTCCCTGCAAGACAGAATTGCATGTTTTTTCGGTTTCCATCCCTTGACAAGCGCGAAATGAGTAGAGTATAGTAGACGAGAGTGCGTGAACTATTATACGTACAGGGGAGGGTTCGGAATTATGACTAGAGGGCTGACCGACAAACAGGAAAAAATCCTGACTTTCGTTCTCGACTATGTCAACGACAAAGGCTATCCGCCGAGCATCCGCGAAATCGGCAATCACTTCGAAATATCGAGCCTCCGTGGCGTCACCGTGCATCTCGATGCTCTGGAGCGTAAGGGTTATATCAAGCGCGCTAACACCGCCCGCGCCATCACCGTGATCGGGAAAACCGGCAACACCGCGCCGAACCGAAACGTCACCCTCGTCCCTCTGATCGGCACGATCGCCGCTGGTGTTCCGATCACCGCGACCCAAAACATCGAAGGCCACATCCCCGTTCCCTCGGAGATGGTCGGCACGATGAACAATGTCTTCGCCCTGCAAGTACGAGGCGACTCGATGATCGGCGCCCATATCATGCCGCGCGACCTCGTCATCATCAAAGAGCAGCGCACCGCAGACAACGGCGATCTGGTGGCCTTCATGCTCGGCGATGAAGCCACGGTGAAGCACATTCAGTTCACCGGTGAAGGCGTCCGCTTGCTGCCTTCCAATCCGGCCTACGAGCCTATCGACGTCCGCCGTGAAGACAGCCAGATCATCGGTAAAGTCATCGGCCTCATCCGCAACTACGACGGCCCGCACTCGTTCTAACAACGGATCCGCACTCGAAATACAAACAGCCTGTGCCCTCCCGACTTTCGGGAGGGCACAGGCTGTTTGTACGCGACGTTACGATAAAGAAAAAAGCGCAGGTAACGTCATTGTTACCTGCGCCTGTTGTTGGCCCGGAAGAGCGGTGTCGCCACCGCGCCGGTCAACATCGGAAACCTCGCAACTAGGCAGCCGGCTTGATGTCGGCTTTGGCGCCTTCGCCCTCGAGCTTCTCTTTGAGCACCTTCGCGTCTTCGGCGTTGAGGCCCTCTTTGATCTTGGAAGGAACGGCCTCGACCATGTCCTTGGCCTCTTTGAGGCCGAGACCGGTGATTTCGCGCACGACCTTGATGACGTTGATCTTCTTCTCACCGAAGGAGGTCATGATAACGTCGAAGCTCGTGGGAGCCTCCTCGACAACCGGCGCAGCAGCGCCTCCACCACCACCGGCAGGAGCGGCCATCGCAACTCCGGCGGACGGGGTGACGCCGAAGACTTCCTGGAGTTCCTTGGAAAGTTCGGACAGTTCGAGAACGGACATGGATTTGATCGCTTCTACGATCTCGTCTTTGCTAAGGGGCGGCATGGGTTATTTCTCCTTCATGCAAACAAGGGTTGATAGTCAGTAGAAAAGAAACTACGCGGCTTCGGCGACTTCCGCGCCGCCGCCCTGCTTTTCAGCAATGGCGTCGACCGTGCCGATGAACTCGCTGAGGATGCTGTTAAGCGTACCAACGAAGTTGCTGACCGGGCCGTTCAAAGTGCTGACGAACTGCGAGATGATGATCTCGCGGGACGGCAGCTTGGAAAGCGCGGTGACCTGGGCGATGTCGTAGACCTTGCCGTCGATATAACCGCCCTTGACTTTGACGTCGGGCTTGTTACGCGTCGTGGTCACGAAATCGATCACGGACTTGGCCGGGCCAACGACATCGCCCTTGGCGAACACGATGGCCGTCGGTCCGGTGAGCAGTTTGTCGAGTTCAGGACTGATCTTGCCGCCCATCGCGATCTTCAGCAGCGTATTCTTGACAATGTGGTACTCCGCATTGTCTTCGCGGAGTTTACGGCGCAGTTTACTGATCTCTACGACGGTGAGACCACGGTAGTCGGTCAGGATCGCACCCTTACTGGTCGCGAGGATCTCGCGCAGGTCGGAGACGAGCAGTTCTTTTCTGGGACTGGGCTTGGCGAGGCTTGGCTTTTCGGTAGGCATAGGGTTTCTCTCGTTTCCCTGAGTTTCCCGTACGAGTACGGTCTGAAGTGGTGAAAGCGGCGGCAAAATAAAAACCGGGCCTTCTCCCCCTTCGCGCTAAAAGCGCAGACGGCGGCGAATCCCGGTGACAGGAAAACTCCTGGCACACCTGTATTGAAACGGGGACTCGACCTCGGCAGGCTCCTGTTCAGGAATTAAGTCCGACTTGAAAGTGCGGACACCGGCTGTCTGCGGTGAGCGAAACATTCGCTATGTGATTTACGAGAGTAAGTATGCCATGCGCAGGCGATTCTGTCAAGGCAACGCTGTGCTTCAAATTTTTTTGGCTCTCCTCTTGACAACCTGCGCTACAATGTGTTGGAAGTTCAAC
>JAYUMV010000444.1:0-12331 GCA_043762265.1 Chthonomonadaceae bacterium | reverse complement strand
CGGCACGCTGGAACACTTTCTAGCAGAACGCTATATTCTCTACGCCTACGCCCGCTCCCGCCTCTACATCGGGCGCGTACATCACACGCCTTACCCACTCCAAACCGCCGAACTGGTTTCCATGGACGAAACGCTCCTCAATGCAGCCCGACTTGATCGCCCCGATACTACGCCTCTGGTACACTACGCGAGCGGAGTCAACGTGCGCGTGTTTCCGCTTCGTCCTGTACCATCCGTCCTTCACCGATAACGGTCAGACAACTTTCATATCGTGCTCGATCTGCTGGATGACGTGCGGAAGGTCGTGTAAATCGGTTATTACAGCCTTGATGCCAGGCTGCGTTGGCTCGTGTTTGATGGGAGAGAGTTTCGCCTGTATTACGTGCGCGCCGCATTGAACCGCCCAGCTAATGGCCGGTGGATAGTCGTCCACGACAATTACGTGTTCGCTTTGAACGTTGAGCGCTGCAAACACCCGGCGATAGTACTCTGTGCCTTCCTTGGCGCAATCTATCAGGTCCGGGCCGAAGAGACGGCCAAAAAAGGGCGTGATGCCCAGCCCCGTCAATCCGCCCCGCAGATATTCTGATTCCTGTCCGGAGGCCATGTGCAGAGGGTATCCCAGTTCCGCCAGCTCTTTTACAACCGGCGTTACGCCCGGAAATCCGGCGTGGCACCTCGACAGCGCTTCGAACTGCATCTCCAGGGAGAGCGCTGCTGCATCCGGCGGCACGGGCCTCCCCATCGGCTCAAGCAACATTTTGATCGAACGCACCCTCAGGGCGTCCAGCCAGCCGAGATAGCCGTTGGTAGGGTTGTCTCGAAAACGCTCCCAATAGTCGTCCTGTACCACGACCAGCATGTCCGCTGCCGCTCTCTCCCACTCCGAGGCGTCGCCCCCGAAGCGGCGGTTCAAGTGAGCGCCGACTTCGCGGGCAAATTGAAGAAAAAAAGGGATCGGATCGCTCAGCGTATCGTCGAAATCAAACAAAACCGTCGGTATTCTCTGCACTGTGTCCCCCGTCTCATTTCATGATTTGCTGGCTTCCACGGCAGGATCTGGCTTCCGGGCACCCTGCGCAGTTATCTGACAGCATCGTACATTTGTGTGCTCTCATTAGCCTCGGAATGGGCGGATCACGATCATTATATCATTCCAAGCTACCGTGCGCAATCATCGAGTGCAGGCGCGATTTATACAAATGAAGAAAAATGTTCGGTAGCGAAGTATTTTTAGAACATCCGGCTGTTGTGAAGCGTCTTAAAGTGTGAAGCAGTGAATTTGAGTTACCTGCGACACAGGAGGCCCAGAAGTCTTTCCTCCGCATTAAGACGGCAATCGTTCGTACACCAAGAGCCGATCGGCGCTTAATCGCCGACCGGAATCACCGTTTCACGGAGGCGCTTCAATGTCAGAATCAGGGGAAAAATATCCGCAAAACCCGTCGGGCGGCCTGCCACAGGTTTCCCGCCGCCGTACCGTCGTGTTCGAGTCAAACGCCGCTTATAATCGGGACGCACTGCCGATGCCAAAGCCGAACGGTCCCAATGGCAGGCGTGTGTTGAATCTGGAAATGCTTATGAACCATCCGTTTTACTGGGAATGGCTCAACGAACAGGAGACCGAAGAGGTCTTGATGGAACTCTATATCGCCCGGACGCGACGCGCACAGTGACTGGCCCGACCCAGCCACGATAGGTTATCGTGCCCATCCTACCCCGGCTTCGGCGCGGCTTCGCAGTTTCCGCACCGAGGCCGTTTCGAGTTTGGTCCCGTTCTCCGTTCGGAGACGATCCACCTGCCCAACAGACGAGCGTATCTGAACCTGCACCCCATTGGTCGTAACAGACCGATCTGATGCAGTGAAAGAGACGCTCGTTTCCTGTATACTCTTGACAAACGGACCGGTCCGTTCTATAATAGAAGAGCCTTGCGGGAGTAGCTCAATGGTAGAGCGCCAGCTTCCCAAGCTGGATGTTGCGAGTTCGAGCCTCGTCTCCCGCTTGTTTCCAGCTTCGGTCCGAACCACTGCCTTTCGGCAGAGAACGAACTCGAGCAATCTCCACAAGCGATGTGCGCCTGTACCTTCGGAGCCGTACCCAAATGGTTAAGGGAGCGGTCTGCAAAACCGCGATCACCAGTTCGATTCTGGTCGGCTCCTTCCCTCTTCTGTGCGACATAGTCTGCGTTTGCTCCCACTTGTCACTCCAGGAACTTCCTCTTGAACCCGCTGCGTAAGCAGGACAGGGAGGACTCTCAGATGCGAACCATACTTATCGGTCTCTTGACTTGTCTTGCGTTGCTGGGGCTAGGACAGCCCTCGCGCGCCGATCTCGATAGCTACCTCAGCAAACCAGAACCTGTCTATAAATGGGAGAAGACCGCCGAAAAGAGAGTTGCGGACGGCACGGTGATCGACCTGCATTTGGTCTCTCAGACCTGGCAAGGCAACATCTGGCAGCACCGCCTCATGATCTTCCGGCCGGACAGCGCGGTCCGTAACGACTTCTGCACCCTGTTCAATACCGGTGGAGGCGGCAGCGAGGCCGAAATCACGCTGGGAATGACGGCCGCCAAGATCACTGGAATGCCGTTTGCGATCCTCTACGGCATCCCTAATCAGCCCCTCTACGACGGTAAAACCGAAGATGCCCTCGTCGCCTATACCTGGCAGAAGTTCCTCGAAACCGGGGACGAGAGTTGGCCCCTCCACTTTCCAATGGCGAAGGCCGTTCTGAAGGCGATGGACGCGATCCAGGCGTACACGAAAGAGGCGAGACAGCCGGAGATCGAAGGATTTGTCATCGCAGGCGCATCGAAACGCGGTTGGACGACCTGGCTGGCAGGCGCCAGTAAGGATAAACGGATCAAAGGCATCGTGCCTATGGTGATCGATACCCTGAACGTGGCCGCGCAGATCCCGCATCAACTCGCTGCCTACGGCAAGCCGAGTGAGAAGGTACAGGACTATACGTCGTCCGGTATGCAGGAGAAACTCATGACGCCGCAGGGCAAGCGTCTTCTGGCCCTGGAAGACCCCTACAGCTACAGGGACCGGCTGACGATGCCGAAACTGATCGTCCTTGGCACGAACGACCGTTACTGGTCGCAGGACTCCCTCAACCTCTACTGGGACGACCTTAAAGGCCCCAAGTGGGTGCTGTACAACTCGAATGCGGGCCACGCCCTGGAAGGTCTGGACACCCAGTACCGTGTCCTCAATGCAGTTGGCGCGTTTGCGCGCGCAGTCGCGGGCGGAAGCCCGCTCCCAAAACCGACCTGGACCTACGCACAGAAGGACAACGTCTCCTCTCTCACCGTCCACAGCGACATGCCGATCAAGTCCGTGAAGTTGTGGCATGCCCATGCGGCGACGAAAGATCTGCGGGACGCGAAGTGGTCCTCCGAGCCGATGAATCCCGTCGATGCGGCGGATTCTTCACGAGGTTTTGTTGGACTGCAGCCGGTCCCAACCGAGGGCTACACGGCGACCTATGCCGAACTAACCTATAAGCTCAACGAAAAATCCTTCTCGCTCACCACACAGATACAGATCCTCTCCTCGAAAAAGTGATGCCAAAGCGAAAGCCGGGAACGCTTTGTTCCCGGCTCTCATAACTCTTTCAACCTCTCGGTTGGACCGAATCAGCCCTTATACTCGACGACATCGTTATCGCCGGTCAGCGTCACCGCTCCGGTCGCTGCCGAGAGGAGGAGGGTCAGCGTAGAACCGTCCGTGAAATCGATGTCGAGCGTGGTTTCGCGCTGTCGAACCGAGTCTACCTTCTTCCCCTCCAACACCTTGGTCAATGCCGCATTCGTCGCCATAGTCGTTTCTCCTCAAGATTAAGAATCAGGATAACATCCCATCGGGTCGCTTACAAGATTAGGATAACATCTTGCGTCGCTGTTGTCAATCGTTTTTCCCAGTGTTCTACCGGCTGTCCTGGCAGGGAAATCCGCTCCGTGCGTCGAAGAACCAGCCGATAGCCAATCCTTCCCGGAGAAACTCCATGCCCGACATGCTCGTCCATCTGCTGAAACTGCCGCCCGCCGAACCCCTGATCGCCCATCTTCGCGATTCTGGGGTCGTGATTCGCCGTGCGCATCCCTTCGAGATCACCGCGATACGCAAGTTCATCGAGACCGACTTCGGCATCGGTTGGGCCGACGAGGTAATACCCTGCTACAGCCGCCAACCCATTACGCTCTTCATCGCCACACGCCAGGGCAAAGTGATCGGCTTCGCTGCCTACGAAGCGACGATGCGTGGTTTCTTCGGTCCAACCGGGGTGACGGTTCCGGAACGCGGGAAAGACATCGGTAAGGCCCTTTTGCTCGCCTGTCTGTATGGTATGCGCGAGATGGGTTATGCCTACGGAGTCATTGCAGGCGTTGGCCCTGCCGACTTCTACGCGAAATCCTGTGGCGCAACCCTGATCCCCGAAAGCACCCCCGGTATCTACGCCGATATGCTCGAGAAAGACTGACACAGGTCACTTACTTTGCGAAGCCCTGAAGTTCCGCACAGGACGAGAAGGACTGAGCGGCGTTGTCGCCACAGGCTGGCTTACCGAGAATGCGAACCGCGTAGACTTTCGTGGGAGTAAACCTGGCTTCGAAAATCTCCCCTGCCACGAGACCTGCGGCATTGGTCGCAGTGGTGGCGGGATAGGAGTTGAGTGTGGCAACGGTCTGCCATTCGCCGTTCGGCGTCGTCCGGATTTGGATGCGAGGCTTCCCAACGGAAGCATCGAACCAGCCGCCGTCATGGAAGGTCTTGCCGTGCGCAAATACGACTCGACCGACGATTACCGGCACCTGCAGCGCCACCGCGAACCAGTCCTCTGCGGCCCGCGTGCTGTCAAACGTCACCCGAAAGGTTCCGGTATCGCCATCCGTGATCTCCCCGTTCTGGTTGCCCTGGCGCGAAGCCGAGGCTAGAGCGGTCTCCAAGAGAGAATCGGCGGTACGTGCTGCCGCGTGACCGGGCAGGTTCATCCAGACCGCAAAGTGACTCTTATGATCCTCGCCAGCCCACGCATAGGGCGTCAGGACCAGCGTGCGCGCTTGTCCATCGATCTTACCGGGAATCCAGAACGCAGGCGTCTGGCTTGGTCGAAGATCGTATGTCGGCGCCCGCTCCAGTTGCGAGGCGCTCTCGACAGCGAGTTCGGCCCGATTCAAGTTCGTCAATCCGGAATTGCGGGCCGTGTCAAGCGTCAGCACGAGCGGTCCATACTGCACTGCGGCACGCCCCAGGTTTTCATGGTCGCCCACCAGGATTCGCTTTTGAAGGTTCAATTTCAGACGAACGGTGTCGCCCTTCTGCCACTTCTGTCGGAGGGTGATATAACCTTGCACTGCATCGACCTGGAAATCCTTCTGGTTGATCTTGACATCAAATCCGGTTACCCCTTCCGGAATACGCAAGCGCAGAGGAAAGAGCACACCTGAGTGTTCCGGCGAGACCTTCAAAGCGACATCGCCTTCCAGAGGATATTCGGTCTGTTCCTCTACCGTCACAAGGCCCGCTTTCGGCAGGGTGACATGGGCGGAGGCGGAGTTGTAGAGGTTCACGACCAGGCCGCCATCGTCGCTCGTCATCCAGGCAAAGGAGGGAATCAGCGCGATACCGCGCGGCCCGCTGGAGTGGCAGCAGGTGGTGACGTTGTCGTAGGGCTTGATACCTTCCAGCGGCGTATAGTAGGCCCAATCGTCGCCGGTAGGCTTCTGTGCGCCGAGCAAATGGTTGTAGATCGAGCGCTCCGCCTGGGCTGCATACTTCCCCTCTCCCGTCAAGCGGAGCAGTTCCAGGTTCATCTGCTCCCATGTCACGGTCACGCACGTCTCACAGATGTTCGACTTGTTGCCGTTCGGCAGATGAAAATCGTCCTGATAGACCTCGAACGAGGAGGCGCTCCCGGTCAGGTAGAGCCGGTTCTGCGTAATGTCGGTCCAGGCCGCCTCCATATCCGCCAGCAGACGCTTCTCTCCGGTCGCCCGATAGAGTTCGAGCAGGCCGTTGAAGTTGGAGGTCATCTCATAGGCCTTGGCGTTGGCGACACGCCGAACGGAGTGAAATTTCTCTAGCGAAGCCAGAATAGCGGGTCCGCCGGGCGCATCGTAGTTCGAGACGATGTACTGCGCGAACTGCAAGTACCGGGGATCGTCCGTTGCGCGATAGAGCAGGACAATCGCTTCCAGTACGCTGTCCGGAGCCATCCCCACGTGCTCGCCAGACTTGTTCAGGTCTCGCTGACCGGGTCCGGTTCCGAACGTCCGCACCAGCAGGTCTCCGACGCGACGGCACGTCGCCAGCGCCTCCGTATTTCCTGTGTACTGATAGTAGGTCAGCAGCCCGATCAGGTCGTACTTATGCACCCACACGTCCCAACTCGTCCACCGGTGGTCCAGCTTGTAGGTGCCGAGATAGCCATCGGCTTCTTGAGTGCGCATCAGGCGCGCCGCGAGCCGATCTATTTTCGCTTTCAACGCAGGATCTTTCGTGCTCTCCCAGACCTGAGTAGCGGCGTGGAGGTACTTGCCGATGTGCTCTCCCTGCCAGTCCTGGTGAAACACATTGCGCCGTTCAAATGCATCGAGCAGATCGTCCTCGTCGATGGTCAGCATCCGATGTTTCTCATTGGCATCGTATCGCGTGCCGAGCATCCCTCCGACCAGCGTCACCTGATTCGGCTTCAGCGGCGTAAACCGATCCGCCACCTTCGCCGTTCTGGGCAATGCCATCCCCTCTGGATTCTGCTGCGCGGCAGCAGGGGCAAGGCAGAACGCCCCCAGAACCAGCAGTCCGAACAGCGTGGGTACGGTTTTTGTCTTCATCGATCCGATCTCCCTGTCAATCTTCCGCGATTGAACTGTTTGTTTGAATGGCCGCAAGATTTTGAAAGGCCCTTTAGGATTCACGGCAGATCGATTTCGAGCAGGGAGACCGCCTGACGCGGCAGTTGCATCGGCAAGTCGAGCTTACTTCCCTGGAATTCTACTTTGTGCGGCGGGCCCAGCAACGCGAGTTGACCGGACTTTTCCAGGTGTGCGATCTGTTCTTTCGTTGGATGTTGAGGCGATCCCATCTGCTTCCAAACCTCGAAGGCGTTGCTGTGCGCGGCGTCGATGCGATAGTGGCGCACCATCGCCGTCCCGTTGGCCATCGGCAGGCGTATCTCACACGAAACGGTCGCGTCGGGGCCGGGCAGATCGTCATCGTGGTAGTGCCAGAGCACGACATACAGTCGCTTCCCGTTCAGACTGGCCATAGCGGAGACATCGGGCTCCGTGCGCACGCCCGTGAGCAGCATCGTGTCTAAAGGAACTCCGTGACTGCTGCGCGTTGGAAGGCGCTTCCCGCTCATTTTGCCGAACATACGAAAGACGTTGAGAACTGGATGATCGATGCCGTTGCTGGCCAGAACCCGAAACCCGGCGAAATAGGGCTGATTTTCGAATTCGAACGCCCACGTCAGCGCTCCTTCGAGGTTGACGCCATGTTTGTCGGCCAGTTCATGCTTCCGCGCGAAACTCGCTGCGGTGTAACTCGAATACATGGTGCCGTTGCGATAGCCATTTTGCGGCCCCTGGCAGGCGGCGCACCCTTCCGGATCCGACTCCCCGATGACGATGGGCTTGCCTTTGAACTCGGGAAAACTCGCGATGACGGCGAAGGCCCGGTCAATATCGTTCAACTGGTTCGAGATGCCCATCCGCACATGCCCGTTCTCGAACTTCGGGCTGCCCTTCGCGTGAAATGAGATAAAATCGAGGGGCGCGCCAGCTTGGCCAGTCACAGAGTTGACCCCGTGCAGGCAGTGTTCCAGAAAGTCGCGCAGGAACGCGCCCCCTGGCCCGCCCGCTGTCTCCGGGCCACCGACCCGTGCGGTCGGCAGAGCGCGCCGCACGCCTTCCACGGCATAGTCGTACAGCTTATGAAATTCGGCAGGCGTGCCCCGCCAATAGGAGATATTAGGCTCGTTCCACACCTCCCAGTACCAACTGGACGCCTCCGCCTTGCCATACTTTTCGGCACAGTGCTGCGCCCATTGATAACACAACTCACCCCACTTCGCATAGTCTTTGGGAGGGTAACTGAACCCCTCTCCCGGAAAGACGAGTTTCTCCGGAGGAGGATCGTGGGGGTAGTTTGCGGGATTGATCGAAAGCGCTTCGGGCATGAAGCCCATCTGCACATAGGGCTTCAGACCGCGCGCTAAATAGGTGTCGAAGATGCGGTCGGTGAGCGTCCAGTCGTAGACCGGGTTGCCATGAGCATCTTCGGTATAGGCGTTGGTCGAACTCCATTTCATCCCCGGTTTGCCGTCTCCACTGGTGAGCAGATGATGTGTGCGCACGAAAACCTGGGGCTTGCCGAGTCTGCCCAACTCCGACAGCAGTTTCCTGCCGTCTTTCATGTAGGTGAAATTCGCTTCATCGTAGCCAAAAAATCGCCAGATGGGCCGCCTTTCGTGTTGAGGTTCGTCTGCTGCGATGGAGATGGAGACCGTGGGAGAGGCCTCATGCAGGCGCCTTGTTTCGGCTGCGCCGTTAGGCGCAGCGGCATGCAGCAGTTCTGGTGCAAGTGTGCCGACCGCGATGCCGATACCGCCTTGAACAAATTTCCTGCGCTTCATGTGGCCCCTCTCTTCACTTTACATGCGATTCCAGAAGTTCGATTCCGATCTCTCCGTCAGGCGGAGGTGTCGGCACGGAGGTCGAGATAGTCCATCTCCTGCGTAGTAAGAGGCGTATTCAGCGCGACGATATTAGCCGCGATCTCGGCCGCATTCGCGGAGCCCACCAGCGCATAGATGTCCAGCGGGTAGTGCAGGACATAGGCCAGAGCGATCTGTGGCATCGTCAGCCCTTTCTCCGTTGCGAGGGCCTTGGCCCGATCCAGGCGCTCGAAGTTGTCGGGAGAGGCGTAGCACTCGACCGCCAGTTTGTCGAAGTAGCTGGTGAACTCGCCCTGGTTCTCCGGGGTGATCCGGCCCGACAGGAAGCCACCTGCCATGCTCGACCAGGTGAAAAGCGGCATCTTGTGCTCGGCGTACCACTCTCGCTCGCTGGCATTGTTCGGCCCGGAAATCGTAACGCAGCCTTCCCAGGGCTCCTTCTTCTGATCGGCCAGCGAGAAGTTCGGGGAAGACACAGCGAACGGGATCTGACCGCTCGCAGCCGCGTAGCTATTGGCCGCCGAGAGCCGCGCCGTGGTCCAGTTGGAGCCACCGAACGCCCCGATTTTGCCCGCGCGCTGGAACTGGTTGAGTGCATCGACGATCGGTTCGACCGGCACCTCGGTATCGTCTCGGTGCAGGACATAGAGATCGAGATACTCTACCTTCATGCGGGCGAGAGTGTCGTGCAGGTCCGCCGCGATGTCGAAAGGGGTTACCCGACGGCGAACGTCGTTGTGGTGTGCGCCTTTCGCCAGAATGACGACCTCGTCTCCGACGCCCCGCGCCTTGATCCAGCGCCCGAAGAACTTGTCGTTCGCTCCGCCGCCATAGACGTGCGCCGTGTCGAAGGCGTTGATGCCTGCCTCCCAGGCTGCATCCATCTGCGCGAATCCAATGGCCTCATCGCCGGTATTTATCTGGATAGTGCCCTGTACAATGCGCGAGATCTTCTTCTCAACGCCCGCTACATGGCCGTACTGCATGCCAGTTGTCATTCCCTGTTTCCTCTTTTCATGGGAGATTCTTGCCGGGCTGCCACCGCAGCACGACGCGCTTGCATATTCCCCAAAACATTGGATATTCCTTCAGAAGCGGACCGACGGTTCACATCTTGTTGATGTTCCTGGGCCGCTTGTGATATAATGCTCGTGTCCTTGAATTGGCGGCGGTGATCCCGACGGTGTGCGCTTCACGTTCGCTTCTGCGGAACTCTCTCATGCTGTTATCCGCCTGGCACGTACGTTCTATAGGAGAACATCCCTATGTCCACTCACCTCTTCCGTCACGTCCTGTTCACTATGGTCTTCTGCTCCTCCGGGTTATTTGCGCCTTCGGCGCACGCACAAGATCCCTATCATCCCTCCGAGGATGCGCTCAAATCCATGGTGAACGGTGACGCCGTCACCGAAGGCGCCAGCAAGAGTGGCCCCATAAGCGGTCGGCCGTCAGCCCCGCGCAGCAATATGGACTCCACTTTCCAAAACGATCCTCTCACCCCGGAATCTCAGAGCGAGCATGCCCTTCCGAAGCAGAACGGCATCGCCGATACAGCTCCTGCGGCGCCGAAACCCATGCTCATCCCCGTTCATGAAGCAGCTCTGTCCGATCTTGCCATGCCGCAGACGGGTCTTATCGTTCCTCCCACCGCTCCTTCTCGCGCCTTGGAGACACGTTCGCATGCACAGAGAGTGCAGTCCTCCCTTCTCAAGCGGGCTGTAGTCTTGCTCGCCGGATTAGGTCTCGTCGGAATCGCTCTAGGTTACCGCCATTTGTCCCGCAAATAGGATCCTAACGATCCTCTAAGGAAGTGAAACGGTCCCTCGAACACGAATGTGTTCGAGGGACCGTAGTTTTATCCTGACCGGAAGTCTCCTTGCTCTGAATGGCCCCTACGTTTCCCCTGAAAATAATATGCGTTTTCTTTCGTCTACTTGCGTGGGAAATTAAATCTTCCTTTTGAGCAGAAATAGGGGGAAAGCAGTAGACAAAAAATTCTCCTTCGGGTACAATAAGTGGACGTTTGTTCGCCTGGGAGAACCTGGATTTATAGCCTGTATTCGTTGGGCAGAATCCATACTAGGGGGAGCGTAAAGGGATCGAAACCGGAGAGAGCGCCGACAACCATCTGTTTTCAACAACAAGGAGCAAGTTCATGACGGTACAAGAGATCGCAGACGAACTCATCGCGCTGTGTCGCGAAGGTAAAAACGAAGTGGCCATCAAACGCTTCTACGCAGACGACATCGTCAGCACGGAAGCCATGGGACCCAATCCGATTTCAACCGGTCTGGAGGCCATTCACCAGAAATCGGAATGGTTCAACACGACGATGGAAGTTCACAGCGTTACCGTGAGCGGCCCGTTCCTCAATGGGGACCAGTTCGCCGTAGAGTTCAACTACGACGTCACGGAGAAGCCGACCGGTCAGCGCAAAAATATGCACGAGTTCGCGCTCTATACCGTGCGCGACGGCAAAATCGCCGCAGAGACGTTCTACTACGCCGGTTAGAACCGTGCACAATGCAACCCCCGTGAAGAGCGGTCCTGCCCCCGATGGCCTGGACCGCTCTTCACTCATTTTTCAATCTATCCGAGTGCGCACAGCTTTCCGAACCAAAGGTAACCTCACTAGCAGTCCTCACATCAGGCGGCGTAGACGACGGGTATAATAGTGTTCGACACCGTTGCCCCGGTCCGACGGCGTCCCAATGTACTACCCCACGTGGACAATGACATTTTGAATGAGAGGAGAGAGTATGCTGAAGGAACTGTTGGGAGTGCTTTTTCTAGGCGTCGCTGCCCTGCCGGTAGCCGCCCAGACCGTTGCCTCAGAAAAGTATCCGCCCCCAAAGAACGTCGGAGATCCCGCCCAACTCGGGCGCAACATTCAACGCACGATGGCGCTTCTCGCGAACAGTACGCCACAGCATCACCACACGGTCAAGATTCTCTTCTACGGACAGTCCATTACGGAACAGGACTGGTGGCACGAAGTCGCTGCCGATTTGAAACGACGCTTTCCCGACGCCGATCTCGTCCTCGAAAACCGGGCGCTCGGTGGTTTCTCCTCACAACTCCTGGTAAAGACGGCGGAGTCGGACCTCTACTCGTTCTACCCCGACTTGATGATCTTCCATGTCTATGGCTCCCACACCGACTACGCGGACATCATCCGCCGCACTCGAGAGCGCACAACCGCAGAGGTGCTGATTCAAACCGATCATGTCACCAAAGATACCGACCTGACGGAAGAGACGGACCCTGCCAAACTGCGACCGGACGGCAAGATATGGAACTCGTTCATGAACTACCTCTGGCTGCCCACGGTCGCCAAGAAGTACAGTTGTGCCCTTCTGGATCAGCGCAACCTGTGGAAAGAGTATCTGCGCGACTACCATGTTCCCGCAGCCGCTCTGCTCAAAGACAGCGTACATCAAAATGCCTACGGCAACTACTTGATGGCGGAGCTGGTAAAGCCCTATCTGGTACGTCGCAAAGACGTTCCTCTCGATCCCTTGAACTGCGCCACGGTGCATACGGTCGCGGTCGGGAAACCAACGTTGTGGCATCAGGGCAAATTGACGGTTCCGTTCGAGGGAAATCGCGTAGACGTCGTGCTGAAACCCGGCAGCGCCGCCGC
>JAYUMV010000443.1:0-3274 GCA_043762265.1 Chthonomonadaceae bacterium | reverse complement strand
GAGACAGGTGTCGTATGAAATTAAAAGTCGGATTTGCTTTGGCGGCACTCGTTCTTGGAGTGACAGGTCTCTATGCAGAACAGAAGCGGGAGATAGAGGCGACAGCTAAAGCCAGGTTCGACCTGCCGCGCCTGACAGCGGACGGGGTGCTGCTGCCGAGCGGATGGGTGCTGCATCCGGCAGGACGCCAGATCCCGACCGGCGATATGCCGCTGGCGATGGTATGGTCCCCACAAAAAGACTATCTGCTCGTGACCACCGGCGGCTATGCGCCGAGCCGCGTGCTAGCCATCGACACCTTCAATGAGCAGTTGCAGACGAGTATCACACTGGATCAGACCTGGGAGGGAATGACCTTCAGCGCAGACGGCAAGGAGCTTTTTGTCTCCGGGGGCGGGCGCGGCTTGCTCTGGAGGTTCGGGTTCGACACGCGCGGCGGCGACATGATCCGTCGGGAGCCGCTGCCAGTCGCCAACCTGATCGGGCGCAATCCGCCTTATGTCCGCCAGCAACCCTCCAATGCCAACGCCTGGATCGGAGGGCTGGCGACCGACCCGGCGGACGGCACCCTCTACGCGCTTAATACGGCGCGGGCTACGCTCTACGCGCTGGACCCAACAACCGGCGCGGCGAAAGCGCAGGCGCAAACGGGCGATCATCCCAACGCCGTCGCGCTCTCCCCCGACCATAAGACGGTTGCGGTGACCAATCAAGGCGGCGCTTCGGTCTCCCTCTACGCAGCAGGCACGCTGGCAAAGACGCTCGATATTGCGGTCGGGCGGCAGCCGGTCGCGCTGCTGTTCGCGCCGGATGGCGCCCGCCTCTACGTGGCCAACTCCGGCAGCAACACCGTCAGCGTCATCGACACGACGACCCACGCCGTGCGCGAGAATATCCGCACCTCGCTCTTTCCCAAATCGCCGACTGGCAGCACTCCCAACGCGCTCGCGCTCGCCCCGGACGGCAAACGGCTCTTTGTGACCAATGCCGACAACAACGATGTCGCCGTCATCGACGTCAGCACGGAGGAGAGTAAGGTCGTCGGCTTCATCCCGACCGGCTGGTACCCCACTACCGTCGCGGTCGCTCCGGATGGGAAGCGGCTCTTCGTGGGGGTCGGCAAGGGGCTCGGCAGCAAGCCGAGTTCCCCACGCGCAGGCGGAGGCGTCGGCCTCAATATCTACAACAAAGTCGGCCAGTCCTATGGCCCAAAGCACGATCAGGTCGTCACCTTCGACTACATCTGCTCCCTGCTCAGCGGATCCATCTCGATCATCGATATGCCGGACGACAAGCAGTTGGCTCGCTATACCGCCGAGGTCATCGCAGGCTGCCCCTATCGCGACGAATGGCTGTCTCAGACGGCGGAGCACGGTCCCGCCTGCCTCACCGCGCCCCGGTTGCCGGAGGCCTCGGACAGGACGTCAGGACTTGCCGCGAACGATCCTCAGAGGTCGAAAATCGGCGACCTGCCGATCCAGCATGTGCTCTATATCATCAAGGAGAACCGGACTTACGATCAGATTTTTGGGGATATGAAAGAGGGCAATGGCGATCCGAATCTGACACTGTTCGGGGAGAACGTCACACCCAACCACCACGCGCTGGCGCGGGAATTCGTGCTGATGGACAATCTCTACTGCAATGGGGAGGTTTCGGAAGACGGGCATCAGTGGTGCAACGCCGCTTTCTGCACGGACTGGACGCAGAAAGTCTATCCCGGCAACTACGCCACCCCGTCGCGGGGCGACGCCCCCGGCAGCGAAGAGGTCACGGCCTCGACGGGAGGCTATCTGTGGGACAACTGCGCGCGGCACGGCCTCACCTACCGCACCTACGGGGAGTTCACCTCATTCCACTCCGACAAAGACAGCCCGCCTGTCGCTACCTCCGCTTCCCCCAACTTGCGCGGTCATGTCAGCCTGGCATGGGAGTTGGCGACGCGACAGGGCAAACGCCGCGACTATCAGCATGCGGACGCGTTTCTGGAGGAACTGACAGCGGCGGAAAAGACTGGAGAGTGGCCGAACTACATGGTAATGAGCTTGGGTGAGGACCACACCGTTGGGCTGACCCCCGGCGGAGCGACTCCCTGGGCGGCGGTCGCGTCGAACGATTTGGCGCTGGGCCGCATCGTCGAGGGCGTGAGTCATTCGCGCTTCTGGGGTTCGACGGCGATCTTCGTGATCGAGGACGATGCGCAGGCTGGCCCCGACCATGTCGATGCCCACCGTACGGCCGGGCTCGTGATCAGTCCCTACGTCCGGCGGCACACTGTAGACCATACGCTCTACACCACCGCCTCTTTTCTCCGCACGATGGAGTTAGCGCTCGGACTGCCGCCCATGACGCAGTACGACGCCGGAGCGACGCCTCTATTTCACGCTTTCACCGACAGAGCCTCACGTACACCCTATGCCGTCCTTCCGCCGCGTACCGATCTTGCGGCCACCAACCCGAAAAAGGGCGAAGCCGTGAAACTCTCGCGGGGCCTGAACTTTTCCGGCTACGATCGCTGCGATCCCGATGTGCTGAACCGCCTGCTCTGGCACGCCATCAAAGGCACAAAATCGCTTTATCCCGCCCCGACCACCGGAGCAAGACTGGCCTCCGCGAATCGCTAAGAGGCCAGTTTTAAGACGCTGAGAGAAGAGCACACGGCGCACTCAAGACAGAGGCTCGCTCGCCGTTCATCCTGCATCGGGAGTATTGTGCTCAGATGGCGGCGCGGACGAACGCTTCGATAGAAGCGGCTGGCTGCGCTCCCATCGTGCGCGTCACCTCTTTCCCTCCTGCGATCACAGCCATCATCGGGATCGAACGCACCTGATACTGAGCCGAGAGACCGGGCAGGGTCTCGGTGTTCACTTTCACGACCAGAAACTTGCCTGCATTGTTCGCGGCGACTTTTTCTAGTTCCGGCGCGACACGCAGGCAGGGGCCACACCAGGACGCCCAGAAATCTACCACGATCGGCAGAGGCGACTCTGCGATCAGCCGCTGAAAATCCGCTTCGGAAGAGACATCGACCGGCGCAGCAGTCGGACTGATCTCCGCCTTGCAGCGACCGCACTGACCAGTCTTCCCAAGATGCTTGAACGGGATGCTGTTCTTCTGCCCACAGGAGGCGCAAACCTGGATAACGCCCCTGGTATCCATTCCTAATCCACTCATCGATTTGGCTCCTTCGTAACTCGCCTGTCAAGAAAAAATTCCTCGTGATCCGTTAACCCAAAGACGCTTCTCCGACGCTTCCGGTTCCTCGCTTCCAAGA
>JAYUMV010000442.1:0-2722 GCA_043762265.1 Chthonomonadaceae bacterium | reverse complement strand
GGCAACCCCACCGTCGTCCAGCATCTCCCCGGCGCCTTCGTCAACGAAACCGACACCCTCTACCGCTTTCAAGTACTGCACCACTTCCGCTGGCCCAGCCAATAAGGCTTCGGCGCGAAACGTGAACCGGTGCAGGAACTGCAAGACCGCCTGTCGAACAGGGGAACAACTTCACAATCCAAGGAGGATCGTGCATGAACGGTTTCGGGAAAATCACTCTTTCGGCACTCGCATTGCTCGTTTGCGGTTTGCCGGTCGTCGCGCAGCAGGCGGATACGACGTACCACGGACGCAAAGCCTGGAAGGTCCAGAATGAAAAGGTCCAGGTCGTCGTCGTGCCGGGCGGCGGTCATATCGCCAGCATCACCCTGCTCTCCGGCCCCGGCGCAAACCTGAATCCGCTCTGGCTGCCCCCATGGCCGAGCGTGGAGCCGGGAAACTGGCAGAGCGGCAAGTACGGCGACAAGCCGGGTGCGCAACTGCTGAGCACGATTCTGGGGCATAATCTCTGCCTCGACTTCTTCGGCGGGCCATCGGATGCCGAGACGAAAGCCGGTGTCCCTGTGCACGGCGAAGCCCCTACCGTGAACTGGACGGCGGTGCAGCACACTCCGACCAAACTGATGTATACCGCGACTCTGCCGAAGGCGCAGATGAAGGTGACACGCACCATCACCCTGACGCCCGGATCCTCGGCGCTCTGGATCAAAGAGACCGCCGAAAACATGACCGACTTCGACCGCCCCATCGGTTGGAACCAGCATGTCACCATCGGCCCGCCTTTCCTCCAGGAAGGCGCCTCGTTCTACGATATGAACGGGACCTGGAGCATGGTGGATGCGAAAGAGTTCAGCAAGGGACAGCGGCTGAAGCAGGGAGCGGAGTTCGACTGGCCGAATGCGCCGGGCGCAAAGGGAGGCCAGATTGACCTGCGTAGTTGGCCGCAGGGCAGCAAGTCCAGCGACTTTTCCACCACTCTGATCGATTCGAACGCGAAATGGGGCTGGTTTACCGCGATCAACACCAGGAAGCACCTGCTGATCGGTTATATCTGGCCGCGCGCCGACTGGCCCTGGGCTGCCAACTGGGAAGAGAACAAATTCCGTACCGGAGCGCCCTGGAATGGGAAAGGGCTGACTCGCGGCATCGAGTTCGGCACGACTCCCTTCGCCTACTCCCGCAAAGACACGGTCACTATGGGCAAACTGCACGACACGCCCACCTACCGCTGGATCTCCGCGCGCAACTCTCAGACCGTCTCCTACGGCGCGTTCGTCGCCTCCCTGCCCGAAGGCGCGACGGGCGTCAAGAGCGTAGAAATGACCGCAGGAGGTCTCAAAATCACCCTGAACGGCGTTGACAAACTGCTTGCACTGCCTCTCAAACGTTAGTCCTCATGACGCCAAAGGACGACAATCCGGAACTGACAGCGCAGCGTTCTCTGGAACGCATGCGGGCCGTGACGCGCGGCACGCCGTACGAGGGTCGCCTCTACCTGGTGGGCGGTCTGCTGCGGGATCGGGCGCTCGGTCTGCCCCTCGCCAACGACCTCGACCTGGTGCTGGAGGGCGATGCGCTGGAACTGGCCCTGTTCTTCTACGAACAGGGCCTCTCGACCCACTATCCGGTCCTCTATCCCCGTTTCGGCACCGCGATGATTCATATCGGCAGGGCGGACGAGGCCGGCAGCGCCGTGGAACTGGTCTCCGCACGGGCCGAGAGTTACCAGGAGGACTCGCGCAAACCGGAAGTGCGCCGAGGCACCATTCAGGACGATGTGCTGCGACGTGACTTCACGATCAACACGCTCCTCGAAAACCTACATTCGGGCGAACTGCTCGATCTGACAGGCCATGCCTTTTCCGATCTGCGCGCTGGCATCCTCCGCACCCCTCTGGCGCCGCGCATCACCTTTTTCGACGATCCTCTGCGCATGCTGCGGGCGGTTCGCTTCGCGGCAAGGTTCGGTTTCACGATCGAGGCCGGGACCTGGGAAGCGATCTGCGCCGAAGCCGTGCGCCTGCGCCCGCCGACTATCGCCTACGAACGCATCCGGGAAGAGTTCATCAAGATCGCGAAACTGCCCGGCCCGAAGTTCCGGCGCGGCATGGAACTGCTCCTCGAATCCAATCTTCTAGCTCGGTTTCTGCCGGAGATGCTGCCTATGATCGGCTGCACGCAAGGGGACTGGCATCGCTATGATGTCTGGACCCACACGCTCACCGCGCTCGATAGTCTGCCCGACAACGCGCCTCTGGAGATAAGGTTGGCGCTGCTCTGGCACGACATCGGCAAACCGGCCACCCGATCCGTCGTGATTCCGGCCTCCGAATCCTTGCCTGCGCCTGTAAACGGAGGCGAGGCCAGCGGTACGCCGATTTCCGGGGCGGTTTCCCAGGAGGCGGAGGCGGCCGGAAATGTGCGTTTTTATGGGCATCCGGCCGTCGGGGTGGAGATGGTACGCACTCTCATGAATCGCTTGAAGTTTTCCAATGAAGAGATCCGCGATGTCACAGTCCTGGTGGCGAAGCACATGCGTTTGGGAGAGTATCGGAACGAGTGGTCGGACGTGCCTGTCAAACGCCTGATCCGGGACTGCAATGCTTACCTCGATGCCCTGTTCGTGCTGACACTCTGCGACCGTTCGGCGGTGGACATCCCTGCCGATCAGGCGGCGGATCTCGTCGAACTCCGGACACGTATCGATGCCCTGAACGCGCTC
>JAYUMV010000441.1:0-2239 GCA_043762265.1 Chthonomonadaceae bacterium | reverse complement strand
CGCCCTTCTGCTCTCCCTTTGCAAAGCCAACAGGCCGAACTGCTGCGGCCCATGCCTGAAAGTCAGGATACGCCGCCGAATCAACTGCTGCGCGCTACCCAATCGTCTCCCGAAAACGATCTGCCGCACTGAACCGCCAAACCAACGAATACCCATGTTTTATCGCAAAGGGGAGAAGCAATGTCAGTGAAAGTGAAACAGGACGAAAGCACTGATGAGAGGATCATGGATCCTCGGAAAACCTTTGCAATCATCCGTCGGCAGAAATGGCTCGAACAGTATGATTCTATCGATACTCTGGCGAAGAGCGCGGATCCACAGGCGGACGTCGTGCTGTTTCAATTGCTGGATCTGCGTTCGCCCAATGTTCGAGAGAAGGCGTTGAACGCTCTTGCAGACCGCAGCGAGACGCTGGGACGAACGGCGGCCCGCGCCATGTCAGAAGACAGTCAGATGCGTCATGTGGTGATCAATGCGCTACGGGAAGTTATCGGGCCGATGGAGAGAGAACAGGCTCTCCACGCGATCCGTACCATGCTCGAAATCGAGGAAAATCCTGGGGTGCGAGAGACTGCCCGACACGCCCTGGACGAGATTTCCGTACGAACCGGGAACACTCAACTATGCGATCCCCAAATCCATGCCTCCGATCTGGAGCGAATCCCGGTTTCGGGCGACTTGGTCTCGTCTGCTTTGGAGGAGTAGAGCGAGCAGCAGGAAACAGCCGGAGATATGGTGTATTTACTGTCACCTTGGTTTCAGGAGGAGATCTTTCGATGCGTTTCAAAACTTCCCTCGCGCTTTGCCTTGTCGGTATCACCCTCAGTCTCTGTTCCGTCGTTCAGGCAGGCCCGGTACCTTCGGCGATCCGGGCGCAATATGCCTTCGAGAAGGCTTCCATCGATAAAGGGGATCTCAAGGGCTGGGCGAAAGTGATGTCGGAAGACTTTGTCTCGGTGGACTCGAAAGGGGTTGAAACCAAGCGTGCGGATGAACTCACGATGGTCCACGAACTTTTCAAGGGTGCTAAAAAGAGCACCCTTGATATCCATCTTCGCGGCGCCACCAAACACGGCGACATCGTCGAAGTCTCCTTTGTTTTAGACGGTAAGATCGTCGGACCTGCGGGGACGACTACGTTTAAAGAGGTCGGCGTCGATAGTTGGAAGAAGGTCGGAAAAGTCTGGCTCAATTTTAGGACCGTAGACAAAGTCTTCGACATCAAAGCGCCAAAAGCGAAATAACCTTGCGGGGCAACCGGTCCGCGATTGAGAAACTCGATGCATAAACCTCTCTATCGCAATCCAATTCGAAACCTCCATGCGCTTGGTCTGGCGGATGAGGATGCGGATGTCAACGCTTACCGCAAAGGCAGCGAGCCTGCGCTCGTCTGGGCAGCGGACTATGGCACGCCGATGGTGGTAAAAGCCTTGCTCGCACGCGGCGCAAAGGTCGATGCCAGAGTTAAGGGCGGCTTGACGGCGCTGGACTTTGCGTCCCAAAACGGCCATGAGGAAAACCTTCGCCTGCTCCTGGCGGCCGGTGCAGATGCCGATTTCCACGATGAAGACGGGTACTCCCCGCTCATGTCCGCCTGCAACGACCGGGATTGCGCAGGAGAGAGTCCTCTCTGGAAGGCGGTGCATCGCCTGCGCTACGATGAGAACGCCGCCGATACGATACGCCTTCTGCTTGACGCCGGCGCCTCCGTGGCCGAGGCCGCTGGCGCGGAGCTTCTGGCCTGGGCAAAACGCCATGGCTATGATGAGACCGCTTCCCTCCTCACTTCTGCGGGAGCGCGAGCCTCGTAGCGAATCCTCTCTTCCAACTGGAACGCAATCGGGTAAAATCCTTATCTTCCTGATCGTTGCTCTGCGCAGAGGTGTCACGATTGTTCGGTCGTATCGTTCACTCCTGCATGGCGTGAAATCTTCATCGCCGTACCCGCCGCCCGCGCAAAGAAGTTCGTTGTGTACGGCAAAGCTCGTTCCCGGTAACACACTTTAGCAGGTAGAAGGAGGCTTCATGCCAGCAGTGACTACAGAGCGGAATTTCGAGGATCTGGGAAGCACGACAGATCCGAGTTTTAATCCACAGGAGATCCGTCGCTTCACAACGATCCTCTCGTTCATGTGGCTCTTCCACTGGCTGACCACCGTCTATAACCTCCCTTTGCGGCTCTTCCTGAAGAATCATATCGGGATGGAAGCGGTGGGGGTCGCCTCGGTGCTCTTTGTCA
>JAYUMV010000440.1:0-4254 GCA_043762265.1 Chthonomonadaceae bacterium | reverse complement strand
CAGTTCCCCCCCCTGCCTCGATTCTAAGAGATCGTGTTGCTGAGAGGCGTCGGAAGCTCTATTCGGCGTCCTGTTGTAGAACCTTCCGGGCGGCTTTTTGCGCTTCAGTAGCCTTGCAGGAGCGTAGCGAGACGTTCTGCGGCGCATTCTCATACCCTTTCCAGGCATACGGATCCTGGCCCGCAACCGGAATCACATTTCGGCGGTCGGCGGTGGCGACCGACTCTCCGTCCTTCACCGACCAGGGCAACAAAGACCATGCGTTCATATAGTGGTTGACCAGAACACGGCGGTAGACCTCGCTGCGGTTCTTACGGGAGCGGTGCAGCAGATAGCCGTTGAAGAAGACCAGAGATCCTGTCGGCACTTCGACCGGGACTTCCGCCGACTCGTCGAACCCGAAGCTTTCGGGGGCGAAATCGAACTCGTCTGCGTTGTTGTGCGGGCGCTGCGGATAGAGATAGCCAGTGCGGTGCGATCCGGGCACGACCCACAGACAGCCGTTTGCAATGTTCGCATCGTCCAGCGCGATCCAGGCTCCGATCAGGGAACGGTCGCGGGTTGGGATATAGATTTCATCCTGGTGCCATGCCTGACCTTGAAACTCCGGGGGTTTGACGAACAACATAGACTGCATACACTTCACGCTGCCGTCCCAGACTGGCAGATGCGCGGCCGTGATCTGACTCAGGATGCCGCAGATTTTGGGATGGCGGATATACGCTTCCATGATCGGGCTGATGGAGTGCGGCTGATGAATACAGAGGATCGTCCGCAGCACTTCGTCGTCGCTCAGGGTTTCCGATACCGGAGGGAGGGAAGCACAGGGATAGACCCCTCTTGCAACCCGAACTGCGTCTTGGCGCAGCTCCTCGACCTCCTCCCTCGAAAGCAGATTTGGCACGATCAGATAGCCGTCTTCGACGAAGAGACGGACCTGCGCGTCCGTCAGCAGTTTCGGCACATGGATGATTTCATTTAAGGTTTCGACCGGGGACGTAGACATGGGAGATCCTTTTGGAAGGCCAAAAAAGGGTGGGCGCTACGGGTATTATACACGCACTCGCGGGCTTTGTAAACCGGAGAAAGCGGCCTGAAGTACCCTCCAGACTCAGGGCTCCGCCTTGTCGTTCCTCGGAGAGGTGTGCTATAATGAACGACGTTTTTGTATTACTCGCTGTCAATCAAAGGAGATTTTGTCGTGATCATCATTCTGGAGCCGGGTGCGACGGCTGGACAACGCGAAGAGCTGGTTGCCGACCTCAAAACGCGCGGCTACGGAGTTCATCTTTCCGAAGGGGTGGAACGAACCATCGTCGGGGTAATAGGAACGCCGGAGCGGGACAAAGAGTATTTGGTCGAGCAGTTCGAGGCGTTGCCTTATGTCGAGCGCGTCGTGCCGATTCTCAAACCCTATAAACTGGTCGGCAAAGCGTTCAAACCGGAAGGCACGGTCATCAACGTGCGCGGCGTTCAGATCGGCGGCGGGACTCTCTGCGTGATGGCCGGACCCTGCACGGTCGAATCACCGGAAATGCTCTTCGAGACCGCGAAGATGGCCAAGGCGGCGGGCGCGCATATTCTGCGCGGAGGCGCGTTCAAGCCGAGTACGTCGCCCTACTCCTTCCACGGCATGGGCGAACAAGGCCTGAAACTGCTGGCCGAGGCCCGCGACATGACCGGACTGCCCATCATCACCGAGGTGATGGACACCCGCGATGTCGAACTGGTCGGAAACTACACCGACATCTACCAGATCGGCACCCGCAACATGACGAACTATTCGCTGCTCCGCGAGATCGGCACGACTCGCAAGCCGGTCATGCTGAAGCGCGGTTGGGCGAGCACGATCGAAGAGTGGCTGCAGGCAGCGGAGTATATCGCCAGCCAGGGCAACTACGAGATCATTCTCTGCGAGCGTGGTATCCGCACCTTCGAGAACTACACCCGCAACACCTTCGATATCAACGCCATCGCCGCCATCAAAGAGCTGTCGCATCTGCCGATCTTCGCCGATCCTTCCCACGCGACAGGCAAGCGCAGCCTGGTCAGCGCCGTGAGTCTTGGTGCGGTTGCGACCGGTGCGGACGGCCTCATTCTCGAGACGCACCCGAATCCGGAAAAAGCGCTCAAAGACGGCGCACAGTCGCTCTCCTTCGAACAGTTCGAAAAGCTGATGCTGGACGTGCGTCCGATCGCGCAGGCCGTCGGGAAAACCCTCCAGTCCAACGGATCGACCCCGTGACCGCCGAAGGCTTTTCGGCCTCTTCCCGCCCCTCTCTCGAACCCGAAGGAGGGGCGAAACTATCTCCGGCTTTCGCTCCATTCCAACGGGTCGCAATTCTTGGCGTCGGCCTGATGGGAGGCAGCCTCGGCATGGCGCTGCGTTCTCGTGGGCTGGCGCAGACCGTTGTCGGCTGGGATCAGAACCCGGCCGCTCTGGCCCTGGCCTATCAGCGGGGCGCCATCGACCTGGCGGAGCCGGACTTGGACCTGGCCGTTCGAGCAGCCGACGCGATTTTCCTCGCGGTTCCCGTCGGCGTTGCTCCTTACCTTCTGGAGCGTATCGCCCCGCAGGTAAACTCGAATGCCTTGCTTTCGGACCTGGGCAGTGTCAAAACCGAAGTCGTCGCGGCTGGCGATCGTCTCTTCGGGAACCGCTTCGTGGGCGGGCATCCGATGGCAGGCTCGGAACAGAGCGGGGTAGGGGCCGCACGCGCCGACCTTTTCGATGCAGCGGCCTGGGCCATTGTCCCTGCAAATCCGGAGCGTTCGCTCTCCGAGCCCTTTCTGGCGCGTCTGCTCGCTCTGGTGACCGCCCTCGAAGCCCGTCCTCTCCTCCTCGATGCGGCGACCCACGACCGCCTCGTCGCTCTGATCAGCCATCTGCCCCACGTTCTCGCCTTCGCCCTGCGCGGAACGGTCGAAACCGACCGGGATCGCGATCTCGCCCTACAACTCGCTGGCGGCAGCTACCGCGACATGACCCGTGTCGCCTCCTCCGATCCTGCCCTGTGGCACGGCATCTTTCAGTCCAATCGCGACTTCCTCCTCGCCGCCCTCTCCACCTACGAGCAGCAACTGGCCGCCCTTATCGAGGCGATTCGGTCGGAGCGAAGCGAGTAGCCGGTACCCACAAACCTCCGCTGCGGAGCTTCTGCACGGTCTCTATGTGCCAGGGACGCCCTTGATTTTATCTTCTCTCGTTGCAATCCAATGTCTGTCTGTCTGACACTAACTGTGTGAGAAGGAACCCTCGTTCTCAGGCAGATGAATGTGCGTTGTGCGCTACCAACTCCTTCCTCTATCTTCTGCTTCCTCTCTTCAGTAATCTGATCTGGTGTTCGGAACCGCAAACCTTGATGAGTCCTTTCTAGAAGGGTGAACTATGTCTCTCCGAATATCTCTCTGCGCACAACTCTTTGGTTTCGTCCTGCTCGTATTGGTATCCGCCCGCGCTACGCCTGCCCAGGCCCAGGCGACCGGCAGTATCAGTGGAACCGTTGCCAACACCTCTCAACAGGCGATTTTTGGTGCGACCGTTTCGGCGGGAAAGCGCACTGCCTCTACCGATGCCAACGGCCACTATACCATCGCGGCGGTTCCTATCGGGAATCAAACCGTGGCAGTCTCTCAAATCGCCTATAATAGCGCCAATACCACGGTGAAAGTGCATTCTGGAACCACGGTTGTCGCAGCAACGGTCAAATTGACCGTCAATACGCACCTCACGATCACCGGAGTCGCGGTCAATACCGACAGCGTAAAGATACGCTTCTACCCGGTGCCCGGCGCAGCCGACTACCGCGTCTACGACAGCGCCCATCCGACCAGTGTCAAATATGCAGGGGTCTGGAATCTGTACGCGCCGTATGGTTATCACTTTCTTTTGGACAGCGCAGGAAATCCTCGGATCCCCGATCAGATCGTTCCTAATGCGGTCGCGCACGACGGCACGCTCGTTTCGACGCCCACTGTCATCCGCATTCCCGCGCTGGAGATCGAAATGAATGGATTGACGCCGGGCGCCAACTACTCCCTGGTCGTCGAAGCCGTAAATGCACTGGGGCCCGTGTGTCAGGGATCTCTCTATGATGCCAACAGCGTCGCTCTCTACGCCAAACTATGCGCGATGTGCCAGTTGGGATCCAACATGGGATGTACGGGGGACGGCAATATGACCACCAATGGGCAAGGCGGCATGAACAATAGGCCCGGCAAAATCGCTTCGGTTACCGTCCACGTCACTCCCAC
>JAYUMV010000439.1:0-1748 GCA_043762265.1 Chthonomonadaceae bacterium | reverse complement strand
AGCGTCATGTTTAGAGGAATAGGGATCCCGTCGGTAGAATAAGGGGCCAGGAAAAGGAGCAAGATCTATGCAACACGGAAGACAAGTTTTTACGGGTAGAAGTCTGTTTGTCGCATTGCCTCTATGTGCAATGGTGATAGCGGGCTGTGCGCAGCCGCCTGCGGCGGCCCCGGCGGCCAGCGTGGGGGTGGCCCGGTCGCGGAGAACGCGTCCGGCGCGGAGATCTATAAGGCGAAGTGCGGCTGTCATGGCGAGGATGGGAAAGGCAAGCGTGCTCCTGCCCTCACCGGGGTCAGTGGCGATGCCGATTCGAAGTTGACGACCGTCATCCACGATGGCAAAGACAAGATGCCTGCGTTCGGCTCGCAGTTGTCCGATGCCCAGATCAAGAAAGTGGTCGCATTTATCAAAGGCTTCAAAGCCTGAGAGAGTTCTGCACACCGCAGCCGCGTGGGTGCTCTGAAATCGAAGCAGCGGGCAGAATGGCTTGGGGATAAGCCGTTCTGCCCGCTGTGTTCCTGTCGCCTGTGGCGACCTATGTTCCTGCCGCCGTAGGCGACAGGAGCTGGTGGACCTTACTTGATCGTGGAGATCAGCGTTTTGGTGGCGCCATTCGTATAGACGACCTGCACGCCGTAGTAACGGGCGGTCGAACCCAACGACAGGCTTGCCTGCACGGGGTTCTGAGTGATCGCCTGCTGCTGCAGTACCCTCTGGTTGCTGTCGAGGACAGCGACATAGACGGCCTTGACGCCGCTGGTAGTGCCCGTATACTGCACCGCCAGTTGGCTGGCGGTTCGGGTGGCCGAGACCGTGCTAGCAGCCAGGAGCGTACTCTGTGCCGTGGCGGCCGTGCTCGCCGCGCTCACCGACTTCGTGGGCGAAATGACACTGGTTGTGGTCCCGGTCGAGGTGGTCCCTGTCGTGCCGGTAGAACTCGACGAGGTCATCCCAGGGCAACTTGCCGACGTTCCGGACGAAGCGGAGCCGGTGGTCGAAGTGCCGATCGTAGCGTTGGCGCTCGTGCCCGAAGTCGTTGCAGCGGTGGCGGCGCGATTGCTGGAGGTCCGTCGCCCAGAGGACCGCTGCGCATGGGCGCTTCCTGTTAGCAGACAGAAGATTCCGGCGGTAGCCAACAGCGAAAGGGTTCGCGTGTTGATGAGCTTGTGATGCATGGTAGTACCTCTTTCTTGAAGAATCCGGGAACCGGAGCGTGCCCTTCCGGTTCCCGGTAGGGTCTACCTCTTTCCTGACAAGGCGGAGCAGGGTAAAGCAGACGTTGCGTCTGTCTTGTTGTCCGTCTCCAGCAGCGTTGAAAAGAGTTTTGCCGGGCTTTCAGGCCCGACAAAAACAGTATATCAACCAATGATAAATTCCAGATGAACGCCGCAAAAATAGGTGCATTCGGCCAAAATGAATTTCGCGCTCGTCTCTTCGGCCTCCCCCAACGCTCCTTCACCTGGATTTTACCTTTGCCTCCCATACTGGGATTGTCTGGTCATAAAGACTGACAACAAGACGGACAACGCGTTTGGAATACCCGCCTTTCCCCTCGGAAAGTGTGTGCCCGGTGCGGTAGACTACGCGACGCCGATGCAGAAGGAGAACCCACGATGTCACCGTGTTACAAAGTACGATCGCTGGCCTCTCTATCTCTGACCGTATTGGGCCTATTGGCTCTGTCGGGTGGAGTACGAGCGCAAAATTCGACACCTCCCCCCCCCTCCCCCGGACGCCACCGATCCTGC
>JAYUMV010000438.1:0-3356 GCA_043762265.1 Chthonomonadaceae bacterium | reverse complement strand
GCGATCATTCATACGCTCTCTTCGGCGCTGTCGGCCATGGCACGACTTCAGATTCTCTCGGATCCTCAAACGGAGGTCGCTGCGCAGGAGATCGCGCAGACCGTCGCCTCGATGAGCCGACAGACTCGCTCCGTCGAGCAGGCGGTTGAAGAGGTGATGTCGTTGCGCGGGCAGTAGCAGGGGGCGAAAACCCTGGAAGCACAGGACTGCGGATTAGAAGGCTCCGTAAGACACGGAGGGAGATTCCATGCGCGTTGGCCTTGAACATATCGATCCTAAAATTGCCCTCGCCATGCGCGAACGCCTATGTGCGTCCGGTACCCTCTTCTTGAAAGACAATATTCGCTGGGCCGATGCCGAAGAGACCTCTCTTACCCGCCTCTTCCTCAACAAGGCGCTGCGGCGACCCGCCCAGCGTCTGCCGGAAGAGGCCGAGCGTCTGGCCTATCTCGTGCACCGTCAACGGGAAAAGATGGCTTACCAACGTGGTTGGATCACGATCGGGGCCGCGCTCGCGGGCGGTGGCCTGATCGGGATGATGTTCTACCGAATGCTGGAGAATCTATGGATCGGGGTCGTAGTCGGCCTTCTGCTCGGGATCGCAACGCTGGGGTTCGGCGGTTGGTGGACCTGGCAGGCGACCTCCTTCCATGAACTCTACTACGAGGTGACGCTCTCGGAGTTCACTGCGGTGATTCCACTGCTCACCCTGACGGATACAGAAGCGGCCTACTGCGACATGCTCATGCGGGTGTGCGAACACGATCCTAACCAGGAAGCGCGTCGCGCCGTTCGCCGCCATATCAGTAAGCTGAAAGAGGTCGTCACGCTGGGGAGGGAGTTGGATAGCTTGGCCGACGTTGCGGCGCAGAACGAGCAGTTGGCGCTGCAAGAGCGTATCGAGATCGTTCAGGAGGAGTTGGCAGAGGCGACCAACGGGATTACCGACGCTATCTGCACGATCCTGGTGCTGCCGAGTCCGGCGGGAGACAGAGCTTCGGAACTCATCGACAAAGAGCTGCATACCTATCGGCAGGCCGTCGAAGAGTTGACTACGGAAGTAGGGGCCGTGAAGCCGATAGAGAGCAAACATCGGCGTGAAAAAGTATCGTAGGGTGTCGAGAGAGGGTGTCGCTGCAGGAATCGATTGCGGCGCCCAGGGAGATTTCGGATTTGAGTGAACCACGTAAGAAAATCGTCGTGATCGGCTCCGGGCCGATCCGGATCGGGCAGGGGATCGAGTTCGACTACTGCTCTGTCCACTGTGTCTGGGCGCTGCGCGAAGCAGGATACGACGCCATCATCATCAACAACAACCCCGAGACGGTCTCGACCGATTTCGACACATCGGATCGTCTGTTTTTCGAGCCGCTTACTTCCGAGGATGTTCTGAACATTCTGGACCGCGAGGAGCCAGAAGGCGTCATCGTGCAGTTTGGAGGCCAGACCGCCATCAATCTCGCCAAGCCCTTGCACGAGTACGGCGTTCGCATCTTCGGCAGTTCGTTCGATTCCATCGACCTTGCCGAAGACCGTGACCGCTTCGAAAAAGTGCTGAATGAACTGGAGATTCCGAAGCCAGCAGGGCGGGCCGTCATCAGTGCAGAGGGCGCTGTCGCGGTCGCAGAAGAGATCGGGTATCCGGTGTTGGTGCGGCCATCCTATGTCCTGGGCGGGCGGGCCATGGAGATCATCTTCAATCGTTCCGATCTGGAACGGTACATGAACTACGCGGTCGATGTGTCGCCGAAGGCCCCGATCCTGGTGGATAAGTATGTGCTGGGCAAAGAGGTAGAAGTCGATGTCATCAGCGATGGCGTGGACTGTCTGCTGCCCGGCATCATGGAGCATATCGAGCGCGCGGGGGTCCACTCGGGCGACAGCATGGCGGTCTATCCGCCACAGACCCTCTCCCAGGACGTCATCGACCAGATCGTGCGGCATGCCACGCTGCTGGCGCAGCGACTCGAAGTGCGGGGCCTGATGAACATCCAGTTCGTCGTGGACAGCGCGACCAACACGGCGCAGGTGTTGGAGGTCAACCCACGTGCGTCCCGAACGGTGCCCTACTTGAGCAAGATCACGGGCATTCCGATGGTGCGTGTCGCCACGCACGTGATGCTGGGCAAGAGTTTGAAGGAGCAGGGTTACACCTCCGGCCTCTATCCGAATCAGGGCAGTATCGCCGTGAAAGCTCCCGTTTTCTCCTTTATGAAACTGAACCAGGTCGATATCGGCCTCGGCCCGGAGATGAAGAGCACGGGTGAGGTCATGGGGCTCGATTCGCGTTATCCGCAGGCGCTCTATAAGGCTATGATGGCATCGGGGATCGTGGTGCCCGCAGGCGGTCGCCTGATCGTCACACTCGCCGATGCCGATAAGGCAGAGGGGGTAGCGATCATCCGGGATTTCGCTGCCGCCGGTTTCCGGGTCTATGCCACCGCAGGAACGGCGCAGTATCTGCGCGAGCATGGCATCGAAACCGAGACCGTGAAAAAGCTGCACGAAGGGGAGGGAAATATCGTGGACCTGCTCAAGAGCGGGCAGATCGATCTCTTGATCAACACGCTCTCCAGCGACAAACGCATCGAGCGGGAAGCGATCCGCATCCGGCGCGCCAGCGTCGAGGTCGGCGTGCCCTGTCTCACCAGTTTAGACACTGCGCGCGCCCTGCTGTTGGCGCTCTCGGCCCGCAACAATGGCGAAGCCTTCGCCCTCGCAACCGTAGACGAGTATCTTGTCGGCGTCAAATAGACCGCAGAAGCGAACCGGATTGACGCTTTCGCCTGCTAAGTCATCGGCAAGCACCCCCATGGTCGGGATAGCCTCCACGCCTCGAAACACCGATCCTGTATTTCGCCGACCATGTACGCCGCCGACGTTCGCCGACCATGTACGCCGCCGACCATGTACGCCGGTTACGCCGGGCTAAAGCCCTACGCTAGAGGCACTCCGTGCCCAAGGCCCGCTGAAGCGGGCACGCTTTACTGTGAGTCGGTCGGATCCTATCATCTGGCGCTGCTTGCTACTAGAGTGAGCCATTTCGGTGATGCCTCACATCCATCGCTTTGAGCGACGGTTAGATGGAGAGAGACTGTGGAAGCGATATCCGGCTTGATCCAGGGCATGCGCTCATAAGTTGTCCAGACAAAATGCATGAGGTCTCGATTTTTGACATGGGACATGCTGGATCCTTCCGCTTCGCAGGGTGCCCGCTTCAGCGGGCCTTGGGCACGGAGTGCCTCTAGCGTAGGGCTTTAGCCCGGCGTAACCGGCGTAACCGGCGTAACCGGCGTAACCGGCGTAACCGGCGTAACCGGCGTAACCGGCGTAACCGGCGTAACCGGCGTAACCGG
>JAYUMV010000437.1:0-5770 GCA_043762265.1 Chthonomonadaceae bacterium | reverse complement strand
CCATGTGATGGTCCGTACCCTCCGGCCTGCCCAGCATTATGAGCTTCTGGACGGACCGACGGATACCGTATTGAAAACCATCGATCCCATGCGCTCTCTGAGGATGTCCAACTCCTTTGCTGCAAAGAGTTACTTCGTCGAATGGGATTTCAATGGAGGCAGCAATGTGCGCCGTACGAGCGATTTTGCCACACTGCCACCGCACTTCGGCTTACGAGGGGAACAAGGGCCTCTGGCGGTTGCGGAGGGCATTCTCTATCTCTGCGACCCGCAGAACCTAAAACTGACTGCGGTAGATCTGGAGACGGGCGCACCTCTGGCAAATGCCTCCTCTTCCGGGACGGGCTTTGGAGCCAGAGTGGTTCTGGGAGCGGAGAAGGTATTTGTCGTTGGCGACAACGGCAAAGTGACCGCTTTTCCTCTCTTCTCACGGTGACCGTTCCTCCTGTCCTTTCGATAACATTCCAACGAACAGAGAAGGAATCCGGCAGCGTATAGACGAAGCAGCAAGGGATGAAAATCTTATCCGAGGTGAGTTTCTTATGTGCTGTCTTCGAAGTCGATTCATGGCGCTGATCATGCTGACGGTGATCGCTCTCTTGGTGGCCCCCCCTCTGCGGGGGCTCTCACAAGGAGAAGTGAAATTTTTCTATGTCCCCAACCACTTTCCGGCGCAGCCGGACAACCAGCAGATCGGACCGGCACACGGCGGAGTGGCCATCGACCGTGCGGGCAATGTCTATGTCAGCACCGACACGGCGCGCGGGATCCTGGTCTTCGGGCCGGACGGCAAATATCTCCGCAATTTCGGGCCGACCCAGATTCATGGCCTCTACCTGAGACGGGAGCGCGATGGCGAATACCTCTTTGCCGCCCGTCCCAACTTTCACGAAGTCCAGAAGATCAAGACCGATGGAACCCCTGTCTGGACCATGGGATATCCCACCGAGTCCGGCCTCTACACCAAAGCCGAGGAGTTCAACCCGACCAACATCGTGACGCTGCCCGATGGCACGATCTTCGTGGCGGACGGCTACGGCAAGAACTACGTTCATAAGTACGACAAGGACCGCCAGTACCTCAAGTCCTTCGGCGGACCGGGAGGCAACCCGGCGGAGGAAGGCAAGTTTAACCGCTGCCACGGCATCACCGTCGATACGCGAGGCCCTAAACCGATGCTCGTCATCTGCAACCGCGAGAGCGGCCGCGTCGAGCAGTGGGATACGGACGGCAACCTGGTGAAAGTGCTGCTGCGCGATCTGCGCATGCCGGCGGTCGCCTATCTCTCTGGCGATTACATCGCGATCGGGGAACTGCAAGGCCGCGTCACGGTTCTGGGTAAGGACAACACCATCGTCGCTCAGGTCGGGGACAACCCCAATGCGAGTCAGCGCGCCAACTACGGCCTGCCGCCCGCGCAGTGGACCGAAGGCATCCTCAACTCTCCGCATGGCATCGCTATCGACAAAGCCGGCGACATCATCGTCTCGGAATGGAGCCAGTTCGGTCGCCTCCAGATGTTCTCTCCCAAACCGATGTCCACGCGGAAACCCTAAATAGTGCAAAGGGAGTATCTCTCCTATATCATCAAGGATCGAATCTGCCGGACTACCAGCCGGCAGGCTATATGAATGGAGGCTATGCCGTGACGCAACATCGCTACCGTCCGCTCACTGGGGTCGTACCCGCGCTCATCATCACAACCCTCTCTAGTCTTGGCGCGCTTGGACAGGCTTCGAGGCGGACGTCGAACCCGCCTGCGCAGGCGGCGGGACCTGTCAATGTTGGGATGGTGATCGCTATGCCAGCACACTCATTGGTCTATTGCGCTTCCACCAGAACGCTCTACGCCTCCGTAACCTCCGGTGGATATGGGGAGACCGCTAATTCGATTACCGGCATCGATCCTCTCTCCGGGAACGTCGGACGATCCGTATCGCTTTCTAAGGAGCCAGGCGACCTTGTGCTCTCTTCCGGAGAACGTTATCTCTATGTCGCTGTGGCGGATGGGAGTTCGATTCGGCGAGTCAACCTTACGACGTTTGCGGCCGGGCCAGCCTTTCCTGTGGGCACAGGAGTCGCTGAAGGGAAAATGGCGGCAGTACCTGGAGTGCCAGAGGCCGTCGCCATCGTAAGGCACCTACGTGGCCTCTCTCCTGACAACGCCGGAATGGCGGTCTACCTCAATGGCTTGCCGGCGGGGGACACGGCGGAACCAGGGCATCAGTTGGCTCAGGGCATTGCGCCGGGACGGTGGTTCGGATACGAAAACATGCTCTCTTCCTGGAGCTTTTACACCCTCAATATCGGCCGAGAGGGAGTGACATCCGGAGGTTCGACCGGCAGTCTGTTGTCCGGAAATCAATCGATACAATCGAGCGCGAACGGGTTGTTGGTGACGGGCGGCGGATCCGTGATCGATCCTGAGCAGAGACAGGTACTCGGCGAAATGCACGGCATGACGGATGCCATGAAGGCGATTACCGGTGAGAGCCACATGTTGGCGTTAGGATCTACGGGCAGGGTCTACTGCATTACCGGTAAGGATGGCAACTATACGTTGAAAGCCGCCGATCTGCAAACCCAGGGGGCGCTAGGAGAGATACACGTCGATGCCGCAGGCGCGGAGAGGAGCGGCCCGCGACCTTGTCTACGCCGGAGAGAACAGACTGGCCTTCACTACCGGCACTTCCATCGTGATCGTGCCGGTCAATCTTGGCCCGCGTCTCCCCGAAGTCGATCTGTCGGTAAAGCGTTCGAAACTGCCGACAGCGCTTTCCCGAGGCTCAGAAATCACCTATACCTTAACGGTCAAAAACAACAGTGCGTCTCGTGCGTCCCATGTATTTCTCTCGGATCAGATGCAGTCAGGCGTGGAACCGATGGGCGCAAATGCTTCCCAGGGCGATGCGATCGTTGCGGAGCGGATTCTGCGCGCGGATCTTGGCGCATTAGGGCCAGGGGCGACCGCTGTGGTCACGGTAAAGGTGCGTGTCGCGGAAACGGATAAAATCGGCTTTGCCGCCGCTGTGCGCGGCACGGAACCCGACCCCTCCACCGACAATAACATCGACATGTTCGACCTCAGTTCAAACATCCAACTGCCCGACCTCACGGCTGCCTGGAACATCGCGCAACAGGAGGCGAACGGCGCTGGTATCAACTTGCGTGTCACGCTACATGGGCTTGCCAGGGTGACGAATATCGGCAAGAAAGCGTCCGCGCCCACCACCGTCAGGTTTTGGGCGGGCGCAGGGCCCAACTTCGTACCCAGCCTCTATCTCCTGCTCCAGGAGGTGAATATTCCGGGACTGGCTCCGGGCGAATGGTACGATGCCGAGATGAAAGCAGATCTCGGTCCTGGTGATGACGCCACTGGGATCTTCATCTTTGCACAGGTAGACCCAAGAAATCTCGTAGAGGAGAAGAAGAAGGACAACAACGTGGCGCGCACACGGATGAAGTAAGCGGATCCCCGTGCGCGCCCTCTGGCATAAGGGATAATGGAGCCAGGGAGAACACTATGATCACAGAGGCGATGGAACAACGTGCAGAGGAGATAGGCATCCGATTGGAGTACGTCAATGGGATGCCTATCTGGGAAGCTTCTCCTGTGATCCGGCATCAACGGATTGCAGATCGCATTCGTGCAAGCATTACGACCACGACCCTGGAGGCCGGTAGATGCGGCTGTATCCACTATGCAGATATCTATATTCTCTTTCCGGATGGCTCTGCCAAACGCCCTGATATCTCGATTTTTTGTGAGGAGCCCACAGAAGAAGATACCATGTGCGAGATGATCCCGGAAGCCGTCATCGAGATACTCAGCAAAGGCTACGAAAAGAAAGACACCGAAGTCAGCCTTCCGTTCTATCTCGCGCAGGGCATTCGCGATATCGTTATTTTCGACCCCTCCACCAATCGGGTGAGCCACTATCACAACGGGCAAGTGGACGAGTACAGTTCGCCTACCCCCCTCACCTTTGCCTGCGGCTGTCGCGCCACTGTATGATCTTTCTCCGGAAAAGAGACCTGGAGAGTTGGAATAGGAGGCTGACCTCATGCCTGTGCCATTGACAGAAAAACCGGGTCCGTATGAACCCATTCCTAATCGTATTCGGTGGACGCGCAGGCAGTGCGCCACCCTGCGCGACGGTGGTTTTCTGACCGGACGCTATGAACTGATTGACGGGGAAATTCTTTCTAAAATGGGCCAGAAACCTGCGCACGCCTATGTCATTCAAGCGCTTCTTAACTGGCTGACAGGTCTATTTGGAGCGGAATATACGCGGATACAGGCGACCATTGACCTGTCGGATACCAGCCCCGACTACGACGAACCTGAACCCGATGCCGCCGTCACGGCAGAACCCTATACGCACTTCGCGGAGAGACATCCTCGCCCGGAGGATCTGCGGCTTCTGATCGAAGTTTCCGATACAACCTTGCGTTTCGATCTCAACGCCAAAGCCAATCTCTACGCCCTTGCAGACATTTGCGAATACTGGACCATCGACATTACAGGGCGTCGCCTGATCGTTCATCGGCAGCCTTCCCCCGCAGGCTATCAGGAGATCATGGTCTACACTGCCGACGAATCAGCAGCCCCTCTTGCCCATCCGGAGCGGCCTATCCGTGTCTCTGATCTGCTACCTCATGCCTGATACGATAGGAACTTGCCTCTCATGAACTTCCTGCCTGCGATTTTGATTTTAGCGCTTCTGGGGACTCCGATGCCATCCGATGCAAGACAGAACAGCGGAAACACCGCAGCCAAGGCATTGCCGTCCTGGAAATCTACGAGGATGGTAGGCGAAAGCGTGCTCTTTGTGAAGTCGGAAGAGGGGGTGTCTGTCACCGGCAATCTGCTTTTTGCACCGGTGAAGATTCTCAGCGTGAAGAGTTCGTCAGGGCTGATTACCTATCAGGCCGGTACGGACTATGTTTTCGAGCCTGGCTCCAGAACTCTGACTCTCCCGAAAGGCTCTTCCATTCCCGTCGCGACGGAGAAGCAGTTGATGCCGCCTCTAGGCACCCAGCCCTTCAATCTGCGCCGTCGGGACGGCAAAGGGGATATCCTCTTTGCTCCCTCGCACGAGTACGCAGATATGCAGGTCGTAGTGACCTACGAACACAAAAAAGCGGAGGGGAAACTGCCTACTACACGCTTTGCCGCGCGGGAACTGCCTTTAATACTCCAGAAGTTGAAGAGGGGGCAGCCGGTAAATATCACCTTCTTCGGAGACAGCATCACGGTGGGCGGTAACGCCTCCAAACTCTCCAATGTGCCGCCTATGATGCCGCCGTATCCTGATCTTGTCGTTCAGAACCTCAAACGGGCTTACAAGTCCGACATCACCTCTAAAAACCTCTCTGTTGGTGGGATGACGGCCGCCTGGGGAGTGCAGAATATCGCGCAGGTCGCCGCCGAGAAGCCCGATCTGGTCGTCCTGGCCTGGGGTATGAACGACAGCAGTGGAGGTTCCGGACGCCCTGTCTCCGACTTTATCGCGGACATTCACGGACAGATGGACGCGGTCCGGAAACTCCAGCCCCACGCGGAGTTCATCCTGGTCTCCTCGATGCTGCCCAACGCCGATTGCAACTGGGCCAACCCGCAGGTAATCCTCGCCTATCGCGATGCGCTGCAGAAACTCGCTGGTCCCGGCATCGCGGTCGCTGACCTCACTTCGGTCTGGGAGGAGATCCTGAAGAACAAAACTTACCTGGACTTCACCGGTAACGGCGTCAATCATCCCAACGATTT
>JAYUMV010000436.1:0-10606 GCA_043762265.1 Chthonomonadaceae bacterium | reverse complement strand
AAGGGAATCGAAGCGCAACTTCAGGCGCTGACGCCGATAGAGAGGAAAACTAATGCGGGCGACATGCTAACCGAAACTGGCAAACTGGCGGCAATGGCTTCCGCGATTGGAAAGGTTTTCCAGGCTTCAGATGAAGATTTCAGCGAAGCAGAGAAACGCGCCCTGCTCTTGCCAATAGTCGATCAGATCATTCCCGACGCAGACGGCCAGGGATTGCGGGTGTTCTGGAAGTCGGAAACTGTACAGTACGTCTGGAACTCCTGGCGACCTTCCATATCGACCGGGTACTTGAAGAGCCCCAGATCACCGCCGGAGAGCGTGAACTTGAGCAGAAACCAGCGAAACCCGTAGATCTCGTTCAGCCCCTTGTCGGAACAGGTGAACCGCGGAATCTTATGCTCGTAGAAGTGCGTCCAGTCCAGACGGTTCTGCGCGACCGGATCGTTTTCGCCGAGCACATGCGTCAGATGGGTTTGCGCCGTCGCCTCGTCGCGGGCAAAGGCGCAGGCAAACGTGGTGACGGTCGTCGCGTGCGCCGGGACCGCAATCTCGTAGCTCAAGCGATAGGCGCCTGGAATCGCGGTATCGCTGGACGTGGGGCGGGTAGAGGCACGGATCGCCATCACCAGACCGTGGGACAAAACGCTCGGGAAGGCGTTTTTATCCGTCAAGTAAAGGGTATCTCCGTCGATTCGCGTCGCCTTTTCCCCACCTGGCTGCCCCCGATAATCGACTGAACCACGACAGTCGCCCGTAACTTCAATGCGATGCACCCTGGGTTTCGCGCCAGGATTGGTGAGCGTCACGCGGGAGACAACGACATCCTCCTGCGTAACACAGACCTGCCTCTGCTCCTCTATGGGATCCAGCGGAGTTTGCGCACCCTCCGGTGTATCCCCTGACTGACTATCGATGAGGATCTGATCCAGGTTGGCATTCAGAGGGTTGCCGCTGCCATGCGGATCGATCAGCGTGTAGTCGGGGAACCAGCGGAGTGTTGCGCCGTCCACGGCGCTGAAAACGTTGCCCAGATTGTAGGTCGAGTAGAAGAAGCGAGAGGGGGTGCCCGTATAAAGAGCCACGTTGACTCCGTGGCCTACCGAATTTTTATCGGTGCGGTTGCCAACGAGATCGAGAACAGGGGCCGGGCGCTGCAAATGCAGTTTTGCCGTTGCTGGCAGTTCGACCGTAAGACGCAGGGTATGATTGCCTGTGCGGAGCGCTCCGAGTTTCAGCGTCGCTAGCTGAAACTGAGTGTCACGGTCACCCCATCCTCCCGTAGAGGGCAGCGTCAGAAACCCTCGATCGATGCCGTCCACCGTAGCGCGCAGATGGCTCGCCCCGGCCGTTTCGCGGGCATAACGGAGATGGAGGTAGGCCGGAGACGCGTTCTCCCCGATACGAAAAGGATACTGCGCCCAATCGCCTGCATGCCCGCCCCACTCATGGCCGAGCACCTGCCCATAGCGGGAGGCTTGTTTGAGGTCTTCACCCGTGGAGCCTTGCTGGGCCGAAGGCTTTGACGCCTGAAGCGTTACTTGCGCCGACGCAGGAGATAGAACCCCTCTTCCGAAAACCGCGCATAAGAGCGCAAATCGCAAATTTTTCCTCGTATAAGATGATCGCATCGTTACGATAGCCTTTTCCGAAACCGGTTTCTGTCCGGTACGTAATGTATGGTGGAGAGAGTTAAGGTTCGACTATTCCAGCGAACCTGTTTTGGAGGACTTCAATGAACTACGGTTACGTTTCGGACCGCAAAATTTTGATCGCGTTTCTGCTCTGTTTCTTCCTCGGCTACCTGGGCTTTCATCGTTTCTATGCGGGAAAGGTCGGAACCGGCGTTCTCTACCTGCTGACCGGGGGTTTATTCGGCTTCGGCGTTCTCGTTGACTGCATCATGCTCGTCGTGGGAAGTTTCAAAGACAGCGATGGCCTCCCCCTGCGCGAATGGACGTAAACACAATACCTTATAGATTAGGTCCGCCTGAGCAGTCACGTCGGGCTAAAGCCTTCCGCTGGGGGAGGCTATGCCTCCGAAGGCCCGCTGAAGCGGGCACCCTGGCTTTCTGGAAGCAACAGGAACTTGTGACTGATGTCGCTCCGTCCGGAGGACGGCCCGGCGAAGCCGCATAGCGAGGGACAACGTCCCTTGACAACCTCAAGTCGGACCCTAATCTTTATCTAAAATGTATAGGGGTTAGGTACGGCTCATGCCTCCGAGCACCTCGGCGTATTTCTGAGCGACGAACTTGCGTTTGACTTTGAGGGTCGGGGTCAGTTCGCCGGATTCGATGCCGAAAGGTTTGTCGAGGACACGGAAGCGCTTGATCTTTTCGTAGTCGGCCAGGCCGCGTGTCTCACGATCCACCTCTGCCTTGAGCATCTTCTGCACTTCGGGGGAGGCGACCAGGCAGGCAATGTCGTTGGTCGGCAGATCCTGCTCTTTAGCCCACTCTAACAGGCGGCCGAAGTTTGGGACGAGGAGGGCGCTGACCGTGGCCTGTTTGTCGCCGAACAGGACCGCCTCACCGATGTAAGGGCTCTGTTTGAGGGTCGCTTCGATAGGCTGCGGGGCGACTTTCTTACCGTTCGTCAGGACGATCAGATCCTTTTTGCGGTCGGTGATCTTCAAATAGCCGTCGGGAGCGAGTTCGCCGATGTCGCCGGTATGGAACCAGCCCTCCGAATCGATCGCTTCTGAGGTCGCTTCCTGCTTATTGTAGTAACCGGACAGGCGCCCCTGCCCGCGCATCAGGATCTCGCCGTCTTCCGCGATCTTGACTTCGGCGTTCAAGAGAAGTTTGCCGACGGTGCCAATGCGCTGTTTGCCGGGCCGGTTGAGGGTGATGATATTGGTCTCTGAGAGGCCATAGCCTTCGAGGATCTGAATACCGATGGCGAGGAAGAAAGTCGCGGTCTCACGATCTAAGGGCGCTCCTCCGGAGACGAAGAACCGAATGCGGCCTCCAGTTACTTTCTCGCGGATTTTCGGCAGGATCAGTTTTTCAGCGATCATGTCCTGCAAGCCCAACACCAGTCCCAACCCTGTGCCATCCGAACGCCGTTGTGCCGCCGCCATGCCGATCTTCAGGCCCCACTCCACCTTTTTGCGCACGTCCGGCTCCATCTTCGCGAGACTATCCTTGAACTTGTCGTAGATGTTCTCGAAGATACGCGGCACGCAGAGCATAATGTGGGGGCGAACGGTGGTCGTAATCTCTTCCCCAATATGAGAAAGCCCCTGAGAGTAGACGATGCAGGCGCCAGCGCGCAAGGGCAGATAGTAGCCGCCTACCCGCTCCGTGATATGACTCAACGGTAAAAAGGAGAGGAACTGATCTCCGGGGCCGACCTGGGCGACTGGTTCGTCCATCACAGCATCCGGTGTCTGTATCATCGCCATGTGCGACAGCATCGCGCCTTTGGGATCGCCAGTCGTGCCGGAAGTATAGATAAACATGGCAGGGGCATCGGGATCGACTTCCCGCGCAATACGGTCGAGCGTTGCCTCATCCCGCCCCTCCGCCTCTCCACGCTCGGTGACGGCTGCAAAGGCCAGGACATTGTCTGCGGCCAGGGCTTCCGCTTCTCCGTCCATGGCCACCGCGTATTGCAGTTCGGGGCATTCGGAGCGAAACTCCCGCAGTTTTTTTCCCTGCTTGGCATCCGAAAAGACAAGCATCTTGGCCCCGGAATCCCGCACGATAAACGCGACCTGTGCTGTGGGAAGGGAGGAATAAGGAGCGACATTGATGAGGCCAAGCGCCTGTGCCGCAAGGTCGGTGATGGCCCACTCCACGCGGTTTTCGGCCAGGATCGCGATCCGGTCGCCTTTGCGCAGCCCCATCGCATCCAGCCCACGCCGGAACTGTTTCACTTTCTGCGCCAGTTCATTGTAGGTCCAGCAGGTCAGTTCGGCTGCCTTGCCGGTACGAAACCCTACCGCCGGCTGTCCGCCATGCTGTCGCGCTGTCTCTTCAAACATCTGATACAGGGTACGCCGACTCATCCTATGCTCCTTGTCACCACCGGTCGCGCAGCGTTTCCCGACCGATTTGTCCATTGTTTCTTCCTCAGTATAGCGCGAAAGGGAACGCGTCGGCAAGGGCAAAAAGTCCCAAGGAAGAAGTTCGGAGGACCTATTTGTGTGGGACTATTGGCCGCCGCTGCCATGAAAACTGTCGAAGCCAAGGCTGCCGCCACGTTTGCCGTTCTTCTGGGAGTCGGGTGTCGAAGGCGTCGTGCCGGTGGGAGAGGTGGTTCCTTCCGGCATATGCGACGTGTAGGGGGTGAAGAGCGCGTTCGGGATCGTAAACGTCTCGGCTTCCTTCAGAAGGTGGCCATCGATCTTAGCCACAACATTGAACTTCACCGTACTGTTCATGGCCAATGTGGGAAACTCGGTCAGCGGGATGTCCAGTTGTTTATCGATAGAGTCCTCGGCAACAGGCGTGTCCGGGAAGATCAGAACGCCGCCGACATTGAATGCGGATCCGCCACGGTTCGCAGGGATGGGGATATTGTTGTTATCCGTAAACTGCCCGCTCAGACTGATTTTAGACGTATGGCTGCCGGAGATTTCGCCCTTGACTGTCAACCGGAGGGACATGGTCTTGTCGGGCAGGACCACGAGGTTCGCCGAAACGACCTGGAAGTTGTTGATCACCACATGACTATTATCGCTCTCCGAGCCGGACTTATCTGTTGGATTGTCGGTCGGATTCACCTGCGGATGCGTATCGGTGTTCTGCATTGGGCCGGAAGGCGTGACAGGTCGATGCACCTCGGCAGGAGTGTTTGTAGTATGCGGGCGTGAGACGACGTAGGCCATTCCGCCAACCGCAAGCAGCAGCAGCAGCGCGCCGCCCACCAGTGCAGGCGACCGCGTAGAAGCCGGTTTCGATGTCACCGGCTTTGGGGTTGACGGCGGTGGTCGGACGACGGAAGCGGCAACCTTCCCGGAGCCGGGACGGGGCATCTCCTGGCTGCCGCTGCGGCGGCGTTCCGCATCCGCTTCCGCCAGTTTGGTCGAGATAATGCGTGGTCCACTGGAGACTCCGGACGGCCCGGAGGAGCTGCGCGCCGACTCAGTCGGCGCATTCATCGCGTCGAACGAAGCCGGGCGATTCGTCTCCTCCATTATCTCGGGTTCGAGCGTCGTGAGCAGTTCGCGTGACGCGACCAGTCCCATCGCCACCTGGTGGATATCGGCAGGACGCGCGTCCGGGTCCATGGCCAGACACTTCTGGATCAGTGTGGAAAGCAACTCAGGCACGGCGGAATTGACCATGGAGACAAAGACGAATTTGAACGGCTGAATGGACGGATCGATTCCGGTGAGCATCTGATGTAAGGTGACGCCAAACGCATAGATGTCGGAGCGGGCATCGGTCTGCTGCCGCCCGAACTGTTCTGGGGGTGAATAACCGACGCTGCCGAAGAGCGAGGTGTCGTGTACCGCGCCCAACTGAAACCGGCGCGCGATGCCAAAATCGATCAGCCGGATCGTGTTGTCCGGCTTGACCATCACGTTGGCGGGTTTGAGGTCACGAAAGATGATCGGCGGATTCTGATTATGGAGATAGGCCAGCACATCGGCGATTTGAAGGCCCCATTCGATCACCTGAATGACCGGCAGCGGCCGTCCGCCACGCTCTTTGAGCCGTGCTTCCAGCGTAACACCCTCGATGTACTCCATGACCAGATAGAAGCGGTCGTTCTCGACAAAAGCATCGGTCACTTTGGGGAGGTTGGGATGGTTGAGTTGGACCAGAAAGCGGGCCTCGCGCTGGTACTGCTCCAGGGTCGCCTGCCTCTCCTCGTCCGACTCGCCCGGGCTGCACACCTCTTTGATCGCCAGGATCGACTGCAACTGGAGGTGCTCTGCCAGGAAGACGGTGCCCATGCCCCCTCGTCCCAGGGGACGCGTGATCTGGTAGCGTCCGTTCAACAGTGTCCCCGGTTTCAGTTGTTCCGCGCTCGTCGCCATGGTGCCTCTCGTTATCCCTGCATCGCCGATAATCCCGACAATCTATCATATCACAAATCGCGCATTTTGACCAGAGGGATGCTCAGTGTCGGGAGAGAGAGAGAACCCAGTCATTCTTGTCCGGAGCGACGAACACGGTATAGTCTCCGCCTTCCAGATCGGGTTGCTCCTGCGATTGTCCTGTCGCGGGGTTGAACCAGACGAAGTGAATACGACCGGGCATATCGATCAGGTCGAGGGTGATATGGCCGCCTCGCTCCAGATAGGCGACATACTCCTTCCCCGGATCCGCGAGCAGAAATTGCGGTCCGGCAGGTCTCCTGCCATTGCTCCGAGGCTGATCGGGATTCCGGCGCGGTCCTCCCCCGCCTCCTGTGCCAAGCACAGCATCCTCCGTTTTTTGGCGACGGCGGCGTTCCGCAGGGGTCTCCTCGCGGCCGGTCAGCATCTCCGGGTGAGGATACAGGCGCCACCATTTCATCTTCCGGAAGAACTTCGCGCAGTCTGCGGCCATTTTGACATCCGCACTGTCTACCGCCGCCATGCTGTCGGCGCTGCCTACCCAGTACCCGTTGCGCATCCGTGTCTCCCACAGAGTGTGGCGGGTGATATCCGCAGAGACTGCCTCGCGTTTCATGGGAAGCCCATTGTCTGCCCACACAACGATCGGTTTGTTGAGGTCGGGGAACAGGTCCAGGGCTCGCGTGCTGCCGCCCGCCAGCGTCATATAGTCGAGCCAGGGATAGTCCGTTATGGGCGGGCCCACGGGAGCGGGTGGAACCGGAGCCGACGGCAGGCTGATCGTCGCACCATCGATGGTGGCCGAGTCCTCGATGACCCGGAAGTCTGGGAGGACAGCCCCCTTCCGCAAAAAGGTGAGCGCATGTTGACCGGGATCGTACAGATGGGTCAACTCTGCGAAAGCGGAGATCCGGGCCTCGGCTCCCTCCGGGAGAGGCTGCCCATCGTCCCCAAAGAGATTCCACGAGACATCCATCGCTGCATAGCGCGCCACGATAGAGAGCCAGAAGCGGCGTAACTGCACATCGGTATAGGTCTGGAACATCCCCCCGCTAGGCCAGCCGAATCCGATGTCCGGCACGATGCCGTGCTCGTTGCAGTACGCGATGCGCCGATCCATCCATTGGAAGAAAGCCGGGTTGGGATGGTCGAGATCGTACCCTAGAAACGGCGCTCCGCCTTCATTGGCCTGCGTCTTGGCGGCAAACCCATCGTGGTCGAGCAGAAAGCCGCCGACGAAGCGGTTGACGCCCTGTGCGGACCAGGCGTCGACTCGTTTCTGAAACGCTACGAAGGAGGCAGGCAGGTCCGGCTTGTCCGAAGCAGCAGGGATGCCGACAGTATTGGCGCGCAGCTCTTCCGGAGAGACATTGAACACCGGGTCGTGCAACGCGAATGGGAAGACCGGCTTGCCTTCACGGGTCGCGAAATGGCGCTTGTAGGAGCGATCCGGATGTACTCCGAAAAAGGCGCGCTCCTTTCCATCTACTGCGACACACTCGAAAGATCCGCCCAGACCGTCCAGGTCGGGATCGTTGGAGCGCGTATGCCACAGCCAATCTCCGACTAGCCCTGGCGTAAACCGCAGTTTCCAGTGATCGGAACCATCCCAGTAGCCAGGGATCTGAACTTTGTTACCGTCCGGCCCGACGAACTCTCCGAGCAGATTGACCTCCGTATAAGGATTGGCATGTTTCTGCGCAGAGCGCACCGTGAAATCGTGCCAGTCATAGCGGCGGACATGCAGATCCTGGGCAGCAAGGGTACTGTTTTGCTGCGTAACGGAGTTCTCGGCGCTGAACTGGACCTTGGCCCCAAAATTGGCGGTATAGGTCTTTGCATGCTTGATGTCTATCACAAACCCTGTCGTCTCGTTGGAGTAGAGAATAAGGTAGTACGGATCGTCGGAGGTGTCGAAGGCGAGACAGTGAAGCTCCTGCCAACCGCTGTTTTTCCACCCATTCGCTTCCCCGACGCTGATCTCGTGCAGCGGAGCGACCCGCAGCGCGGAGAGCGTGCGGTCAGGCGCTTTCGTCGGCGCTCCGGTCGTGGGGATAACTCCGACGGTGCCGACGAGAGGTCCGTTCGGCGTTTTTTGCGGAGACGCTGCGCTCCCTGGGGCAACCGGCGGTGCGCCAATGGTTCCCACGACGGGCCCCTCGGGAGGCGCGGCAACCAGATCGAGACGGTCGAGGGTGCCGAGATCGCGTGTCCAGTCGCGGAAGGTGAAGTCTAACCCGGCATAGTGTGGCGGTCGGCGCAGCGAAATACCTTCGAACAAGTGAGGAGCCGGTGCGGAAGTGGGCGGTGTAAAACGGTAGTTGCCGGTAAATCGGTGGTAGGTCAGACGATTGGAGGGGTATTGATAGAGCCAACAACCGAAATCGGTCCCGGCATCGTCGAGATAGAGCCAGAGGATATTGAAAGAATCCGTATCCCGCGCGATAAACCAGGCCAGATGTTTGGAGTACCCTACTGGGCCGACCTGTGTATGCAGATAGTCCATCTGTATGCGCCGGGCGGGCTCCTGCGCATAGGCGTGCTGCACAAAATAGCCGCCAGTCCCTGTCCATTCGATACGGTACGGATTGCTATCCGCCGCGATATAGCCAGCCATTTTTTGCTGCGCCGTCCCGGACGCAGGAGGCGCATCTGTGACGACCTGGGCATGCGCGAAACCTGTCGCCATTACGAAAGCGACGCCCGCCTGCACGATCCCTGCTCTGCCGAATCTGCCTATCAACGTTTTTGCCTCCCAGATGAATACTTACAGCGATCCCGTAGGTTAGACGGTGGGAAACGCCAGACGTTTCCGTCGTTTCAAAACCGTCACAGAGTTGACAAGAATTTCCCGGTGTCTACTAGTTTTCACCACAGATCTGTCGGGTAGAATAGTGTCAACGTATCGGACCGAAACCGCAGGAAGGTGAGCGAAAAGAACATGGCACAGGCAAGGACACAGACGAGCAAAAAGACGCCCGACCGCAAGGCGAAGCAGAGCGCTGCCGAGTCCTTCCTCCCGGAAGAGACCGTGCAGGAGGAGGAGCGTCTGGACTCCATTCTCGCCAAAGCGGAGAAGATGGGCGAGATTCCGGACCGCAACGTCATTCGTATTCGGGGTGCGCGGCAGAACAACCTGAAGAACATCGATATCGACATTCCTCGGGATCGGCTGGTCGTCATTACCGGTCTGAGCGGGTCGGGCAAATCGTCTCTAGCCTTCGATACGCTCTATGCCGAGGGGCAGAGGCGGTATGTAGAGAGTCTTTCCGCCTATGCCCGCCAGTTTCTAGGCCAGCACGACAAGCCGGATGTCGATCAGATCGACGGCCTGAGCCCTGCCGTCTCCATCGACCAGAAGTCCACGAGCCGCAATCCGCGCTCGACCGTCGGCACCGTAACGGAGATCTACGATTATCTGCGCCTGCTCTACGCCCGCATCGGAATCCCGCACGACCCGGAGACCGGTTTGCCCATGGTAAAGCAGAGCATCGAGGAGATGGTCGATAAGGTGCTGACCTTGCCGGACGGCGCGCGCTACCTGGTTCTTTCCCCGATCGTGCGTGGACGCAAAGGCGAGTACAAGAAAGAGCTGGAAGAGATCCTGAAGGAGGGCTTTGTGCGCGCCCGGATCGACGGCGAAATGGTCGATCTGAGCGAGCAGATCCCCGATCTGGAGCGCTACAAACAGCATACCATCGAGATCGTCATGGACCGCCTGATCCAGAAGGCGGATATGAACCGGTCCCGCATTGCCGATTCGCTCGAACAGGCCTTGAAGCGTGCGAAGGGAGTTGCGGTCGTCTCCGTACAGGCGAGCGGCGACATCCCAGGGCAGGAGATCGTCTTCTCGGAGAACTTCGCCACAACGGACGGCGGTTTCAACTACGAAGAGATCGAGCCGCGCCTCTTCTCTTTCAACTCGCCCTACGGCGCGTGCCCGGACTGTCATGGACTGGGCACAAAAACGGAGTTCGATCCCGGTTTGATCGCGCCCAACCGTAATCTGAGCATCGCCGAAGGCGGCATCCGCTACTATGTGCTAAAAGCGAGCAAGAAAATCCTGACCGAGCATCGCGAGAGCCAGTTCAAGGCCGTCGCGAAGAAGCTCGGTTTCGCCATTACGACGCCGCTCAAAGATCTTTCCGAGATGCAGTTCAATGCGCTCATGTACGGGATCAAGGGCAATGTCACGGTCGAGTTCCGCAACAAATGGGGACGCACACGCTCCTTCGACAGTGAGTTCGGCGGCGTGCTGAAAGAGATGGAAGAGAAGTACCGTGAGAGCGACAGCGCCTATGTCAAGGAGGATCTGGAGCAGTATCAGGCACAGCGCCCCTGCCCCGTCTGCAAAGGCCAGCGCCTGAAGCCGGAATCGCTCGCGGTCACGGTTGGAACCAAGAATATCGCGGATCTCTGCGGGTTGTCGCTGGAAAAACTGTTCGCCTTCTTCGAAGCCCTGCAACTGACGGAGCGCGAGATGATCATCGCCCGTCAGATCGTCAAGGAGATCCGGTCGCGCCTCGGCTTCCTGCTAAACGTCGGCCTCACCTATCTGACCCTGAATCGGGGCGCGGCGACTCTGGCAGGCGG
>JAYUMV010000435.1:0-9438 GCA_043762265.1 Chthonomonadaceae bacterium | reverse complement strand
TCATTTTCGAGGAGTGTATCGGGAATTCCTGTCTCAATCAGGGCAGAGCGCAGAGATTCCAGGAGCGCAATCGCTTCGCGGAGCGCGATCTCCGCTGCAGCAAACGAATCAGGTGCGCTGTTCAGCAGGATTTGCGCGAGCGTAAACCGCGCCCGCCAGCGGCCTTCGATCAGTTCCAGACTGTCGGCCAGAGCGATGGCAGCCTCGGCTTCGGTGCGCGCCAGAGCGGAGTCGGCGTTCGCTTCTCGGTAGAGGGCTTCCGCGAGCCAGATATGCGCCAGGCTCTCCATATGGCGTGCGCCGAGCCGCAGGGAGAGGGTCAGAGCGCGGGTAGCGGCGTCGCGCAGATCCGCTACCGAGCCGCTCTGAGCGCTTAGATGTGCCAACCGCAGTCGGCACTCGATCTCCGCGCGCGTCTCCCGAACGGCAGCCGCAACCGCCAGCGCCTGCGTGATATGATAACGCGCCTCCCCCTGGCGCAGGCGATCTCCGCTGTAGGCGTCCGCCAGAGCGAGTTGCGCATAGAGTTCCGCACGCCGATCCCCGCGCGAGAGCGCCTGCGACAGCGCATCCTTTCCAAAGGCGAGCGCGCCGTCCCGATCCCCGGCGGCGGCGAGGAAGATGCCGAGCCAGGCGCGCGTCATCGTCTCCCGCCCCTGATCCCCGATGAAGCGGGCAATCTGCAGCAGGCTGGTGAAAGCGGCATAGCACGCCGACCACTTCCCTACCCCAAAATCGCACCAGGCGAGATTGAAACGTGCTTCGAGATGCTGTCCGGCGATGCCGAGGCTCTCCGCAGCGACCATACAGCGCTCCGCCAACGGGCGGGCGCCCGTAAAATCGCCCTCGTCCAGATAGACGTTGGTACGGTTCGCGTTGACATAGAGGAGGCCGATAGCAATCGTTTCCGGCAGGGCAGTGCCGTTCGCTTCGCCCTCCTCCAGAATGTTCGCGGCCTCGTCGAAACGCTGCATCGCCTGCTGGTACTCACCGCGCTGTTCCAGAATGCTGCCCAGCGAGAGCGTCCCCTTCCAACGACCCTGAAAATCGGTCCCGGCGGCGATATGGGCGAACTGCTCTTCCGCCTCCTCCGTCCGCCCTAACTGATACAACGCCTGGCCCAGGCTCTGCCGTGCAGAGGTCTCGGTGCTGGCAGCGCCGATCTCCTGCGCCAGCGAGACGGCATGCGCCAACGCATCTGCGGCGCGGGGATAGTCGGCGACACTGAGGAGCGCATTGCCCAACCTCCACTGTGCAAACGCCTGCGCGGAACGATCTCCGACCTGCGCGGTGAGCGACAGAATCCGTTCGCAGGTGGCGGCCAGGGCGCGATAGTCGGGCGGACCTTCCTGCGCAGCGGCGAGCTCCTGCATCGATCGCAGACCTTCGTTCAGGCGAGCAGTGACTTCTTGCGGGGCGGGCAGAATAGGCAGAACAACGGCAGGAGAGGAAGGAATAGGCGCAGCGACAGGAGGCTCTTCAGACTCCGAACTCTCTATCGCACTGTAGAAGGCGGCAAGCGAAACCCCACACTCGACCGCGATCTGCTGCAAGCGATCAGGCTGGGCAAGGGTGGTTCCGGAGAGATATTGATAGATAAGCGCACGCGAACAGCCGATACGGCCTGCCAGCTCTTCGATCGAGAGTCCAGCCCGTTCTACAGCGCGTTGAATTCGCTGTCCCTGTTCCCGTCTGCCCTGTTTTGTGGAGAGATCCATTCCGCGCCGTACTGTCACGCGCCTTCGTGGGGGGAAGGGGGCTGACTGCGAACAAAAATAGAGGCCGCGCGCCTTTCTGTAGTGGAGATAATAGCACATCCCCGCCCATGCGTCAAGCCTTCACCGCTAAATTTACAGGCAGACTAGAAAAACTGTCTATCAGGCGCAGAATGGCAGACGAATACGCCTCGGATAAAGACAGGCGTAACTCCCTCCCGCCTCTGTCGTCAAACCAGATGCAGGTTCGCCGTTTCTCCGGGCACGTCGAAAGCCCAAAGATCCGTGACGCCAGGGGTTCACGGAGACACGAGGGAGAGGTCAAGATCGACACCGCACGCGATTCCGTGCCACAATAGTTCACATACATGAACATTTCACGGGGCTGAAGCGTACCATAGCGTATAACGCATAGCAAACGCGGCGAAGCCCGCAGCAACGGAAAGACAAAGGAGATCGATGGCGACGCGTTCCGCCCCACAAGAAAATTCCACCGGTGTGGCCCTGTCCGATCCCTCCGACTCCGGAGCAGATCTCGCATGGATGGAACGCACCCTGACGGCGATCATGAGGCGCCTGATGGATACGGAGAATCTGGACATGCCTCTCCTGCAACTGCCGCTGGCGCAGATGAGACTGGCGCAGGCGCTCTATGGAGACCCGGAGACCGTTGGCAGCGTTAATCCTATTGGAGAGACGATGGGTCGCCTGAGTGAGCGGCTGAATGTCCGTCAGAACGCGCTGACTCAGGCGGCAGACCGGCTGGTCAATCACGGATTGGCCGAGCGTTTGAGCGATCCGACCGACCGCCGTATCGTGCGAATGCGTCTTACTGCAACCGGGCAAGCTTGGGTGCAGGAGCGGCGCAGCCGTCGGCGTGCGCGTTACGAACTTCTCTGGAATCTGCTCGCGCCGCAGGAACGGGCCGAGTTTCTCCAGGCCGTGCGTGTTCTGGAAGCGGCCGGCAACCGTCTGCCCTCCAGCCATGTACCTCAGTCCGATCTGGCTTCCGAACTTCCTTCCGAACCGCCGACGGTGGAAGAGACGCTCTCTCGTTTTACCGAGGGCAAAGCTGTAATTTACGGCCCGCTGTAAAAGCGGGTGTTTCTAAGGAGAGACCTATGGCATCTATCCCGTCGCCCGCTGCGACTGTGGCAAAGCGCAAAACAAAACGCGCCTCCCGTACCCTTCCGGTTCTGATCACGCTGGCCGTGGTAGGCGTGGGAGGTTGGTTCGCCTGGCAGAAGACTCATCCCGCCGAAGATCCGACCGCCAAGATGTTGACCGACACCGTCAAGAAAGGCGACCTCGTCGAGACCGTCACCGCAACTGGCAGCGTCACGGCTCAGACCGGCGCACAGGTCAAGATCGGTTCTCAGATCACCGGTACCATCAAGCGACTCTATGCCGATGTCGGCAGCAAAGTCAAGGCCGGACAGATGATCGCGGAGTTGGATCTGCCCGATATGAAGGCACAGATGCAGCAGGCCCAGGCGAGCGTGCGGCAGGCCCAAACCCGACTATTGGAGCAGCAGACCGGCCTGGATATGCAGAAAAACCAGAGTTCGAGCGCAGTCGCCGACGCGAAAGCGGCCTTGCGTAGTGCGCAGGCGCGCCTCGATGCTGCCCAGGCAGCCTCCAATCAACAGAATGTGCAGACTCCCACGACTATACGTCGCGCCGAGACCACACTCGCCTCGACGCTGGCCGCTCTCAACTCGGCAAAGTCGAGCTATGCCCAGGTCAAAGCCAGCTACGATCTGCAGATCGCCAATGCCAATGAAACGCTCACACAGGCGAACGCTACCTCGAAGAACGCAGACATCAACCTGAAACGCCAGCAAGATCTGCTGGCAAAAGGCTTCGTTGCGGCGAGCATCGTCGAGACCGCGCAGGTAAATTCCACCGTAGCGGCATCGCAGGTAAAATCAGCGCAACAGAACATCGCCCTGGTGCAAGAGAAGGTCAAAGCCGATCTCCAAGCCGCACAAGATGCGGTAAGCCAGGCACAGTCCAATGTCGATGGGGCGCAGGCTGCCCTCACGGCTGCGAAATCCGGAACCTTTACCGATCAGGCCAGAGTCGCCGATGTGGCGACGGCGCGCGCCCAGGTGCGGCAGGCAGAGGCCAGTTTGAGACTGGCGCTCGGCAACACCACCCAGGACGTTATAAAGAAACAGACGATCGAGGAAAATGGCGCTGCGCTCTCCATCGCTGAGCATCAGGTAGATTACTACAAAGCCCAGCTCGATAAGACTTTGATCCGCTCGCCTATCTCCGGCACCGTTTTGCAGTTGGCCTCGCAACAGGGCGAAACCCTGGCTGCCGGGCTCAGTGCACCGACCCTGATCATCGTTGCCGACCTCAACCGCTTGCAGGTCGATGCCTTTGTCGATGAGACCGACATCGGCAAGATCAAACTCGGCCAGCCGGTCGAAGTGCGTGTCGATGCTTTTTCCAAGAAGGGCTTCCCCGGCAAAGTGACGAAGGTGGCCTCTGGATCGACCATTCAGCAGGGTGTCATCACATACGATGTCACGATCGGTATCGAAGATAAAAAACATCAGTTGAAACCCGATATGACCGCCAGTGTGGTCATTCAGACCGGGAAGCGCGAAGGGGTGCTGTTGGTGCCCTCCGAAGCCGTCAAAGTCAGTACGCGCGGCTCGACGGTCAGCGTCATCAAGGTCGTGGATGGCAAGAAGACGGCCACCCCGCACAAAGTGAAAACCGGAGGCAGTGACGGACAGTTCGTCGAGATCCGCGAGGGTCTGAATGAGGGCGACACCATCGTCCTGGCCGGTATGGACGACGGCAGTAAGAAGGGCCAGGGTGGAGGCCCACAATCGCCCTTCGGTCCCAGCAAAGGTGGCGGTGGCGGACGTGGCCGCTAAAGGACAAACTATGCCGACTGCAATGCCCGCACAGGCTCTGCTCTGCCTGCGGGACATTCATAAAACCTACGTGATGGGAGATCAGGTCGTCCAGGCGCTGGACGGCCTGGACCTCGACATCTACGCAGGCGAGTTCGTCGCTATCATGGGCCCGTCCGGTTCCGGCAAATCGACCCTGATGCACATCGTCGGCTGTCTGGACGGTCCGACCTCCGGTTCCTATCTGTTCGACGGTGTTGAAGTCGCCGACATGGACGAGTACGAACTGGCCCGAATCCGCAACCAGAAGATCGGTTTCGTCTTCCAGGGCTTCAATTTGCTCGCCCGCACGACCGCCCTGGAAAATGTCGAACTGCCGATGCTCTACGGCAAGCGCAAAGATCGCCGCGAACGCGCGGTCTTTGCGCTGGAGCGTGTTGGCCTCGGTAACCGCCTTGATCACCGCCCAAACGAGCTTTCGGGCGGTCAGCAGCAGCGTGTCGCTATCGCCCGCGCCCTGGCGTCGGAGCCCCGGCTGATCCTCGCGGACGAACCGACCGGCAACCTCGCGAGCCTCCAAAGCGAAGAGATCATGCAGATCTTTCAGGAATTGAACGACGAAGGCAGCACCATCGTCATGGTCACCCATGAGCCGGACATCGGACAGCATTGCAAGCGGGTGGTCCATATCAAAGACGGCGTCGTGCTGGACGATGAGGCTGTCGAAAACCGCCTGGCGGCAAAAGACGTTCTGGTCGAGATGGCGATCGAGCGGGAGCGAGAACTGGCGGCAAAAGCCGCGCGTAACGCCGCAAACGGCAAATTACAGGAAGTGGGGGGCTTGCGTAGGTGAATCTTTTTGAAAGCTTGCGTGTCTCGATGCGCGGGCTCGTCAGCAATAAGATGCGTTCGGCGTTGACTATGCTCGGCATCATTATCGGAGTGGCGGTTGTAATTCTGGTTGTCGCTATCGGTCAGGGTGCGACCAAACAGGTGACGGACACGGTCAACTCCCTCGGCACCAACCTGCTCTCTATCTTTCCTGGCCAGAGTCGTATCCGCATCAATGCCGCCACCGCTTCCGGAGCGAAAGGCGGAACGAGCAGCTTGACGCTGCTGGATGCGCGCCTGATCGCAGACAACTTTAAAAAGAGCGTCGATGCCGTCGCGCCCCAGGTACGTGACAATGTGCAAGTCCGATTGAACGGTAAGGATACCTCCACCAACCTGACAGGATCCACGCTGGACTATCCCTATGTCAACAATGTCGAGGTGGATCGCGGGCGCTACTTTACCCAGGAGGAAATGGACGGAAGCCAGAAAGTCTGCGTCGTCGGGGTCACCATCGCCGACAAACTGACCGGCGATCCCAAAACGGATCTCACGGGGCAGATTATCGCCGTCAACCGACAGAGTTTCAAGGTGGTAGGCATGCTCGCCCCCAAAGGGGCAGGCGCCTGGGGTCAGGATCAGGACGATGTGGTGATCGCTCCCATCACCACCGCGATGCGACGCATCTTAAATCGGCGCTTCATCAACTTCATGAGCATCCGGTGCGTCAGCCCGGAGATGATGCCGCTGGCACAAGAGCAGATCGCGACCTTTCTGCGCAACCGCCATCACCTGACTCCGCCTTTCCCGGACAACGACGACTTCAATATCCGCAGCCAGACCGACCTGATGGAGCGGCAACAGAGTGTTACCGGCACAATGACCTCTCTGCTCTCCATCGTCGCCGTGATCTCCCTGGTCGTCGGCGGGATCGGGATCATGAACATCATGTTGGTCTCGGTCACCGAGCGCACGCGCGAGATCGGCATCCGCAAAGCCATCGGGGCCACGCCACGCGATATTCTGATGCAGTTCCTGATCGAATCTGCCATTCTCTCCCTGATGGGCGGAATCATCGGGATCGGCCTCGGCGTCGGCGGTTCGATGCTGCTGGCGAAGATCGGCGGCTGGAATACGATCGTGAGCAGCACGGCGATTGTCGCGGCGGTGGTGGTCTCGGCTGGGGTAGGCATCTTCTTCGGAATCTATCCGGCGAGCAAAGCCGCAGCGCTGCATCCCATCGAGGCCCTTCGCTATGAGTGAATCGTCGGGAGAGGTCAATGCCGCCTCTCCCTCCCCTGCCCCTTACCGAACCGAGGCGATGACCCAAGCCGATGTCGATGCGGCGGTCGCCTCGGCTCCCGCCATCAGAAAACGCGGCCCTCTCTATGCGCTCTCGTTTCCTAATTTCCGCCTGTTTTTCTTCGGCCAACTAATCTCGGTCGCGGGCACCTGGATGCAGACAGTCGCGCAGCAGTGGCTGGTCTGGGACCTGACCCACAAACCCCTCTGGCTCGGCATCATCTCGGGGGCGAGCGCGATTCCCTATGTCGTCTTTGCGCTGCATGGCGGCGAGATCGCGGATCGCTTTCCCCGCCGCAATGTGCTGGTCTGGACCCAGGCGCTGGCGATGGTACTGGCCTTTCTCCTAGCGGTGCTCGCTTCCAACCACCCGATCCACATTCAGCCCTGGCATATCGCCGTGCTCGCCGGGTTGGGTGGGATCGTGAACGCCTACAATATGCCCGCGCAGCAAGCGTTTGTCACGGATATGGTGACTGAGCGCAACGCGCTGTCCAACGCCATCGCCTTGAACTCCCTGCGCTTTAACCTTGCCCGCTTCGTCGGCCCGATCCTCGCGGGCGTGGTGCTTGTCAAAACGAACGCCGCCGCCTGTTTTTTCCTGAACGGCCTTAGCTTTCTGGCGGTGATCGTCTCTCTCCTGATGATGCGTCTGCCTGCCTTCGTACGGTTGGCTCGTACCGACTCCATCTGGGGAGGCTTCTTCTATATTCGCGACACCCCGCGTGTGCTTCGCCTGGTGCTTCTCATCGGGGCGGGCAGCATCTTTGCCTGGTCGGTCTCTACCCTCTACCCGATGCTGGCAGACCAGTTTCATCGTGGGGCGAGAGGCTATAGCCTTTTGACCGGCGTCAACGGCATTGGCGCGGCTCTCGGCGGCGTGGCACTCACCCTCTGGGGAGACCGCCTGCCGCGCCGTTACGCCGTCTATGGTGGGGCTGTCCTCTTCTGCATCTCCCTTGTGATGCTCTCCTTTACACGCTCCTTCGCGCTGGCGCTCGCGATCCTGATTTGGAGCGGCTTTGCCATGATCGTCTTCGCGATCACCGCGCAGACCCGCGTTCAGGAGGAGGTTCCCGACGACCTGCGCGGACGCGTCATGGCGGTCTATTCGCTCGTCTTTCAGGGTCTGATGCCGATCGGCGGCCTGGAGATCGGTTTTCTGGCGGGACATCTCGGGGGACAGGAGGCGATTCGTATCAATGCCATGTGTTGCCTCATCATCGCGGTCGGCCTGTTTACCTGGAGTCAGCTCTCCCTCCGTTCTGCCCCGCCCCTCCCTTCCCCGTAAACCGTTCCCGCAGAATTCGCTTCCCGGACTACGCGATAGAAATCCTTCTGTCGCGGCCTGCGCAGGAACTGAGCAACTTTCGAGAAATCCATTCCGAACCAGCGTGCGTCCAAAAGAGTGAGACACGGATGTTCGCCCCAACATCGGCTGTTTCCTTGGGTTTCGAAGTGGAAGATACTATCCTCACACCGCCCGTACGTCTCTTCTCTCTGAAGCCCATCCTTGATCTTGCCCGAGATCCTATAGGATCGCATACCGCCCGCACGGAAGAAGCTCATGCCATGCGAAAAGGCGATTTTTGAGAAGCCACGTAACATATGATCGCGTATACTCCATAAGAGACCGACGTGGTAAGATCGCGAACCGTCTTTCGGCGTTAAGCCCGCCGATGCAGGGGAACTCTATGAAACTGAATCCCAGAACACCCAAATGTATGCCAGATGTGCGCCTCGATGCGCCGGCGGAAGTTACTATGGAATCGACAGGCTTCATTCTGTTGAACCAACCACGCAATATGCTGGTCTCCTGGGAACGACAACGCCAATTCAACCCCTTCAGTCCCAGCGTGCTCTCGGTGCGCTGGTCGGAGAATGGACAGCGCTTCTTCGATCTGGGTAAACAACGCTACGCGGTAGACGATACCGGCTATATGGTCTTCAACAACGGCACGGAGTTCGCCAGCGAGATCGACTCGGAGACTCTGGTGCGCTGTTACACGGTCAACTTTGTGCCCGGAATTGCGGAGGATACTCTGCGAAGCCTGATCACTCCCGCCGACCGCCTGCTGGACAATCCGCATGCGACCGATCTCCCGGAAGTCAATTTTTTCGAGAAGACCTATCGGCACGATGTCTGCGTCTCCCCGGTACTACGGCGTCTGGCGCATTATGAGGAGCGTACGCCCACCGACTACGCCTGGTTCGAGGAGCAGTTTCGGTTTCTGCTCGAAGGGCTGTTGCAGGCGCATCGCAATGTCTTTCGGGAGATGGAGCAGGTTCCAGCGATCCGCGCTGCAACGCGGGAGGAACTCTACACCCGTCTGCACATCGCTCGGGACTTTATGGAAGCGAACCTGAACCTGCCTCTGACGATTCCGGAGATCGCCCAGCAGGCCTGTCTCTCTACCCACCATTTTCTGCGGGTATTCAAGCAGGTGTTTCAGGAGACTCCGCATCAGTACCTGACTCGCCGCCGCATGGAGCGCGCCCGCCAGATGCTGCTCCTCAGTGATACTTCCGTGACCCAGATCTGCTTTGCGCTGGGCTTCGAAAGTCTGGGCTCGTTCAGTTGGCTGTTTCGCGCACGCACCGGCCTCTCCCCGGAGCAGTTCCGCCACCAGGCGAGGCGAGGCGCGACTTCGCTGTTCGTCGAGCAGGGGATTCGCCCGGACGTGCGAATTCAGGAATCGGGCGGAAGCCTATTGCTG
>JAYUMV010000434.1:0-1874 GCA_043762265.1 Chthonomonadaceae bacterium | reverse complement strand
CGAGTTCGCCGACGCCAAAATAGAGGGTGATAGCATCGTCGTCTCCTCGTCTAAAGTCCCAAACCCGACCGCTGTGCGCTACGCCTGGGCCAACAATCCTGTGTGCAACCTCGTCAACAAGACCGGTCTACCCGCCTCTTCCTTCCGTACCGACATGCCCAAGTAGTCGGTCCCTGCATCGCAAACAGGAGCCTGCTCGGATCCTTTCCGCAAGGCTCCTGTTTTCCGCCCGAGGAGAATCTTCGATGTCCCTTTTCACACACCGGGGTGTGGCGGCAACGCTTGCGGCGCTGCTGGCCCTCCTGCTCATCGCCCAGACGCAAAGCGGAGAGGCGGCCCAGGCGCCTGCCGAGAAGCCGTTCCTGCATCCTCTCTTTACCGACCACATGGTCTTTCAGCGCGGCATCAAAGCGCCGGTCTGGGGCTGGGCGAAGCCCGGCCAGAAAGTGGTTGTCAGCATGGACGGCAAGACTGCCACTGCGACCGCTGGACCGGACGGCAAATGGATGGCGACCCTCGGTCCCTTCACGGCCGGCGGTCCCTATACCCTCACCGTGAATGCTCCTCTAGACCGAACTGCTTCTATAGGATTTGCCGGCCTCAACCCCCAGCCGAAAGATCTCCTTCCTGGGCTCCAGGAGGTGAAGGTACAGGATGTACTGATCGGAGATGTCTGGATCTGCTCCGGACAGTCGAATATGGAGATGGGCATCGGCAACGTAATCAACGCGCAGGACGAGATCGCGAAAGCCATCAACTCCAATATCCGCCTGTTTAGCGTGCCGAAGAAGGTCGCCGGAGAGCCGCAGGAGACCGTCCTCAGTCACTGGGACACCTGCACCCCACAGACGGTAGCGGCAGGCGGGTGGAACGGCTTCAGCGCGGTCGGCTACTTCTTCGGGCGGCATCTGCAAGAGACGCAGCATGTCCCCATCGGGCTGATTCACACCTCCTGGGGCGGCACCATCGCGGAAGCATGGACCAGCGCCTCCGCCCTCCGCACCATGCCCGACTTCGTACCGCAGGTCGATGCCGTCGAGAAGACGACCGCCGAAATGAAAAAAGGCACGGTCAATTTCGACAAGATGCTCGCCGACTGGTACACGAAGAACGATCCCGGCACGGTTCATAAATGGGAGGCGACCGACTTCGACTCTGCCGCCTGGAAGACCATGAAACTGCCGACCGCCTGGGAAGCCGCCGGGCTGCCCGACTACGATGGCGTCGTCTGGTTCCGCAAAGAGATCGAACTGCCCGCCGATTGGGCCGGGAAAGACCTGACGCTTCATCTTGGCCCCATCGATGACGACGACACGACCTACGTCAATGGCGTGCAGGTCGGCGCGACTCGTGGCTATAACATCGACCGGGTTTACAAAGTACCGGCCTCCGCTCTCAAGGCAGGGCGCAACGTTATCGCAGTGCGCGTTCTGGATACGGGCGGGGCAGGTGGCATCGATGGCACCCCTGATAAGATGTTCCTTGTGCCCCTCGGCCTCGGCGATAACGCGTTGATGCCGCTGGCAGGCGACTGGAAATACCAGGACAGCGCGCCGCTTACGAAAACCACCCCTTTACCGACGCAGATCAGCGATAATCCCAACGTCACTACCGTGCTCTACAACGGCATGATCGCGCCTTTGATTCCCTTCGGCATCAAAGGCGCGATCTGGTATCAGGGCGAATCGAATGCAGGGCGCGGCATGCAGTACCGCACCCTGCTCCCCACCCTGATCAAAGACTGGCGGGCACGCTTCGGCGTAGGCGAGTTCCCCTTCTTCATCGTGCAGTTGGCGAACTATACTCCCGTTGTCGATACTCCTATTCAGGAGGGCTGGGCGGATCTGCGAGAGGCACAGCTTCTGACTGCCGAG
>JAYUMV010000433.1:0-4237 GCA_043762265.1 Chthonomonadaceae bacterium | reverse complement strand
TGATGACAACGGAGGCGCGGACTGCGGACCCCGGTTCCACCGCTCGATTTCGCCCGGCTTTATGGGCGGTATTGGCGCTGGCAGTCGCTCTGCGCCTCTGGCTTCTGTTCTCGATTCGCGCTACCGAAGAAGATTTCTTCATCACCCTGCGCTATGCCGAAAACATCGCGACTGGGCACGGCTTCGCCTACAATCCCGGTGTGCCCACCCTCGGCACCACCACGCCTCTCTACACGCTGCTGCTGGCCCTCTGCATCCGTCTGCATCTCGACCCTATTCTCGGTGGCAAACTTCTGGGAGTTGCGGCGGACGCACTGGCCTGTGTCGGAGTATTTCGGCTGGGGCGGGCGGTCGGGCGACCAGGGGCAGGTTTGGCGGCGGCAGTCTGTCTGGCTTTCGCGCCGACCAACCTGATCTGGGCTACGAAGGGCATGGAGGTCGGATTAGTGGCGGCAACGACGGTCTGGCTATGGGCCTTCCAGGCCGAACGCCGCGAACTGCCTGCCTGGGTCGCTGCCGCCATTCTGTTGTTGTTGCGGATCGATGGAGCGGTCACGGTGGCGCTGCTTCTGGCAGCGAATCTGTGCTGGCAACGGCGCGTTCCGTGGCGTGGTCTGCTGCTGTTCGCCTGCCTGACTTTGCCCTGGCTGCTCTATGCTACCCTCACTTTTGGTTCGCCGCTGCCGCTCTCCCTACGTGCGAAACTGATCGTCTATGGCCGTATGATTCCCGGCCGTTTCCCCCATCTACGCGAGTTCTTCAGCTTGATGACACACAACCCCCTGGGGATGGTGTTGGCGGCTGGCCTGGTGTTGTTTCTGGGGTTCACTCTCCGGAAGTGGTTGGGCAACAGCAGCAAGGAGAGACGCGCGGAACTGTGGCAGCGCGAAAGTCTGCTGTTCGCCCCGCTTATCGGCATCACCATCCACTATGCGGCGATGGCATTGTCCAAGGTGTTCCTGTTCGGCTGGTACTTCGTTCCGCCGACCCCGATCTACTATCTGGTCGCCCTGACGGGTTGGGCCATGCTCCTCGCACGTCTGCGCCCTGAACTCGCCGCGAAAGCGAACACGCGCGCCACTCTCCTTGGAACCCTGTTCGCCAGTGCAGCGCTATGCGGGGCTGTCATGCCTCGGGTAGTCTCCACACTGAAAGCGGGGCAGCAGGTAGAGGAGAGCATCCGGATCCCTCTCGGCCTCTGGCTGCGCGCCCATTCCGCCCCGACCGACCGCGTGATGCTGGAACCCATCGGCTATATCGGCTACTACAGCCGCCTGCCGGTGATAGACGTGATCGCCCTCGTCTCCCCAGAAGCGCTGGACTGCTATCGCCCCGCCTTCGCCTCCCCACGCCACGAACTCTGGCAACGCTTCCGTCCGGAATGGATGCTGTTGCGTGCCGGGGAACTGCAAGAGTTGCAGCGCGACGAAGCATTACTTTCTCCTACGGAGCGGCTTGAGGCAGCTTATGTCCTGACACCGACGGAACCCGATCCCTCGCAGGAGAAAACGGGGTTCTACCTTTATCGCCGTAGAGTATTGGATGGTCAATCGCAGAGGTGATTCTTACAAGCATATCCGATGGTATTCACGCGGATACCATTAATCTTGTAACGGTTTGAAAACTCCCAAAAACGCGCCCACCTATCGGTGACATCCAGTTGCTTGTCTTTTAGAGAACAAGAATTGAGAAGAACATAACCGAGTGCGAGATACCACCGCCCGTTTGGCTGCTCGTTGACTATGATAATCAGTGGATAAGTGACTGATGCAGTATTTCCATTCGGCGACGTGAGATGGTACTGACGCTGGTCTACAGGAATATCTCCCGCCAGACTCACGCGCAGTTTATGGGGAAAGCCGTCTGCATAGAGTGTCTGTGAGAGCATTCCTCGTACGCCTTCTTTGGTCAGGTGGAGTTTTTGTACCTCTTCAGGCATTGTGAGGCGTAAGAGCGTGTCAATATCACCCCGAGTAAGCGCTTGCGCTGTCATATCAGCAACCTCGTCAGGGCCTGGAGGACGCAACCCAAACCACCATAGGCCACTTGTGACCATGAGACAGATCCCTATCGTAAGGCCAATCCGCACTTTTTGCGCACTATTTTTCATCTTGGTGTCCTTCCACAATCTAGTCGAACTGCAAAAAGCAACCTTCCAGTTTTTAATGGATACTGGAAAAGCTTCTTTTCTAAAAAGAGGAATGCGATGATGCAGTTTTATGCCATGACCTGGCTTGTTTGCATCATCGCATCGGTTGTCTTTGTGGAAGTATTGCCAGTTCAACATAAACGTACGAGATGTTTATCTATGCTTTTGTCCGCAGGCTACGACCACATGAGGCCCTATTCGGTAATCGAATATGTATACTGTGTTGGACTGTTACGATCCAGGCGATGATTGCGGCGCGGCGCAACTTCCTAACTGCTCGGTGTTGATAGGCGTTCTATTCCCATTACATAGAAAGTCGGCATTGTTATTAGCCTGGGAAATAGTTATAGTGGATTGGTTATTGCAAGGGCAGACACCGCCCTTGTTAGCCCAGATGGTAACGGTTTTCACGTAGGAGCAACATCCAGGGTCACTATAAGGGACTGACAACTGCTTGCAATAATTGGTTTGTGTGCTGCCCAGTCCCGGCGTACAGTATTGGGATGTGCATCCCCCATCGCCATAAGAGTTATAGCAGTTTACAGTTTCGTGTTGCGCCCATGCCGAAAGTACTAGCGATATTCCAATCGCAGTTGCACTCGCAGCAACTGCTAGGAATAGGGGACGAATAAATGGCTTCATGAAATTCCTCCGTTTCAGGGGATATAGGCAGTTTACTCTGAGAAATCTCCCGTTTGCACAGGAACATTCTTGTAGGTCACCTGCTGGTTGATACGTAGAACCTGGACATTTTTGCGTGCCCAACTTGGTTGGCGCGAGAAGTCTGTATCTGCATTGTGCATATCACAGACGATCAGAGGAAAGTCGGGGCCACGGTTGGCTACAATAGTGGGTAGATCGGGAAATATATCCTCGGCAAAGAGCCCAGGCGTACGGTAACTTGTCATCCTATGTGCTTTAATGGTCTGGGTTGACGAATAATGCATACTCGGGCAGTAGGCGACAGGATTATTGGCGAGATGATAAGTCTCGCCAAATAAGTTAGCCTGTGTACTTGCCGGAAGGCCCAACTGTGCATGAGTCATCTTCTGACCCAAAATGGGTTCCTGACCATCCCAATCTGACATATACATAGAAAAGGCTTTGCCCCACTGATGCATATTTGACATGCAACCCGAGCGTCTTGCAGACTCTCGTGCTGGCCCCAGGGAGCCGAATATAAGCGCCGTGAGTGCAGCGACAATCCCCAGTACCACTAGAGTCTCTATTAGTGTAAAGCCTCGCACAATTCGGTTTTTCATTTTTTGCCTCTAATAAGATCCAATAGACCAGTTTGACGATTCAGATCGTAGGGATTGCCAAATCCTTTCATGATCCAAACGAGATTCCAGTCCCGATCATAATAGTAGACGCGACCGCTCCAATAAGCGTTAATGGAGTTGTGAAGCCCATTACCATCATCGCTGTAGATAGGAAAGGCTGTTTTCAGGATACGCCGAAATGCGGCTATTTTCGATCTGGACGTGCCTGCAAAAGCGACCATCGTCACCCCAACCGCTTCCGCTTCCTTTTGCCAGATTTTATCGTCGAAATGGCTACAGGTAGCGCAGTCTCCTAAACCGACTACGAGGTAACCCCGAATGGAGGGCGGTGTCATCGCACGGATCTCCTTTCCGGCTCCCATGTCAGGTAAAGTAGCCCCAGGTGCCGGATCCATCTTGGCAGCCGCATCGGGATTGAATGCGGGCCGCGCATTGATGTCAGAGGGATGCAGCATTTCGTGTAGCCGAGCGGCGATCAACGGATCGCTGGGAAGAGCAAGAGCAGCAAGCGCCGTCGTAACGACAAACATGCCGGTGAGGAGATACATACGGCGAGGAGCAGGAACTGGTCTCTCTTTCGACATCAATTTCCTCCACGATCAAAAAATGCGGGAATATACATCGGGTGCAGAACACGCCCTATGAAATTCGCGAAACCGGACAATCGGCTATTAGAGCTAAGTGTAACACTATTTTTTTTTTTTGTCAACACAAAACCCTGTGTGCCACAATGAGCTGAGAGAAAATCCCGTACGCAAAGTATTGTAGATCGTCAGGGCGGAGAAGGCTCATTCCATGTATACAC
>JAYUMV010000432.1:0-15621 GCA_043762265.1 Chthonomonadaceae bacterium | reverse complement strand
GCCCAAGATTCCGATCCCCCAATAGCGATGCTGCAGAGAGCTATTTACCCTCGATGTCACTGGGCCGGAGCAACTGCTCCGGCTTTGTTTCCAGGTTGTCCCAGGAGGCGCGCAACAGTTGGTCGGCGGCGGCAGTGTCTGTTAAGGAGGAGGCGCGTAGGAGAGAGTGACTGGCCGTGTTATTGAGGGCGCAGAGGCGGAGATAGGGCAGGCACTCCTTTGCTTCCTGGACTACCTTCTGCTCCTGGGGGGTGCGGGGCTTGGTGTCCGCCAATCGCTCGACATAGGGAATCGCGGCGCTATCGCCCACCTGTTGAAAGGCCTGTAAGATCGCGACGATCAGATCGCTCTGGCTGCGCGCATTTTGCAGGGTGAGTTCGCGGTGGAGGCAGTTGCGCTGCTCGGCGCTGAGCAGCGACGCATGGTTGGCTTTGAGCAGGGGAAGGAGGACCGTAAGGGCAGACGCGGCCTCGTATTGAAGGTCCTGTTCAGGCCATGTCAACGCTTCCGCCAGCAGCCCGACCCCGCGAATATCTCGCAATTGGGCCTGTTTGCGCATCATGGTGACACGTTTGGTCGAGAGAGAGACCCGATGTAGTTGGGTCGTTCCTATCGTGATCCCCGTCCATACGAGGCCGAAGAGCGGTGCATGGGATGCGAAACTGCTCACGGTTTGATAGAGGGAGAAGGGAACGATAACAGAGTAGTTCGCCATCAAAAACGCCATTCGCATCGCAGGGCGAGCGACCTTCTCGCGTTCTGCTTCCAGGTTTGCACGGGCAGAATCGTCCTGTACGGAGGCAGTTACGGGACTCTGAGCTTCCATCGAAAGTGGCGTCTCCGCTTCCAATCCAAGGGGCGCGGTTTCGAGAGGCGCGAAGGTTTCCGCAAGGCGTTCCTGCTGTTTGAGGGCCTGTTCGCGGAGGCGGGGCAGACAGATCAGCGCTTCCCGGCGAACGCGGTAGCCTGCGGAGGTCCAGGCGCGAGCGCCTGCCAACTTCTCCACGACAGAGACAGCCGATGCATCTCCGAAACGCACAATCGATTTCAAAATGGCGATCTTGAGATCGGTGTCGTGCGACTGTTCCAGCACTCCGTAGATCGCCCTGCGCTGCTTCTGACTCAACGAACGTCCATCCTCCTCTTTTAGGAGCGGGAGGAGGTGTATCAGTTTGAGGCGTACGATGCGGCGAATGCGCCTGTTTGGCCAGGAGAGGGCTTCAAAAAGCGGGCCGATCCAGTACCGATCAAACTCCTGAAGATCGAGTGCGGCCTCTGCGATGTCCAGCTTATGGAGATTGCGGCTGTAGAGCCAGAGGGCCAGAAGAACAGGCGGGACAAAAAAATTGAAGCCACTCATGAAATCGAGCATGGAGAGCCCGAGAACGGCAGTGACACTCCAGGCCATGGTGTCTCCAACCGACCGTCGCACGGGCTGGGTGCGGTGTTCCGCCAGACGCTGGTTGACGGAAGTCATGACACCGTGCTGCTCGACCATCGTGCCAAGGTCCGGTGCGGCCTCTTCGCCGCCCTGCCATTGACGGTGAAGGGAAGACACATTCTCCTCGCCCTGTTCCTCGAATGCCTGCTCTTGTGCCATATACTTATCCTCAAGGTTGCAGAGTCGTTGCAGAGTCTATGTCATTCCGACGAAAAGCGTATCGGGGAGGTTTCGTGTGAAATCCTCCCCGATACGGATATTCGATGCGCGTGTCCGTCGTTACGAGGACTGCTGGTCCTGAACCAGGATCTCCTTCTTGTATCCACCGCGCGATTTGTCGTAGAAGAAGATCGCGAGGAAGATGAACAGCAGGATGACAGGCAAAATCACCAGAACGTTCAAGCCGGCATTTCCGCCTGCCGCCTGAGCGTGTGCCCACTGGACTGCTTCAGGTGTTCCTGCGGCGGCGTTCTGGAAGGGAGCCAGTTGCGCCGGTGACGGATTCTGGAGATTGAGGGAAGTTGCGATGCCCTGATCGTAGTATTTGCCCACGATAGGTAGGAAGACAGCGGTCGAGAGCATTCCGGCGCCGCCCATGATAGACATTCCCAGTGCGCCCGTGCGGGGGAAGCGCTCCGAGACGACTCCGAGCATCGTCGGCCAGAAGAAGCAGACTCCGACCGCGAAAATGACCGAGGCGACGAGCGCGGCGGGAACGGTCGTAGCTTTGGTCAACATGAACATGCCTGCGGCGGAGAAGGCCGCAGATCCGATCAGCATTGCGACCGGGGAGATGCGGTGTACAATGTCTCCGACGAAGGCGCGACCCACGGTCATAAGGCCATTGATGAAGACAAGATACAGGATTCCGCTGATGCCTGTCGTCGCTGTCAGGATACTCGGCATCCACTGACCTGTGACGAGTTCCGTCGCGGAGGAGCAGACCATACAGGCAAGAAAGACGAGGAACAGGGGGGCAGCGCAGGCTTTGACCATGTCGCCCATCGAAACGCCCGAGGCGGAACGCTCCGTTTTGGGGAATTTTTTGCCGAAGAACATGAAACCGTAGATTACCAACGGAACGGCCATTGTCAGCATTTTGACCTGCCAGGCATGGTCTGCTCCACCAATGCCGAACTGGTCGATCGCATAAGCGATCAGCCCTCCGATGACGATGCCTCCTGGAAACCACATATGAAAGCGGCCCAGGCGCTTGATCTTCTCTTCCGGGTAGAGCGTGGCAATGAGGGGATTGCAGGCAGCTTCCACGAGGCCGTTCGCCAGTCCGAACGCCAACGTCCCGAGGAAAAGGGTGGCAAATACATTCGAAGGGCCAGCAACAGCGGCAAACACGGTGGTCAAAATTCCGATCGTGTGGCCGATAAATGCCAGAGTCAGGAGTTTACCCATCCCGACGATATCGCACAGCCAGCCGCCAATGATCGTTGTGACAGCGAAACCCCAGAAAGCGGTGCTTGTGATGAGACCCAGTTGTTCATGCGTTAAGGCGAACTGTTTGCCGAGTTGGTCGATAATCGCGCCTCGAATGGCGAACGACATCGCGGTGACGATAAGCGCAATACAGCTTGCCAGGAAGAGTTGTTCGCGTCGGGCGACCCAGTAGTCGCTGACGGTGGTGGTACTGCCGGTACCATTGATGGTTTCACTGCTCAAAGCGTGTCCTCCTTCCCTGGTGGGAGAGATATGCGGTGCGGTCGATGCTCCCGTCCCTTCTTTCCGGACGGGTTGGAACATAGGGGATTACAGCGTGCGGCCCATCGCGGCGGCGATCTTCGAAGACTCGGCCATCAGTTGCTGGAACTGCTCCGGAGTCAGCGACTGCGCTCCATCAGAGAGCGCCTCTTTGGGGCACGGATGTACTTCGATGATCAGTCCGTCGGCCCCGGCGGCAAGGGCTGCGCGCGACATGGCGGGCACGTAGCGCGCGATCCCGGTACCGTGCGACGGGTCGATAATGACCGGAAGATGCGAGATATGCTTGAGGACCGGCACCGCATTCAGGTCGAGCGTGTTGCGGGTGTAGGTACGGTCCAGGGGATGGACGCCGCGCTCACAGAGCATCACGTCTGCGGTGCCATGATGCAGCAGGTATTCGGCGGCGAGCAAGAATTCGTCGAGAGAAGCGCTCGGGCCACGTTTCAGCATCGTAGGATGGCCGGACTTGCCAGCGGCGATCAGGAGGGGATAGTTCTGCATATTACGCGCCCCGATCTGCAGAATGTCGGCATGGTCCGCAACGGCGTGGACATCTTCGGGCGCGATGACTTCGGTGATTGTCAGTATCCCCAGTTCGTCTCCGACCTCTTTCAGAATCTTGAGGCCATCCATGCCCAGCCCCTGGAAGGAGTAGGGAGAGGTACGGGGTTTGAAGGCGCCTCCACGCAGGACTTTCGCGCCTGCCGCCTGAACGGCGCGCGCGGCCGCAAGAAGCTGCTCCTTGCTCTCGACAGAACACGGACCGGCCATTACGACACACTGACTGCCGCCGATCTCGACACCTTTGATCTTCACCACGGTATCGACGGAATGGAATTCGCGCGACGCCAATTTGTAAGGACGGCTGATCTGAACGACATGGTTGACGCCAGGAAGCGCTTGCAGATTTTGGGTGAGCGGCTCACGGATATGACTCGGGATCGCACTGGCGACGCCGACCGCGATATGTTCGTCGCCGGGGAGACGGAGCGCCTGCAAATGGTGATCTTCTACGCGTTGGATCACCTCTTCGATCTGTTCCGCCGTTGCATCGGCGTTCATCAACACCATCATTGTGTAGTTCCTGTCTTCTCGTGTAGCAACCGCCGTTGGTCGTCGTGGCTATTCCACATTCTGTACAGGAAATCCTTCCTGTACAGAATGTTACTCCGTCTGCTCGCAAAGGCACTTGCGCCCCCTGTCGATTTTTGCTATACTGCGTAGGACTAACAGATCTGAGGACTAAAATGACCCCTGCGGAACCGGCAGCGAACGCAGTCGCCGAAATCCCGACGCGCAACCAGGCTCGAATCAGGGCGATCCTGCGCCCGTGGCTGGTGCTTCTGCTGGTCTGCACACTGTTCTCTCTGCACCCCGTTTTTCGCTCGACGTTCTGGACACGCGACTATCTGCCGGATGTCATGCAGCAGTCCGGGCGTAATATCGTCCTGGCCGTCGGAATGTCGTTTGTGGTGATGACTGGCGGGATCGATCTCTCGGTAGGCGCGGTTCTTGCGCTCGCCGGGGTGGGGCTGGCCATGGCGCTGTCCAGAACCCCGGCAGTGCCCTCCTGGCTCTCCTTTGCCGCTGCGTTTCCCCCCGCTTTTCTAGCGACTAGGGTGGTGCGGAGAGTGTTCGAATTCAGGAAGCGGTCGCTGCCTTTGGCTGTCCTGGTTGGACTGTTCGCGGCGTTGGAAGGCGGCTTTGGACTGGGATTTGCACAAGCTCTGAAGGGCGGGCTGCGGGTCGAAGGGGCTATCGGCTTTGCGCTGTTGATTGGAGTAGGGTGCGGCTTGCTAAACGGGGTGGTGGTCTCGGTCGGGCGCGTTCCGCCGTTTGTCACTACCCTGGGAATGATGAGCGTCGCGCGTGGCTTGACGCTCTACGCTACCAATAGCCAGAGTGTCGCTGCCAACTTTCCGCGACTGCGCGTCCTCGGGGAGGGGCCGCCCCTCTTGATGTTGGCGCTGGCAGTCGTCGTGGTAGGGGGGCTGCTCTTGAACCGTTTTCAGGCCGGACGGTATATGCTGGCGATCGGGGGAAACGAGCAGGCAACGCGGCTGACCGGGGTTTCCGTGGAGACCTATAAGACGTTGGCCTATGCCCTGTCCGGACTGTGCGCTGCCGTCGGGGCAGTGCTGGTGACGGCAAAATTTGGAACTGCGAATACGGGCGCTGGCACGGGCGCGGAACTGGATGCCATCGCCGCCGTCGTGATCGGAGGAACCTCGCTCTCTGGTGGACAGGGCTCCATTCTTAATGCACTGGTAGGGGCCCTTACGATCACAGTAATTACCTCGGGATTGGTACTGGTAGGGATCGAGGTCAATCTCCAGCAAGTCATTTTAGGCGGCATTATCGTGCTGACCGTGTTTGTCGATCAGTTAAGAAAGCGGCAGGGATAGAAGCGGCGCTTTGCCGTCATAGATCCTGTTGTCGCGGGAGGTTGAACGCGTGCGAAGATCTATTCTCTGGTTGCCGGCTATAGCCGTGTTCCTTATCGGGTGTGGCAAAGAGGACACGCCGTCCCCTGTGGCTCCCTCGACCGGCGGTGCAAAATCTGCCGCAGCGACCGCTCAGTCGGGAATTACCGTGACGGAGTCGCAACTCGACGGAGTGCAAAAGGCGACGAAGCCCTATAAGATGGTTTTGATCGTCAAGACGAAAAACAACCCGTTTTTCATGCCGATGATCAAAGCGTTCGAGGATACGGCCAAGGAGTTAGGTGTCGCTGCCGAAGTCGAGGCCGCTGCCCAGGAATCGAGTTATGAGCAGCAAGTCGCTCTGGTCCAGACGGAAGTCTCCAAGGGGGCGAACGCCATTCTGATTACCCCGGCCGATTCGAAAGCCCTCATACCTGCGCTCAAAAAGGCGGCGGACGCGGGTGTCCTCATCATCAATCTCGACAACCGGCTGGATCCCGCTACGGTCCTCTCTCAAAATCTGGTGCTGGGTGGTTATGTGGGGGCAGACAATATGATGGGTGGCGAGAAGGCGGGCCTGGCCTTGCTGGAAGCCCTGGGCGGCAAAGGCAAGGTCGCCATTATCGAAGGTATTCGCGGCGTGGATAATGCCGAAGCCCGCAAGAAGGGGTTTGAACTTGCGGTCGGGCAACGGCTGAAGATCGTGGCTTCGGAGACGGGCGAGTGGGAGACCGAGAAGGCGTACAACAAAACTCTGGCCATTCTGGCGGCGCATCCCGATTTGAACGGCATCTTTTGTGCCAACGACAGTATGGCCATTGGGGCGATGAAGGCGATTTCGGAAAAGGGCAAGAAGGGCCTCATCAAGGTCGTCGGCTACGACGATATTCCTTCGGTCACCGATGCCATCAACTCCGGTGAGATGTTTGCGACCATCGAGCAGCACCCGGAGTATATGGGCAAATACGGGGTCCGGATGGCGCTGGGTATCCTGGACGGCACGGTTCCGAAGGGGGGGGAACTGTTTGTGGCGTTGGAGACCATCCAGAAGTTCAAATCTCCGTCACCTCACACGCCCTAAGGTGTCAAACAGGTTTATGACAAGACTCTCTCTTTGTAAAATCGGGTGTTTGGGCGGACGGATACTGTTCCTGTCTGCGTCCCTGGCTTCAACGTTGAGTGCTTTGGGGCAGCGCCCGGTTGCGCCTGCGTCGCGGGTGGACAGCGCCTTCTTCAGCCGCGAGGTGCAGCCTATTCTGGAAAAGAGCTGCTTGGGCTGTCATGGCGTTGGTGCCCGGCTGAGTGGGCTCGATCTGAGTTCGCGCGCTTCCGCGTTGCACGGTGGAACGCGCGGCGCGGCATTTGTGGCGGGCAGCGCCTCCAAGAGCGTGCTCTACCAGATGGTGTCGGGAGTGCGTACTCCGCAGATGCCGCCTACCAAAAAGCTGTCTGTGTCGGATACGGCGGTATTGAAGAGGTGGCTGGAGGGAGGAGCGCCGTACGCGGAAGCCCCGATCACGACGGCTCAGAAGCAGGTCTGGTGGGCGTTCAAGGCTCCCGTCCGGCCCCCTGTTCCTACTTTTGCACCGACGGCTAATCGTCAATCCCATACGATCTCTGCTACGACGAAGCCGATCCCTGTCTTCTCTGCTGCGGCATGGATTCGAAATCCCGTCGATGCCTTCGTGCTTCAGAAACTCCAGACAGAGGGATTGACGCCCTCTCCGCGCGCTCCCAAAATCGCCCTGATCCGTCGGGCCTCGATGGATCTAATCGGGCTTCCCCCTACTCCCGACGAAGTGCGCGCTTTTCTTGCCGATAACGCTCCGCAAGCCTATGAAAGGCTGGTGGAGCGGCTTTTGGTGTCTCCGCAATATGGGGAACGGTGGGGGCGGCACTGGCTCGATGTCGTGCGTTATGCGGATAGTGGGGGATTCGAGGGGGATCGAGATCGGGCTTACGCCTGGCGGTATCGGGACTATGTGATCGCGGCGTTCAATACCGACAAACCCTTCGATAAGTTCGTGCGCGAACAGTTGGCAGGCGATGAGATCGCGCCGTCTTCACCGGAGGCGCTGGTGGCGACCGGGTATCTGGCGGTTGGTCCGCAAGACATCGTCATGCAGAACGCGAAGAACCGGTCGGACGAACTGGACGACCTCGTCTCGACCACAGGCGCGGCATTTTTGGGGCTGACGACGGGTTGCGCCCGCTGCCACGATCACAAGTACGACCCGATCAAGCAGACCGACTACTATCGCCTCCAGGCGATCTTCGCGGCGACGGAGCGGCGTGATGTGGATATTCCGACGCCGGAAGAGCGCAAGAAGTACGATGCGCTCAGCGCGGAGTTAGCGCCGATCCAGCAGAAGATCGAGGCGCTGCGTGCGGTAACCCAGAAGCTTCTGGCCGCGAAAGGGATCGCCAAGCCCACCGAGGAGCAGACGGTCGCCGCGCTCACTCCGGAAGATCACAAACTCTGGGATACCTACCAGGCGCAGATTCGCGACCTGAGCGGGCAGCGGGGCGAACTACCGAAGGCGCAGATCGTGACCGATACGGGCAAAACGTTTCCGGCATCGCATGTGATGATTCGAGGTGTGGCGGACAAACTAGGGGACGAGGTCAAACCGGGGTTTATCTGCGCTCTGCCAGGGGGAACTGCGGAAGTCGGAGCGACGGACGCAACGGATAAAACGACGGGGCGCAGGCGTGCGCTGGCGGAATGGCTGGTCAGCAAGGACAATCCGCTGACGGCGCGAGTGTTTCTGAACCGTGTCTGGAGGCAGCATTTCGGACGTGGAATCGTCAACACGCCGAGCAACTTCGGGGTCAGCGGCGAGCTTCCCAGTCATCCGGAACTGCTCGACTGGCTGGCGGTCACCTATCGGGAGAACGGCTGGCATCTCAAGCCGATCCAACGGATGATCCTGCTCTCCAGTACCTATCAGCAGGATTCGGTCATTCGGGACGCGCCGATGAAGGCGGATCCCCAAAATCGACTGCTCTGGCGGATGCCGGTGAAGCGGTTGGAAGGCGAGGCAGTGCGCGACAGCATCCTCCAGGTTTCGGGGGCGCTGAACGGGGAGATGGGAGGACCCGCGGTCTATCCGCCCGTCGATCCTTCGTTACGCGCGGACACGTTCCAGGGGCCGAACTGGAAAGACGGCGAGGATGGGCCTTCGACGTGGCGTCGTAGCGTCTACGTGAAGGTCAAACGCTCGCTCCTGCTGCCGGAACTCGAAGTTTTCGACTGCCCGGAGATCACCTATACGGTAGCGGCGCGCAATATCAGCACGACACCGCTTCAGGCTTTGACCCTTCAGAACGCACCTTTCATTCTGAAGCAGTCGGAACTGTTTGCGGCTCGGGTCGCCAAAGAGGCGGGCACGGATCCTGCGCATCAGATCGACCGGGCTTACCAACTGGCCCTCTGTCGCCCGCCGACAGAACGGGAGCGCGCCCTCAGTGTCGCCTATCTGCTGAAGCGAGGAACGGGCGGGCTGCGAGACTTCTGCCAGGCGCTGTTCAATCTGAATGAGTTTGTCTATGTGCCGTGAGTCACGATTTGTGACGCGATTATGGGGTATGCAATTATGAGCCACAAAGTACACGAGGATCCTGACGACAACAGTGGGCCGGACTATATTCCGCGCCGCGAATTTTTACACCGTGCAGGAGGGGGAATCGGGGGGCTTGCGTTCTCTTACCTGCTTGACGGAGAGGGCTTGACTTCCGGCGGTGTGGCGGTGGCGGATGGCCTGCCGGCGGATCCGATGCGACCGCACCCACCGCATTTTCCGGGGAAGGCCAAGCGCGTCATTTCGATATTCCTCTTCGGCGGATGCAGCCACGTGGATACGTTCGACCCCAAGATCGAACTGGAGAAGCAGAACGGGGTCTCCGTGGCGGGGCGACCGGGCTTCGATACGGGGGGACGCAGCGCACCCGGCAGCTTGATGCGCTCTCCGTGGAAGTTCAAGAACTACGGCAAGTGCGGCCTGCCCGTCTCCGATCTGATGCCCAATATCGGCGCCTGTGCGGACGATCTGGCGGTGATCCGATCCATGAAATCGGAGAGCAACAACCATGTCCCGGCCCTCTATCATATGCTGACCGGCTCGACGCTGAGCGGTCGGCCGGGGCTGGGCTCGTGGATCACGTATGGACTGGGCACCGAGAACCAGAATTTGCCCGCTTTCGTCGTGATGACCGACCCGCGTGCGCTGGTCGGGGGAGGGGCCGGGAACTGGAGCGCCGGCTTCTTGCCTGCCTCATTTCAGGGCGTGCAGTTCCGCAGCACGGGACTACCGGTTTTGAACTTGAAGCCGCCGCAGAACCTGTCAGCGGAGAAACAGAAAGAGTCGTTGGATTTTCTCGGGAAGCTGAACGAAGAGTTTTTGCGGACTCATCCGGGCGAGCAGGAGCTGGCGGCTCGGATCCGGACCTATGAGTTGGCGTATCGCATGCAGTCGGAGGCGACGGAGGCGGTCGATGTGACACGCGAGTCGGTCGCGACTCAGGAACTGTACGGCCTCAACCATACGGAGACGGCGCTTTTTGGAAGGCAGTGCCTCCTCGCCCGACGGCTGGTGGAACGCGGCGTGCGTTTCGTGCAGCTCTACAGCGGTGGTGGCGTCTTCGATCAGAGTTGGGATGCGCACAACGGTATGGTGGCAAATCACGAGAAGCGCGCCCGTGAAATCGATCTGCCTGTTGCCGGACTGCTCAAGGACCTGAAGCAGCGCGGCCTCCTGGAAGAGACGCTGATCGTCTTCCATACGGAGTTCGGCAGGATGCCGTTCACGGAAGGCAGCTCCGGTCGGGACCACAACCCGCACGCGTTCTCCGTCTGGCTGGCGGGCGCAGGGGTTAAGGGCGGGACGATATTAGGATCGACCGACGAGATCGGGTACAAGGCCGAGGATAAGCCGCAGACGGTCTACGATCTGAACGCGACGATCCTGCATCTTCTGGGGCTCGATCACAAGCGGCTGACCTACAACTACTCCGGGCGCAATATGCGCCTGACCGATGTGAGCGGCGAAGTGATGCGTGAAGTCCTTGCATGATTCGCCGAACATGTCCCTATTACGCTTCCACCGGAGTTCCCGGGCTTCACCGTTGTAGCAATGGACTGAAGTCCTTCGCTGGGGCACTTCGTGCCGAGTGACCACCTGCGTGGTCACGAACCCTGCCTCCCACAACGTTTTCTGTGAAGAAAAGCTAAAAGTTTTCTTTTGTCAATTAGCCCATAGAAGGGAATCTTACCGATGTCAACTGATCTCTCACGGCGTGAACTGATGCGCGGCGCGGCTGCCGTTGCGGCGGCGACGCTTCTGCCGGAAACGCTTCTGGCGCAGACGCCGGAAACCAATGTGCGTACCGTGCCCTCGAAAGTGGTTTTTCGCAAGATTCCCATCAATGAGCAATCGGACTTTGAGTGCGCTTGCGCGGCGGATATGAACGGAAATGGCAAACTCGACATCGTCTGCGGAGATACCTGGTACGAGGCTCCAACCTGGAAGCCGCATAAGTTCCGCGTGATCGGAGACTGGGGCCGTGGTCCGGATTCAAGCGGCTATCGCATGGACTTCGCCGATATTCCGGTGGATGTGAATGGGGATGGCAAGATCGACATCGTCTCTTCGGACTATGCCACCGGCGAGATCTGGTGGAATGAGAATCCGGGGCCGGGAGAGAAGATATGGGCGAAGCATCTGATCGCCAAACCGGGCAGTGCGGAAACCTCTGCGCTGGTTCCGATCCTCGGCAAAGGCGTGCCCTGTATTCTGCCAAACTGCGGTGGGCAGGTGGTCTGGTACGAACTGCGCAAAGCGGGACCAAACCCTGAGTGGGTGGAACATCTGGTCGGCAAGGAAGGCGCGGCGCACGGCCTCGGCTGGGGCGATGTGAATGGCGATGGCAAGATCGACCTGATTACCCCTCACGGCTGGTACGAGCAGATCGACGCGCGTGCGGACAAATGGCTGTGGCATGCAGACTGGGAGTGCAATCCGGGCGATCTCAGCTACGGCACGCCGGTCTACGATTTCGATGGCGACGGCAAGAATGAGATCGTCTTCGGCAGCGGCCATCACTACGGAGTCTACTATCTCAAACAGGATGCAGCGGGCAAATGGGAGCAGCATGCGATCGACACCAGTTGGTCGCAGGCGCATGACCTCCTGCTCGTGAACCTGGAAAAGCGCCAGCCTCCGGTCGTGCTTACCGGCAAACGCTACCTTGCGCACGACCACGATCCTGGCGCCCGTGAACCGCTCGGCCTCTTCTATTACAAATACGACCGTGTGGCGAAAGCCTGGGTCAAGTGCGTCATCGACGAGAAAACCCATGTGGGAACGGGTCTCCAACTGACCGCGATCGACCTGAGAAAAACAGGCCGACTGGACATCATCGCACCGGGCAAGAGCGGTCTCTATCTTTTTGAGAATGACCGTAATTGAGAAGAGCGAGAGGGTTTTTCATTTCTGGCGTAGAGGTTGGTAGTGTAGGGACGCTCTGTACGTCTTAGCGTGTATGTCCGGGAAATCCGGCGACCAATCCAGGAGGAGATACTATGGGAGTCTTAGGAATTCTGGGAGCGCTGCTGATCGTCGCATCGCTCGTAGGTTGGATCATCATTCTGATCGACGCTTTCAAGAACGAGGTATGGAAAGGGCTAGTGGGCTTTTTCTGCGGCCTGTATCTCCTCTACTATGCCATCGTAGAGTATCAGGCGGAGAACAAGTGGCTGATTGTCGCCCTATGGCTTGGCGGCAGCATTGTAGGAGGTGGCCTCATCGGAGCCAGCGGCTTCACCACTGCATTGCATTCCGCAACTCCGCCCATTCAGTAAGACTGGTATCCGTTTTCGATGTCCACTTCTATTTCAACCCGTGTAATGCTATCTGCCAGCACGTACAGAGCGCCAATCCTCGCTCTGTGTGTGCTGGCAGGTACGTTTATCCTGGCTCTGAACCCTCAGTCACATGGTCCGGCGTGCCTTATACGCGCAACGACCGGTATTCCCTGTCCGGGTTGTGGTATGACACGCAGTCTCTCCAGTATCTGGCGCGCCGACTTTCTGCTCTCCTTTCGCTATCATCCACTTGGGTTGCCCCTGTTCGGAATCTGCCTTTGCACCCTCCTTATCTTCTTCAGCGATCGGTGGTTTCCTCGATTTCAGCCTGCCACGGCCCGGATGCGTTCCTTTTTTATGCACGCCGCGACGCTTAGCAGCATCGCCGTGCTTATGGTAGGTCTGTGGGCAGTACGCCTTCTACTCTATAAAACCGGACATCATTTTTTTATGTGGTAATCGCGCATAGTGGACCATTCCGGTGCTCGCCTTTGCCCGTCCAATTCAGCATTAATATAAAAACAGGTCAGGTTTCCCATTTCGTAGGAAGCCTGACCTGTTTCCGTTCGTGCATCGCTTCGGTCAGGGGAGAATGGCGATGGCCTCGATCTCGACATCGACATCGAGGGGAAGGCGGGCGACCTGAACACAACTGCGAGCAGGTTTCACGTCGCCGAAGTAGCGGGTGTAGACCGCGTTAAGCCGGGCGAAATTGTCCATATCGGCCAGGAAGACTAGGACTTTGACGCAGTGATCCAGGTCGGTGCCAGCGGCTTTCAGGATCCGTTCCACGTTTAGAATGCACTGCTCCACGGCAGCTTCAAAATTATCGCGGACGACCTCTTTCGTTTCAGGGTTCATCGGCACCTGTCCGGAGACGAAGACGAGGTTACCGGTGATGATGCCAGGGGAGTAGGGCGCTCCGGAAACGGGCGCACCGACATTGACGGCGGATTTGTTCATTGTGATTGTCCTTTGTAGGGTCTCCCAACGAGAGGGGAGACCCGTTCTATTGTACCTGTTTAACCGTAAAGGGGGCCGAAGGTCTCGCATGCGCGGAAGTCGGCAGCCTGGGGTTCCGATGACCCAAACCGCGACCAGACGGCGGGTCGGAAGACTCGTTCGGGCTCGACATTGTGCATATCGACCGGGATACGGAGGATCGCAGCGAGGGCAATCAGTTCATGGCCGATGTGTCCATAAGAGATCGCGCCGTGGTTTGCGCCCCAGTTGTTCATCACGGAGTAGACATCGCGGAACGCGCCCTGGCCGGTGAGGTTGGGCACAAACCAGGTGGTCGGCCAGGTCGGGTCGGTGCGGCGGTCAAGCGTGTTGTGGACCTCCTCCGGGAGATCTATGGTATGCCCTTCCGCGATCTGCATGACGGGGCCGAGGCCCTTGACCAGATTGATGCGGAACATGGTGACGGGCATTCCGCCGCGTGTCGTGAAATCGGTGGACCATCCGCCACCGGGGAAGTAGCCGGTCGAGGAGGGACGCCATTGAGTGGCATTGAGGGTTTTAGCCACTTCGGCCTCTTCGATCTCCCAGAAGGGTTTCAGGACCGGTTCGCCGTTGCGTGACTGTTCACCAGTCCAATCGAGGGCAGCGGGACCGGAGTTGATGAGGTGGATGATGCCGTTGGAAGCGAGACCGTCGAGGGTATGGCCGGTGACTCTCGCGACCGCGTCCGGGCTCCAGTAGGTGCGAACGTCGGCGAAGAGCTGGGCGGTTCCGGTCAGCAGCGTTCCGAAGAGCATAGAGACCCCGTTCATGGCGTCGTTTTCCGTGGCGACGATGTAGGGCTGGCGGATGCCGTTCCAGTCGAAGGAGGTGTTCAGGATGGCTTCCAGGAAGTCGCCGTTCGGGAAGTGGTCCGTCCACTGGCGCTGCCCCTGAAAGCCGCCTGCGATGGCATTGTGGCCTTCGGCCTCTTCACGGAAGCCGATCTCGGCCAGTTTCGGGTTACCGACCATCAGGTCACGGGCGATCATCGCCATCTTCACGCTGATCTCCCAGTCGGAGTCTTTCTGCTCGCGGGTGCGCTGCTTGTCCGGGGGGTTGTTGTCTGCGCCTTCGGGACAGTTTTCGCGCACCCATACGTAGGCGCGGTCGAACTCCTCGGGGTCGTAGATACCGCGATCCATGCGGCGCACGAACTCGGTCATGTCGATAGTTTCGGAGCGCATGCCGAGGAAGTCCTGGAAAAACTGCTGATCGACGATGGAGCCCGTGATGCCCATCGAGGTTCCGCCCATCGCGAGATAGGAGGTTCCGCGCAGGGAGGCCACGGCGAGGCCCGCGCGGGCGAAGGTGAGGAGCTTCTGGCGGACATCCAGGGGGATGTTCATGTCCCCGCTGTCCTGTACGTCCCGACCATAGATGCCGAATGCAGGGAGCCCTTTGGCGCTGTGTCCGGCGAGGGTGGCGGCGAGATAGACGGCGCCGGGACGCTCGGTGCCATTGAAGCCCCAGATCGCTTTCGGGATAACGGGATCCATGTCCATCGTCTCCGAACCATAACACCAGCAGGGGGTGACGGTGAGGGAGACGCCGACGCCCTCACGGGCAAACTTCTCTGCGCATTTCGCTGCCTCACTGACGCCACCGATGCAGGTGTCTGCGATGACGAACTCCACCGGGAGGCCGCATGCGTGGGTGAGATTGGCGGAGAGGAACTCTGCCGTCGTCTTCGCCATTCCCATGACCTGACCTTCCAGGGACTCGCGTACGCCTCCATAGCGTCCGTCGATGGTAGGGCGAATTCCGATCTTGGGCAGCGATCCGCGTAAGCGGTTGACCGGGGCCTGTGGGGTGATGCCGGTAACATTGGCCATTAGTGGTGCTTCCTTCGTGTGAGAGAGTAGGCTCGGTCACGCCCTGTTTACTCTGGACGCTACGTTGCGTACCGGACTCTTCGACAAAGTGGCGTCTATTCCTGCCGAAATGTCCAATTGGGGAGCCAGAAGAGGCGATTTCGAGTTTATTTTGCAATCGCCCTTGACAGATCGGGGATCGTACCGTATATTATAGAGCCCCGAGACGAGGAAGCCAAAACGAGCCGGAAACGGCGAGCGGAGGCAGGAAGCGGAAGCGAGTTCTTCGGAACCAATTTCAAATCCCCCTTGACAAAAACGGTGGAAAGGTGTACACTAAACGGTGTCATCTGACCGGGCGAA
>JAYUMV010000431.1:0-7111 GCA_043762265.1 Chthonomonadaceae bacterium | reverse complement strand
CCCCCCACGGCTCTGATGCATTTGGAGTATGCAAGCGATGTCGAAAGCATATCCGGTTCCCCGGTTTCAGGCAATAGTTTGCCGCGCCTATGCGCTTGTGGAGGGGGCGGCGTCAGCAGGAAACGAGGTGATCGTCGTTTAAAAAGGTTACGGGCGGCCCTATCTGCTCCCGTAAGGAGACCTCGCGGCGTGCGGCATGAATCGCGTCCATCAATACATCGAAGCCGGAGGACTTGGCGACAAAGGCAGTGGCGCCCAGGCGCATAGCAGCCTCGACATAGAGAGGGTCGGAATGATTGGATAGAATGATGATGGCGGCCGAATTCTGCTCATTGCGCAGATACTGCAACACCTCCAGGCCATTCATTTTCGGCATCTTGATGTCCATCAACAACAGATCGGGCTTCAACGCATGCACCACGCGAATTCCCTCCGAACCATCTGTTGCCTCACCGATCAGTTGCAGGGTAGGATCGGATTCTATCAACATACGCAGGCTCCTGCGCACGCCTGCATGATCCTCCACAATAACAATGGTAAAGGGTAACATATTCCTGACCTTCCTGGCTTTTGCATCCATGGTCTCACGCAACCCATCCGAAATGAAAATGACCCTGCCCGCAATGCTCTGGCAGGTCGGATCAAAGGAAGCTGAAGCGGAAACAACGGGATCGGAAATTGGGTGTAAGATAATGTAATGTCGTTGACGCAATACGGATAGTTCCGTTATTTTGCCGCGATAAAATCTTAGGGAAGGGAACTGGCGGGGAGAGTAACGGAGACGGTGGCGCCGACACCGAGCACGCTCTCGAAGCGGATCGTGCCGTTATGGGCGGCAACAATGCCTTTGCAGATGGAAAGACCCAGGCCGGTGCCTCCGGTCGGCCGCGTGCGGGACTCGTCCGCGCGATAGAACCGTTCGCCGATGTGTGCGAGATGCTCGGGAGCCATGCCTGCACCGGTGTCTTGAACGGCGATGACGATGTGGGGGAGGACGCTCGTGTTCTCCTCTCGGGCGGTCACGTGGATAGAGCCGTCCGACGGCGTGTAACGAATTGCGTTGTCGAGAAGGTTCCGGAAGAGGCGAACGAGCTCCGCTTCGTTGCCCGTGACGGAGAGATCGGCGGGCTCGACAGAGAGCGTGAGAGGCGCGGCGTCCGGCACATTGGCATGGAACATAGCGCTTTCCAGTACCTCGGCCACCTGCATCTCGATGCGATCCCGGCCCATTTGGCCCTCATCGGAGCGGGACAGTAACAGCAGATCCTGGACCAGTCGAGACATCGTGTCGACGGCGGCATCGATCTCACAGAAGGTGCGCCGCGACCGCTCGTCGGTCGATTCCCGACCGATCGCCATGCCCGCCCGCCCCTTGATGATCGTGAGCGGTGTCTTCAGTTCATGTGAGGCGTCGGCAGTGAAGTGACGCTGCGCTTCGAGCAGACGGTTCTGGGCCTGATAGGCCGCATCGAGCCGTCCGAGCAATCCATTGAACGTGCCCGCTAACTCCGCGAACTCGTCGTAGCCGGTAACCGGCAGGCGGCGCGTAAAATCGACGGAACCGAGATGACCGGCCACCTGAGTCATCTGCTGCATGCGCCGCAAAACGCGATTCGTCAGCAGGATGCCCACTCCCCATGCGCCCAGCAGACCAAACGGAAGCAGCAGCAGAAAGGCGGTGTCCATTCCGGATAAGGTGCGATCCACCTCCTTCAGATCGTAGGCGACCTGAGCGATACCCGGCTGATTGGCATGGTCGAAGCCGGGCATGTAGAAGACACGCACCGGCTCACCCTCAATGGTCACCGTCGCCCAAACCTTCTCTCCGTGAACCGCATGCGCGAAGGCACGCTTGTCCAAAACCGTGTGCAGCAACGAAGGCATCTCGGCGCGGCCATCGGCATAGTACAGTTGGGGACTGAACGCATCGTCGCCGGGAGGCGCATGCGGAGGGCCGTGATTCTCGCCATGGCGCCCATTCTGCCCGCCGTAGGGGTCACCGCCCCCCCTCTCACCCCGCTCGGAATACCGGCGCCGTGCCCGCCGGATACCCCCGATAGATTCGGACCCCATGGACCGGACGAAGGATGGACTGGCCCGCGCCGCTGATAGCGACCGGCGCTGCGCTCCAGTTCATGATCGACCGACTGCGCGATAAACGTATGGGTGATCGCCCGGCACACGATCGCCAGCCCGCCCAACAGCAGGCTCAGCGCCAGCACGTTCCCAACGATCAACTGCGTCCGCAGCGAGCCGAGAGAACGCCGGTAGCGTGTCGGGAGTCGGTCGGAAAGATACCGAAACGCAGGATTCAAGAGGCGCCCTCCTGGGCTGGCGCGCGCAGCGTATAACCTGCGCCATGCACGGTATGGATCAGTTTGACCGCGTGGTTGGCATCGACCTTCTTGCGGATGAGGCCAATATAGACATTGACCGTGTTGGAGTAGGACTCTTCGTTCATCCAGATGCGCTCTTGAATCGCTTCTCGGGTCAACACCTTGCCTTCGTTGGCGGCAAGCGCCTCCAGCAGATCGTATTCTCGGTGACTGAGCGCGATTTCGGCGCCCGCCCGCATGACGCGGCGGCGCGCTACATCGATCTCCAGATCCGCGATCCGGATCACCCGCGTGCGATGGATCTTGTCGCGCCGCAGCAGCGCCCGCACTCTGGCGAGCAGTTCCTTGAAATCGAACGGTTTGGGCAGATAGTCGTCCGCCCCGGTATCCAGTCCCCGCACACGATCCAAAATGGTGTCGTGCGCGGTCAGCATCAGGATCGGCGTGCGGTCGCGGCGGGCGCGTAACTCCTCGCAGACACTCCATCCGTCCCGTTTCGGCAGCATCACGTCGAGCAGAATGAGATGATAGGTATGTTCCAGCGCCATCTCCAGCCCCTGCGCTCCATCCCCTGCCACATCCACGTCGTAGTGCGCGTCCTCCAGGCCCTCCTGAAGCATCGCCGCAATCCCCTTTTCATCTTCAACGACCAGTATTCTCATCGCGTCACCTCTGCCTGACGAATCTCGTTCTCCGCTTGCTCACAATGTACCTTCCAAAAGTGAAAAATACGTAAAACGACGCTCTGCTTGCCCTCAGACAAAATCTTCTCCTGCCGTCAAACAAAATCTCTCCCAGCCCTTTCACCAGGATTTTACCTTTGGCGTCTACACTCTAAACGTCCGATCCCTGCGTTAAACCGTGTTTGCCCCTCAAGGGCTCGCGCCGCTCAACCGCCGAAAAGAGTAAGTCCCATGCGCAACCATCTATCCTTCGTCAGAGCGTTCGTCCTCTTGCTGCTCGGGCTCTGTCTCTGCGCTTCCGCTCACGCCGACGACAAGAATGTCGTCCTCTATAGGCAAAATCGAGGCGGCCAAGAGCCCGACCTGGAGTGAGATGCTGAACGCCCTCCCTCACGGGGCCGGTCTGCGGGTAGATGTCGCCGACGCCGACACCCCTCAGGCAACGGTCCGGCATATCACGGTTGATCTTAAGACCGCGCTGCTGCCCCTGGAAAAACCCCTGGAGATGGCAGATGCCCCTTTGCTGGCGCTGGTCAAACCGCTCGGCGTCCGCAGCCTCGAACGCGCCCCTGGCGACAGACTGCTCCGCCTGAACCTCAAGGAGGACTGGACCGCCGCCCGCGCCAAGAAAATGACCGCTCTCCTGGCGGATCACGGCATCGTCGTCCAGTTTACGACTCCCAAATCCTGATCCCTCCAGAGAGCTCATAAGGAACCGACGATAACCATTAAATATAGATTCGTTCCGATTTTCCGGATCTTGCCGATCCTGCTCGCGCTTGCCGGGCTGTTCCTCGGTCAGACGACCGCTCAAGCGAATGCCGCGCTAAGCCGCAAATACAACATGCCCTGCGAGCGCTGTCACAGCATGATTCCACGTTTGAATATCTTCGGCTACGCCTTCTACCGGGCGGGATTTCGTCTGCCCGGCCCCAACAAACCGCTCACACTTGCGAACTCCGCGACGTTGATCAGCGACGTGACCCTGGGCCACTCCGAACCCGGCTCCACCGATAACCTCACCGCCGACAAGATCAAGAGCAGCCTCAACCTGGGGGATTTGGAGCGCGGCATTCAAGTGGCACGCACCAGCGGGCCGCTCTCGGTCCGGCTGTCCTGGCTCAACGGAGTGAACTCTGCGGGCAAAGGGGGAGTCTCGCTGCCGGGCAATCGCTTCCACGATTTCGTACTTCAGTCCGACTATAAGATCGGCAAGGAAGGGAGCATGATCGGCGCTCTATTCTATCTCGGCAAAACACCGCTGGGGGCGGCAGGTTACACCAACAACTTCCAGCGTGCGGGCCTGACCAGCACGTGGGCAAAAATCCTGAAGTCCGGAAAAGCGGGTATCCCTGCGATGCAGTTCGAACTGAACAGCGCCGTCATCTGGGGAGAAGACGCCGTTTCGGCCTCCGGACACCACGAGAACAGTCTCGTGGCCATTCTGGAGGCCGATCTCTACCTGCACAACCGCACCGCGCTCTTTGTCCGCTACGACGGCGGGCGCTCTCCGACCACGGACGGCACACCCACCTCGGACGCCTTCACGGTAGGGGCAGCGCACCGGTTCACCCGCAATGTGCAGGCGGAACTGGAGTACCGCAACCGCCGCGACAGCTACAGCTCCACAGTCCTCTTCGGCCTGAACCTCTCTCTGTAAAACCGATCCCCGTCTCGTCTCTCTTGGGAAGGGACCGGGGCAGGAGGTTTACCAGTGGCGGTGGTACTCGCCGTGGCCGTAGACGCGAAAGCCGTCATGGCGATCACCGCCGAAGATAGGAAAGCCCAGCGAGAAGTAGAAGCTAGAATACGAACGGGACGGCGCTGGCCGACGCGGATAGGCATCCTCTACCGTTTTGCGATCCCGGGCTTCGTTCCAGCGCTCCCAACTGTCGGGGGAAGGCAGCCCATGGATCGCATAGGCGGTATCGGAAGCGCGCTGCGAGACGAAGTCGCCGGAGCTAAGGGAGGTCTTCCCGGAAGGTCCTTCCAGATTGGCGCGCCCTCGGCTGACAGCCACCTCGATATCGTCGCTCACCCCGATGCGTACCCGTGAGGGACCCGTTGTCTTCACCGTCAGGAAGGGCGTATTTACTTCAAACACACTGCGCGCTTCACGCGGCTCCAGTGTGGCGATCCCGTGGTTCATCGTGATCTGCGTATACTCGCCCTCCGCGTCCATGTAGACGGTCTGAAGGGTGATGACGGAGTTGCTTCCAACGCGCAGAATGCTGCCGTCGTCGAAGCGCACCTCAGCGCGCCCCCCCTCCTCCACCCACAGTTGAGATCCCACCCCCAGGGGATAGTTCGTCTCGGCATGTGTCCACTTGGCCGCATCGTCGGGCCGATAGGTCACCTTGCCGCTGAGGTATTCGATCTTCGCGAGCCGATACGTCCGGCTCGACTCCGACGGAACGGAGTCAGGAGCAGTCTGTTTCTCGCCGACATGATAGCCTGCGTCCTGCGCGCGGACCGGGCGGGTGAGGCACATTCCCGCTGCTGCGAGCGCGGCAAGCGCGAAACGGCCGGTTGGATTGGAAAGTTTCAGAGCAGGCATAACGATCTCCTTATTCGTAACGAAGGGCATCAATGGGATTAAGAGCGGCCGCTTTGCTCGCCGGGTAGATGCCGAAGAAAATCCCTACCCCTGCCGATACGACGACTGCCGCTACAATGGCAGTGCTGCTCACGATGGTGTTCCAGCCGCCGATCTTCGCCAACAGGAAGGATCCGCCTACTCCGAGGCCGATCCCGATCAGGCCGCCCAGCAGGGAGATGATCGCCGACTCGATCAGGAACTGCATCAGGATGTCGCGCGGCGTGGCCCCGATGGCTTTGCGGATACCGATCTCGCGCGTTCGCTCAGTGACCGAGACCAGCATGATGTTCATGATCCCGATTCCGCCGACCACCAGAGAGATCACCGCAACGCTGCTGAGCAGCATCGTCATGGTGCCGGTGACACTCTGCTGAGTCGCCAATAGATCGGTCTGGCTGCGGATGTTGAAATCGTCGTTGTCCGGAAACGGCGGCGTCAGGCGGTGGCGGTTGCGCAGCAGCGTGCCGATCTCTTCCTGCGCCAGCGGCATCGCTGCCGGAGTTGTGCATCGGATCAGGATCTGGTTGAGGTACTGGGCGTTCAACACCCGGCGCATCGCCGTGGAGACCGGCATGATCAGCACGTCGTCCTGATCCTGCCCCCAGGAGGTCGCGCCGCGCGCAGTCAGCATGCCTACGACCTGAAAGGTCTGCCGGTTGACGGAGATCGTCTGTCCCGTCAGGTCCGCTTGCGCGTTCCCAACCAGGTGTTCGGCGATGGTCGGCCCTGCGACACAGACCTTCAGGCTGCCGTCCATCTCCTCCTGCGTAAAGTAACGCCCCTTCGCCACCTCGACGTTCTTCACATAAGGGTAGTCCAGAGTGGTGCCGACGACCTGTGTGCTCGCATCGACGCTGCCCATGCGGATTTGAACGCCCGAATCTATCTCGGGAGCGACCGCATCGACAGTCTTCTTGAAGTTTGTGCCGATCATTTTGGCATCATTGAGCGTGAGGCGGTTGGAAGAGCCGCCGCCGCCGCCACCGGCCGAGGCGGTGGAGGTCACCGAGGTCCGCGAGATCGCTGTTCCCACGCGGATGCGGTTGCGGTTGGAAAAGACGGTGAGCAGATTTGTTCCCAGGGAGTTGACGGTGTCCGTCACCTGTTTGGTGGCCCCCTGCCCGATGGCGACCACCAGAATGACGACGCCGACACCGATGATAATGCCGAGCATAGTCAGGGCAGTCCGCATCTTGTTGTTGGTCAAGCCCCGTAAAGCGACCCGCAAACACTCCAATAGGTTCATCTGCTGCGTATCCTTCTGTGGTGGCTCACTGCATTCCCTCTAACGGTACATCCGTCGTGGGAGATCGTGCGTGCGAAGGCCGACGATATCTACAAGAGATGGACGAAGAAGAGCCTCCTCCGTTACACCCACTCACGCATGCCCTGGAAGACGGAGTGGTTCCTGGAAGACAAGCAGAGCCACTATCGGAGAGGCTACGACCCGAGAGGAACGAACGTTCGACGCACGGCCCCAAAACCCACTCTGG
>JAYUMV010000430.1:0-2132 GCA_043762265.1 Chthonomonadaceae bacterium | reverse complement strand
AGCCTCTACCTGACGAACAAGGAGGGAGGAGGCGCGTTTACGGAGACCGATGAAGTGGCTGTGCAGGCCTTGAGCGCCCACGCGGCAGTCGCGATTCATCATCTGCACCTTCTGACTCGGCAGCGTGCGCTGGTCAGTGGTCTGATCGCGGCGCAGGAGGAGGAGCGTCGCGCGGTCGCCTACGATCTGCACGACGGCCTGACGCAGTATGTCATGGCGGCCCACGCGCATCTGGAAGCGTTTTGTCACGCCCACCAGACGGGCAATCAAGCCAAGGCGACGCGAGATTTGGACCAGGGATTGCGGTACCTGAAAGACGCCGTTGTCGCGTCGCGTCGCCTCATCAACGGCTTGCGCTCTCTGGCTCTCGACGATCTTGGCCTGGCGGGCGCGCTGGAGCAGTTGGTGAATGAAGAAAAGGACAATGCGAACTGGGAAGATGCCGAGTTTATCCATAACGTTGCCGGGCGTCGTTTTCACAAGAATCTCGAAACGACCGTATACCGTGTGGCCCAGGAAGCCCTCACCAATGCGCGTAAACACGCGCAGGCAAGCCGCATCCGGTTGACGCTGCTTGCCGAAGCATTATCGGACCCCGGTGTGGCTCAACTGAACCTGGAGATACGGGATTGGGGGCAGGGATTTCAGCCCGAGCAGCGGGCGCATAATTACGAACACGTCGGCCTGGAAAGTATGTTCGAGCGTGTCGATCTGATCGGCGGCGCCTATACGCTCAAGAGTGCCCCCGGCGAAGGGACGACCATACGCGCCGTATTTCCGGCACTGGACGCGGCAATCGAAGAAGGGTCGGAAGCAAGATGAGTACAAGGTTAACGATAGAACAGACGCAAACTGCGGCCGTCACCACGATGCTGGTAGACGACCATGCGATCTGGCGCGGTGGTGTGCGCAGTCTACTGGAGGATACGGAGTTCGAGATCGTGGGGGAAGCCTCTTCCGGCAGGGAAGCGCTGGAGATCGCCCGGCAGGTCGTCCCGCAACTCGTGCTGCTCGACATACGCATGGCGGGAGGCGATGGTTTGGACGCCCTGGTTGCGCTCAAGCAGGAGCATCCGCGTATGTCGATCATCATGCTGACAACGTATGACAATCCCACCTACATGGCGCGCTCTGTGGCGGGAGGCGCTGCAGGGTACCTGCTAAAAGGCGTTGGTCAGGACGAGATGCTGCAAACGCTGCGGGCCGTCGCCAATGGGGAGACCTTGCTGACCCGTCAGGACCTGGTGCGGTCGCTGCGAGGAGTGAGCGAGATGGCGGCAGGCTCGAAGGACTTAATCGAACCTCTGACCGATCGTGAGCAAGAGGTGCTGCGCCTGCTCGCCACCGGGCTGTGCAATCGGGATATGGGTCTGGTTCTATTTATCGCGGAGAGTACGGTCAAAACCCATGTCGAGCATATTATCGGCAAACTGGGCGTGTCGGATAGAGTGCAGGCAGCCGTATGGGCGGCCCAGCACGGTCTTGGGCCTGCGCCCGAATAATGGCTGCACACAAACACGTTCTCTCTTCAGCGGCAGAGAAAGCCGGGGACCAATTGCCTCCCGGCTTTTGTTGCGTGTAATACGCCGGTTCGCGGATGTATGTTGCAGGCTTCTCCCCTATACTAAGAGCAATCCGCTGACAATAAGGGCGTGGTGCAAGATGAGTAAGGGAGAGGACGGGCGACACATCGTGTGTGATGGAGAGGGGTGCGATGCCTGTGCTGCGATCCCTGTTGCGCTCCGTCCAATGCTGACGACATCGGCGCAGGCGGCCTCGGATAGCGCAGGGTGGCTCTACATCTACAAACACAATGTTTCACTCCATTTTTGTCCTTCATGTGCGCGTCGGTATCTGGAGAGCCAATAGGACGGCCTGGAGGCATGAGGCCTCTGCGTCGGGACAAAGAGAAACCAGCGAGAACTCGCTGCGGAATTCCGTCTTCAATCGTTCCCCGGTCTTATGGATCGTTCTTCCCTTCTCAGGAAGACGCATGGAGAGTGCTATGGAAAGCTCAGGGTGCGAAGTGATCGGTTGTAGCGCAGACGGAGTCTGGCGGTTTACGGGGCGCGTGGATCCGTACTACGAAGACATTCTATGTGACACGTGTTTGCGGCAACTGCACCTTCTGC
>JAYUMV010000429.1:0-11433 GCA_043762265.1 Chthonomonadaceae bacterium | reverse complement strand
AAGAAGCAGAGCAATACGAATTGTGGGCAGTGAGAATGGTGCCCGCTTCAGCGGGCCTTAGGCCGGAGGCCTCCAGCGCAGGGCTTTAGCCCGGCGTGTCTGGAAGAGGGAAGGGCGATGAGGTGGCGTTATCTCAGCTCCGCCAAACCGCCTCGAAAGCTGGAAACGGATTCAAAGTCGCGGCGCGCGGCATTGCCGCCTGACGGATCTCTGAGCGGACTGATTCGCCTGATTCAATCGGATTCAACGAAATGGCGTGGGAAATCTTTGGTCTCGCTGAGGGACGTCTCAGAAGACCAGTTCGTGGAAGTCCTGGAGATAGCGGTGCGCTTCAAGGATCTGAAAAAGGCAGGCAAGGCAAGTCATTTCCACCGCCCAAAAACCCTCGCAATGCTGTTCGAAAAGCCGTCGATGCGCACGCGTGTCAGTTTTGAAGCTGGGATGGCGCATCTCGGTGGGCATGCGATCTATTTGGCCCCGTCCGATGTGGGGCTGGGAGTTCGCGAGTCGATCGCGGATGTGGCGGAGGGGCTGTCGCGTTGGTGCGATGTCGTCGCGGCGCGGACCTTCAAGCATGAGACTGTCGAAGAACTTGCCGCTCATGCGACCGTTCCGTTCATTAACGCCTTGAGCGACCGCGAGCATCCGATCCAGGCGTTTGCGGACCTGATGACGATCCTCGAAGCGAAGGGCACCCTCGGCAGCCATCTCAAACTGGCTTATGTCGGGGACGGGAACAACGTGCTGCATGCCTTGTTGCTCGCCTGTGCCAAAGTCGGGGTAAACTTAACTGCTGCCTGTCCACAAGGCTATCGACCGTCCCTGGCTTACGTCGCAGAGGCGCAGCGAATTGGGGCTGGAGAGAGCGGAACCGGCGCAAGAATTGAGATTTTGACCGATCCCATTGAGGCGGTCAAGGATGCAGATGTCGTCTACACCGACGTCTGGACAAGTGTGGGCCAGGAAGAAGAGACGGCGGAACGCTTGAAAATCTTCGCGCCGTATCAGGTCAACACCACGTTGCTGGCACATGCCAAGTCCGATGTCATCGTGCTGCACTGTCTGCCTACGCACAGAGAAGAAGAGATCACGACCGAAGTAATGGATGCCTACAAGACCATCATTCAAGATCAGGTTGAGAATCGACTGCATATCCAAAATGCGCTGATTGCGCTGATAGTAGGATTGTGAGTGTCCGGGTAAATGCGAATCGAAGTCACGTCTGGAGAACTCGCCCATGTGGCGCAGATAGTTTCGCGTGTCGCTGTGTGACAGATCAAATCTAATGCGCTTCCAGATAACAGGGGGAGTCAAGAGGCAAGGTGCCCGCGAAGGCGGTCACACGGCCGAAGGCCCTAGCGAAGGACTTCAGTCCATCGCGAACATTCAGCGGAAGTGGTTGAAAATAAAAATCAAGGAAAAGAGCCGAAATGAAGAAGATCGTTCTAGTGTACTCTGGCGGACTGGACACCTCCGTCTGTATCCCGCTGATGAAAGAAGAGTACGGATTCGACCACGTGATTACCGTGACCGTCGATGTCGGGCAGCCTGCCGAGGATATCAAACTCGCGGAAGAGCGTGCGGTCCGCCTGGGCACGGAGCACTATACGGTGGACGCGAAGGAGATGTTCGTCGAGCATTTCTGCTGGCCTGCGGTGCGCGCGAACGGCGACTATCAGGGCTATCCGATCTCCACAAGCATCGCCCGACCCCTGATCGCCCTCAAGGCAGTGGAGAAGGCAAAAGAGCTGGGAGTGAATGCCTTCGGACACGGCTGTACCGGCAAGGGCAACGACCAGTTTCGAATCGAATACATCATGCGCACACTGTTGCCGGATGCGGAGATCATCGCCCCGATGCGCGAAGGCAAACGTATGCCGGATGGCTCCCGTGACACCTGGACGCGCAGCGAAGAGATCGAATACGCCAATGCGCACGGCCTCGACATTCCACAGACGAAAGACAAGATCTGGAGCGTGGATGAGAACCTCTGGGGCCGCAGTATCGAGGGTGGACGCCTGGAAGAGCCCGATTATGCGCCACCGGAAGAGATCTTCCACTGGACTCGCAGCATCGCCGATTGCTCCGACACTCCACGCACCCTGCACATCGGCTTTGAGAACGGAGTTCCTGTCTCATTGGATGGCGAACGTCTCAGCAGTCTGGATCTTGTACTGGAGTTGAACAAAATCGCCGGGGAGCACGGCGTCGGACGCATCGATATTATGGAAGACCGTCTGCTCGGCCTCAAGGTGCGAGAGAACTACGAGTGTCCGGCGGCAGTCGTGCTGATTGCGGCCCATAAGGCGCTCGAAGCCCTCGTCTGCACGGCGGGCGAACTCAAGTTCAAAGCGTCGGTCGATCGGGAGTGGGGTGAACTCGCATATAAAGGCCTTTGGCTCGACCCACTGCGCGAGGATCTGGAGGCGTTTATCAACCGGGTGCAGTATCGGGTCACGGGCACCGTCATCATGCGGCTCGTGAAGGGCAGCGCCATCGTTATCGGCCGCAGCAGCGAAGCGGCGCTTTACAACGAAGACCTGGCCTCGTTCGACAGCAAGACCTTCCAGCAGGCCGATTCGCTTGGCATGGTGAAGACGCACGGGATGCAGTCCAAACTCTACTGGCAACTGAAGCAGCAGGGTAAGATACTGACCCCAGGCCGTGACGAAACCCTGCTCATCGGGGGCGAGAAGAAGCCCGATGCGTAAGCTCTGGGGCGGACATTATGAGGAGCCGACCGATGCGCTCATCGAACGGCTCAACAACTCCCTGCGCTTCGACGCTCGCCTCTGGCGACACGATATTCATGGCAGTGTGGCGCACGCCACGATGCTGGGAACCGTAGGGATCATCACCGCAGAGGATGCAGACGAACTTGTTGCGGGGTTGAACGCGTTGGAAGCGGACCTGGAATCGGGTGTAGTCGAACTGGATCCGGAAGCGGAAGACGTGCACACGGCGGTGGAGGGGCTTTTACGGGATCGCTTAGGGCCGGTGGCGGGCAAACTCCACACAGCACGCAGCCGCAACGATCAGGTCGCGACCGATATTCGACTCTATCTGCGCGAGGTCTGCGATCGGATGGACCAGGAGCTCGCAACCCTCCAACAGGCCCTTCTCGATCATGCCGATCGAGAGACTGAGACTGTTCTGCCGGGTTTTACGCATCTTCAGCACGCCCAACCAGTTGTGTTGGCGCACCATATGCTCGCCTATTTCTGGATGCTGGACCGGGATCGCGAACGGCTTACCGATACCCGCCGTCGTGTCAATCGCCTTCCGCTCGGTGCAGGCGCGCTTGCCGGAACGGGATTTCCCATCGATCGCAATCAGGTCGCCGCGGCGCTCGGCTTCGGCGCAGTCATCCCCAATAGCCTGGACGCCGTCTCCGATCGGGATTTCGCCATCGAGTTCCTCGGCTTCGCTGCCATCGTCATGATGCACCTCTCCCGGCTGGCGGAAGAGATCATCCTTTGGAACACGCCGGAGTTCGGCTGGATCACTTTGCACGACTCGGTGACGACAGGCAGCAGCATCATGCCTCAGAAAAAGAACCCCGATGTGGCGGAACTGGCGCGCGGCAAAACCGGCCGCGTCTACGGCGATCTCATGAGTTTGCTCACTCTCATGAAAGGTCTGCCGCTCGCCTACAACAAAGACATGCAGGAGGACAAAGAGCCGCTGTTCGACGCCATCGACACGCTGTTCCTGGTGATCCCTGCCATGCGCAAGACACTCGCCACCGCCAGTTTCCGGGCCGACCGTATGCTCGCCGCCACTCGGGGCGATTTCTCGACCGCTACGGACCTCGCCGACTATCTCGTTCGCCAGGGCCTCCCATTCCGGGATGCCCACGACATCGTCGGTAAGGTCGTTCAGCACTGCACCGAACATAAGATCGGCCTGGAAGATCTGGACGGACCTACCCTCGCCAACTTCTCGCCTCTGCTTGCGCTGAACAGCGAAGCGGCGCTGGCCGTCCTCACAGTGCAGTCCTGCGTCGCCGCTCGAACCTCTCAAGGAGGAACCGCTCCCATCGCCATCCGCCATCAGTTGAAATTAGCCCAGGAGCGGTTCGATTCGCAGCAGCCCACTTCTTTCGTGCTGAACCGTAGCAGGGAAGATTAGAGAGTATACAGATAAACCTCGCCGCAGACACGGAGCCGCGCAGGCGGACAATCAGCGCTCTAGCGAAGGAATTCATTCCATCGCAAACGATCTGCTCGTCGTGCCTGGCCGGGGCACGGACGATTAGATCAACCCCATCCTCTTACCGACCTTTTCGAAGGTGGCAAGGGCGTCGTCGAGATCCTGGCGGGAGTGCATGGCGCTGGGCATGGTGCGGATGCGAGCTTTCCCACGGGCGACGGTCGGAAAGACGATGGCGAGGGCGAGCACGCCTTCCGAGAAGAGCGCGCGCTGTAGCTCCTGGGCTTTCCCTTCGTCGCCTATCATGACGGGAGTGATGGGGGTGACGGAGATACCCGTGTCGAATCCCAGTTTCTGTAGCCCAGCCTTCCAGTAGGCCGTGTTCTCCCAGAGCCGTGCGGTAAACGAAGGATCGTTTTCCATCAAATCGATGGCGGCGATGGTGGCGGCTGCCGTGGCGGGAGGATGGCCGGTGCTGAAGAGGAAGGGGCGTGCGCGTTGTGTGAGCCAGTCGATCAGTTTGGCGCTGCCTGCGATATAACCGCCCATCGTGCCGACGGCCTTCGACAGCGTCCCTAGCTGCACATCGATTTTGTCATGAACCCCGAAATGGTAGGCCGTGCCCCGGCCGCCGCCCAGGACACCGGAACCATGCGCGTCGTCCACCATGACCGCCGAATCGTACTGTTCCGCCAGAGCGACGATCTCTTTGAGTGGCGCGACATCTCCATCCATGCTGAAGACGCCGTCGGTGATGATGAGACGCTTCTTTGCTCCGCGCGTCTCCTTCAGGGCTTCTTCCAGCGCGTTCATATCGTTGTGCCGGTAGATCCTGCGCGCGGCCTTGGACAGGCGTACGCCGTCAATGATGCTCGCGTGATTGAGTTCATCCGTAATGATCGCATCGTCGCCATCGGTAATCGTCGGGATCACGCCTGCGTTCGCCGTGAAGCCGCTCTGGAAGACCAGGGTCGATTCGACGTGCTTGAACTTCGCTAGCCTCTGCTCCAACTCGATATGCACACGCATCGTGCCGACGATCGGCCGTACCGCGCCAGCCCCTGCACCCCACTCTTCAATGGCTTTTCCGGCGGCCTCTTTGAGTTTGGGGTGGTTGGCGAGGCCAAGATAGTTGTTGCTGGAGAGGTTGATCACGTTCGGCTTGCCGTTCACCGTGATTCGTGCTCCAGAGGGAGAATCCAGGACGACGATCGGTTTATAGAGGTTCTGGTCTTTCAGAAGCCCGATCTGGTCGCCCAGCCAATGCTGCAAAGTATCGTTCATGAGTCTGCTTTCTCTTGTTTTACTAAACCGTTCCGGATCATGGGGCCGCATCATCGGAATTATACGCCGGAGGAAGTCGCTGCGTCAAGGGGGATCGTCGGTTTGTCGCCGGGCTGTGCGAAGTGGCAGGCCGCAAACTGTCCCAGGCCCAGATCGCGGAGTGGGGGCATTTCACGGGCACAGATGTCGGCGGCAATCGGGCAGCGGGTGCGGAATCGGCAGCCGGACGGGATGGCGACGGGGCTGGGAACATCGCCTTCCAGAGGCAGGCGCGCGCGCTTTACGGCTGGATCCGCGACGGGAACAGACGCCAGAAGAGCCTCTGTGTAAGGATGTTTCGGGTGCGTGAATACCTGATCCGATGGACCCTGTTCCACGATGATCCCCAAGTACATTACGCAGACCCGGTCGCACAGGTGTCGCACGACGGAGAGATCGTGGGCGATGAAAAGGTAGGAGAGGCCGCGTTCGGTCTGCAACTCTTCCAGGAGGTTGAGGATCTGGGCGCGAATCGAGAGGTCGAGCGCCGAGATCGGCTCGTCCAAAATGAGCAGTTTCGGATTGGTGGCGATCGCGCGCGCGATACCGATTCGCTGACGTTGTCCTCCGGAAAATTCATGGGGGTAGCGGGACACGAACTCTGGACGCAGGCCGACGGTTGTCAGCAGGGTGCGAGCCTGTTCCATGCGGTCTTCTCGGGAGGCCGCAAGGCCATGCGCCCGCAACGGCTCCGAGACGATCTCCCCGATCATCATACGCGGATCGAGGGCGGCGAAAGGATCTTGAAAGACGATGCCCATATCTTTGCGCAGTTCGCGTAAGGCTGGGCCATCCAGTGCCATGACATCGACGCCATCCAGGTGTATACTTCCACCGGTGGGTTCGAGCAGGCGCAGGATCGAGCGTCCTGCAGTGCTCTTACCGCAGCCGCTTTCTCCTACCAGGCCGACCGTCTCACCATTTCCAACAGTCAAGTCGATACCGTCTACAGCCCGGACAGTCTCCCGTATCGAACGCAGTCCTTCGCGCCGCGTCACACGAAACTGCTTCACAAGGCCTTTCACTTCCAGCAGGTTGGGCGTTACACTCACACCGGTCTCACTCTCTTGTAGAAATTGCGGTTTAGAACCAGGAAATGTCGGGCAGAAATCGTTCTTTCTGCCCGGCAGCCCCTCTAGGGAAGAGGGCACGTCCCGCGTGGCGGGGCGGTTACGGCAGGGTGGTTTCCGGCTCCGCATGCCCATGATGGCACATCGCGCAGGTCGCCTTCTTGTCGAGCGTTTTGTACTTGCCATTCAGGTCTTTCACCAGAACGATCATCTCACGCGCTTTGTTTTTCATCGGCTTGTCGTCCTTTTCGAAACCGGTATGATCGGCATTGACGACATGGCAGAAGTCGCACTTCACTCCGAGCGCCGTGTTGTAGGCGTGCATGTAGGGAATGAGTTGGTCGGCAGGAAGCGATTTCAGAACTTTGATGTTCTTGAACTTCTCTTTGGAAGTCATCGGCGGATCGGCCTTCTTGCCCTCTTGCGCGTGGACAAGCACGCCGAAGAGCGCAAGCGGTGCGACCAGCGCGGTGGCGATCAAACTGCGCCGCGCGAACTTTGGAACACGAAATTGCATGGAGACTCCTTTCATCCGTGTTAGCACGCAGGCTAATGGATATCGACTTCGAGACGATCTCCCGCCGAGAGCGAGAGCGGCGAGGCGAACATGATAATCAGGTCGCCGGAACTGTCCGCAACGGTGCGGACGCCGAGTGGATTGGGGCCGAGACTGGCGTGAACAACCGGAGGCGCGGTCGCTCCCGCCGGAGATCCCGGAACCCGCAAGGATCGGAGGATAAGGGTAGTGAGACCGGATCGTCGCTCGGGTTTCCATACCGGAGGCGCGATGAAACGGTCTAATCGAAAGGTTAAGAGCGCGCCGTGCACGAGCGGCTTGAACTCGAGATGACCCCAGAACGTGGGAGCGAAAAGCGGGGCGGAGAGGGTTCGCCAGGTACCGGGTATCTTGGGAGATAAAGTGATTTGGTCGAGGATCGGATCGTAGCCGAAACCCTCCAGCGCAGACAGCAGATTCCAGTCCGCCGCCTGTGTCTCGCCGGGAGCGATCCGAGGGATCTCGCCTGTGACGGCATCGTAGCGGAGGGGGGAATTCCACACCTCGTGGAGGCTGTTGGCACGGACCGTATCGAGGCGCTGTAACAGGCCTACTCCGGCATCCGGCTGATTTTGTTGGATCGCCAGAACCGCATCGCCTACGACCACTGCGGGCGTCAGACAGTCGGTTTCAAGGGCCGATAGGGCTCGGCCCTGGGCGTCTGCCCGCCAAATTGGCCCCATAGGAAACGCCTGCACATTACCGTTGTGCGCCGCTAAGGTGTTCAATGCCTCTGCAATTTGAGATTGCGGCACCGGTAAAGGGATTCCGAGCGCGTTTGCGATCTGAAATCCGAAGAGTTGATCGGTGGTGCAGGCGCGGTCGGAGGAGTCGGCAAAATAGTGTCCGGTCCAGCGTTCGGAGACGAATCGGGCAGTGCTGGCCGTTAACGCGCTCCTGCAGGCGATCTCCAACTGGCGATTCGCCTCCATGCGCGGCAGGACCGCAGCGATATTACCTGTGAGGCCGTTCCGAGCCGCGTCTCGGAAGAGCAGGGCGCTATCGAGTTCTGCCAGCTTCCTGCCAGCGCCCAGTGCGGCCAGACGCAGAGACCATACGGCGGCTGTCATGGGCGAGGGATCTTCCGCGTTTGCTGCGGGGTCCGTGGGCAAGAGAGCGGCGATGGCGCGCCGGAGGTGCGGATATTCCCGTTGTAGGAAGACGGGATCGTTCGTGCCAAGCGCATATTGTGCCAGCAAGAGCGTGTAGTCGGCAGCTGCATCAAAGGTTGGTGGTGCCGTCGTGAGTGCGATTCGGCTGCCAGCATGCCGCACTTCTTGGGCCGCGAGCGCCGGGAATAAGGCGAGGGTCAGTGCAAATGCGCCGAGCCTGGCTTCTCGCTGGTCGAGTGTCTCAGGGACCGACACTCCCAAGGGCAGGTCTGGCGCACCAGGCTCGCCTTTCCAGACGAATCGTCCATCGCGTGTCAGCAGCGCTGCGGTGCTCAGGGGAGTAACGCTGTTGATAAGTCGGAGTGTCATCCAAAGAGGCATATTCGAGGCCAACAGGCGTTTCTGCCACTCTTCAGTCAGGCTATAGAGCGTGCTCCAGTTGTCCAGGAGATGTCGCGCGACACCATTGGAGTCGGCGAAAGCTACCTGGTAGTAGTTTCCAAGGTCTTCCCCAGAGGGTGCGTATCGGTGCGGCGACGTCCACGCGACCGCGAATGGCACGTCGATCGTCGCTCCCGGTTTCATCGTCAGGTGGACGATGATGACTCCTGCAGACTGCGCGCCGGGCGTCGTGGTTCCGCCAGCGAAATCGGGTACCATTCCGTCGGAAGCGAAACTGTCCCACCAACTCGGATGCGCCTCCGCAGGATTCCAGGCCGCCCGAGTCACGACTGCATCTCGTTGAGGCGGGTAGGCCATAAGTGTGATCTCGGATGCGTCCTCGACGTGCGGGAATTGGGGGAGGAGAGTGCGGGAAGGAGAGGGCAGAGAGAGCCGCAAGCTGAAAAAACCGTTCTCTGCCGGATTTGCCGCGACCTGACTGGCGGCATGGATGGTTTCTCCCCACGAGAGCGCTACCGCCGCTTCTATCGGAACAGCAGACGGATTGTGCAGATGAAAAACGAATGCTGCTGTCGGCAGAGAAGAGTTCTTCAGGTCAAAGGGAATCAGCGGTGAAAAAGTGAGCAGGGAAAGTTCTAGAGGCAGAGGCGAGCCCGGAAAATGCTGTTGCGCCTGAGGAGAGAGGCCGTCGTAGTCGAGCGCAGGCATCGTTGGCAGACCATAGGCGTTGCGCAGCGCCAGAACACGTGCCGTACTTTTGCCCTGCGTGCGCGTCCAGACCGCGCCGAAACAGGCCGGAGTCTCTTCTGGGTCCGCACCGGGTTGCCCTGATAGGCGAGCCATCGTGCCATCGGTCATCGACTGATAGGCCGCGACACCGATTCCGCCAAGCGGCAGTCCCGAACGGAGGCGCTGCGAATGCACTCGTCCGGTGACAGAATCGACCGCTGAATTCGGAGGAGTCTGCTGGGCTAGCGCAGGCATACCACGGGCCAAAAGTAGGAGTATAAATAGGAAGTGATAGTTACGGTGGTTCACGAACGTCTATTCCCCATCCCTGGGTGGAAAACCTGCCCGTGCCTGTGTTCCTTTAAGAAGAAGTTCGCCTTTCGAGACGCTGGAACCGAAAAGGTTTGAAGCGCAGATCAGGGTTCCCAATCTTGATCTTCGTCGTCCTTCCATTGCAACGCTGCTTGTTTTGCCTTCCGAACCTGGCGAGTAATGTCAGTGAGGGCAAAAATACCTAATCCAATCAACAGCACAAGGCTGACGACCTTGCCGATCGCAACATAACGGTCCCGTTGGAGTTCTTCTGCCGTCTCTCTCTCTTGAAGCTGTAGAAGGCGGATTCGTCTTTTCTCCAACTGTGCCGGGGTAGGAACCCACGGCTTCGGCGTCTTATCCATTACTTCCGGAGCGGCTTCGTGGCGGAGGGGCGGCAAGGGCAGGGGTTTCGCTGCGGGATCGGCGGAGATGACGAAGGCGGGCTTGGGTTTGCGGTAGCGGGGGATCGCTGGCGGATCGATCTCCATTTGATTGTGTTCGTCCGTCTGAGCCATCGTGACGCGCTGGTTCAGGCAGAAACAGGCTATCAGTGTCAGTACGCGCATTGTTTGTCGCAGAAAGTGGATTTGTCGGGTGGTCATGGGTTCTCCTCATGAGCGAGGGAAGAAATTGTAGCCTATATTACCAGATTGCAGACCGGTTTTAGTTAGGAGCGAGGTAGAGGAGCGCCCATTTGCCGCATTCCTCGAAACCGAGTTGCCGATAGACTCGGCCTGCAACGGGATTTTCGAAGAAAAGAACCGGAGTCTTGCCGTCCTGTTGGAGATCTATCGCCAATGCAGCCGTGCATGCGGCGGCGTAGCCTCGTCCGCGTGCCTGGGGCTGCGTAAACACGCCTCCGATCAGGCCAGCGTCCTCTCCCTCGACGTTGAGCAGCGCGGACGAAAGTACGGGACCACTGCCTGCTAAGTTCGGTGGCTCCGCTACGAGGAACACACGGTTGGTTTGCAGCCGGGAGGCTACGTTGGAACGGCTACGGTACATGTTCGCCGCAGATGCATAATGCTCGGCGAGCGAATCGAGGTCGTCTGTGTTTGCACGCCTTGCTTGCCCAAGCGTCTCGGGGGCGATGACTGGCGGCTTCAGCAGCCGCAGGCAGGTACTGATCTCCCAGTTTGTTGGAATGTGGCGCTGAAGGCTGGCCTGCACATTAGTAACCGTCTCGACAGTGCCGCGTATTCCGGCGACATGCGCTTCTGAATCGATCAGGGCCGCAAATGCGGTTGCGCACCTTCCGTCCGCATCCGCTAGGATGAAAGTGTTGTTGAGACGGAACACGATTCCGTCTAGTTGCTCGCCGCCGGGTGCAAAGGCGCCCCATACGAGCAAGGAGTCGCTTCGGTAGCCATAGGCTTCCAGATGCATGCGCAACGTGAGCATGCGCAATGGATAGCGGCCGCAGAGGTCGGCGACGGCCGAAGCATCGGCTTCCGAAAGGCGACGGATACCGGGCGTGGAAGCGGTCGTTAAGTTCGTAAAGAAGGGTCTTTTCATCTCTACCCTGTTAATTCACCGTCGGGTTTCCGATCTCCTTGCGAAATCGAACCTGCTGCAATTGACAAATCTACCGGGATATGGTTTACTTCTACGATGAGGCCCGAGGAGAAACAGCCCAATGCCAAGCGGAACGCGACTGGAAACCAGACCGGACTGCATCGATCTCTTTGTACGTGAGGAGCGCGTCGCCCGCTATCGCCACGACGCGTTGGCGCCCGGATTAATGGCGCTCTATGGGTCGGAGCGACGGGCGGTC
>JAYUMV010000428.1:0-6330 GCA_043762265.1 Chthonomonadaceae bacterium | reverse complement strand
TGACTGGCCACGACGGCAGTCTCTTCGATACTCTGAACCTCTCCTATCTAGAGCTGGATGCTGCCGCTGCGCATCTGCTGCAGACAGCCTCCTGTTTCGCCTCCCAGAAAATCTCGCTCGACCTGCTGCAAGAGGCTTCGGGGATCGCGAAACGCAGCGCCTTCTTCGATGCGCTTGCCGATCTGAAAGCGTATACTCTGATCGATCCGGATACCGATCAGGGGGTTCGTCTGCATGAACTGGTGCGGGACTTCGCTCTAGATCAGGCGGGAACACACCGTGCCGCACACATCCAGCGGGTGGCGCGCCTCCTGACTCAGAGGCTGCGCACGGCGAATAAAGAGTTTAACTGGGAGCGCGCGCGTCTGGAGATAGACCATTGTCGGGCCGTCGCGGAACTTTGTGAACGGTATGAGGTGGAGGACGACCTCTGCGATCTGCTGTTCGCGATCGGCGGATACCTTTTTGAACACGCTGATCTGGAGACGGCCACCCACTACCACACACGCTGCCTTCAGTTGTCGCGTGTGCGCTACGGGGTTCGCAGTGAACGTACGGCGCGTTTTACGATGTATCTGGCTTTGACCCTCCTCCATAAAGGCGACCTGCCGGCTGCGTTGGAGATGGGACGCGCGGCGCTGACCATCGCCGAGTCCCTGTGGGAATCGAATGCGGAGGAACTCGCCGACTTCTGCAACGACATGGGCTATATCCTGAAACGTGCAGGACAACTGGAGGCCGCAGTGACGCACTACGGACGCGCGCTCTTCCTCTGCCCACGGAACAACCATATTACCCGTGCCAGCATCGTTAACAACATCGGGGCCCTGCACGAAGCTCTCGGGAACCTTCCTGCCGCGCGCGCCTGTATCATGCAGGCGCTGGAGAGCGATCAAGAGCACCTGGAAGCCAACCATCCGAAGATAGCGATCCGCTTGAACAATATCGGGCGCGTGACCAACGCCTTGGGAAACGCCGCCGAGGCGCTGGCGCTGCATCAGCGGGCCATGGCGATCAATCTGGCGACCTATGAGGCGCGTCACCCGGATGTCGCCGCCTGCCACTTCTACATTGGTCAGGCGGAAGAGAAACTGGGGCGGCGTCTGGAAGCCAGGGATCGCTATGAGTTGGCCCTGGAAATCTACGTCCAGTTCTATGGCTCCGAACATCGGGTAACGTGTATCGTCCGCGATTCTCTTGCCAAACTCGATGCTCGAAATGAGGTATAATGCCCGCTAGTCGGCTCCACGGCCGATCCGTGCTCTTCTGTCTCCGTGACCGCCGCCCGGACGCTTCGGAGCGAACCCATCTCACTCTCGTTGCCCGAAAGGAACCCTCCCATGCGTATCGGTCGTTTGCTGATTCCAATCCTGCCCGTCTGTGCCCTGATTTGCCTCCTCTCCCGCTCCGCCTGCGCATTAGGATCTGCTAGCGATATCCCGCCCGATCCGAACAAAGTGGCGACCCCTACCGGACTGAACAGCGTTATCAATCTCTCCTCCGCACTCCTCGCCATCGACGACAAGAGTCCCATGGCAACATCAATCGGTGGTGGGGAGGGCTGGAAATCCGCGCTCGGTAGATACCTGATTTCCAATGCCGCCTTTAGGGCTGAATTGCAATCTATTCATGATGAATTGCAAGCTGTCAAGGCTACTTTACGGGATCACCAAACGCTTGCGATGTTCGAGGGTGACAATGGGCCGGGGATCTTGGACAAACTTGCAGGCCTAAATTTTAGGGATAGATCCGCAGTAACCTCCCTCTTCAGTGACCCAGAACTTTTCAGTTCCACCAACGCCGGTGCTCAGGCTTTCCTGAACGATAAATCCATCTCGTTGCAACCGGATACCCAGGCGCTGTTGAGCCTCAAACTGGTTGGCGGCGGCATAATTATCCGCAACCGACTGCTGGTTCGCGACTATGTCGCCTACCTGAAAAAGAAATCTCATGAATTGGTACCTCTGTCGGATCCATCCGGCATTACTCCAGAAGAAGTAGAGTGGCTGAGGAAGCATTTGCCCCCCGAAATAGCCTCCTGGGCTGTCTATACCGGCGTCCAAGTCCGTACAGGAGCGGGGCCGACCGCCTATACACCGGAGGTCATTTACAGCAGTGGGCTGGGTGGGTTCGATGCCGCTGCTCAAGCGTATCTTTCCGATAAGAACGGATATGCTGGCTCCTTGCGGTTGGACTTATCTTCCGGCCGCACTACGATGGCCCATGCCGTATCCAAATTGCAGGAGGGCTTTGCTAAACTGCATGCGTCCCTTCCAAAGGCGAGGGAATCCGAAGTTGCCGTATTAGTTGCGGGCATCATCGGCGACGATCCGGAGGCGAACAGGCGGATCGTACAGATGCAGTTGGGGCTACGCAGTTCCGTTCAGGTCAGTTACCGACACATCGACGGCGCCGGGGCCTTTGAAAGTATCGGGGCGAGCGTTTCGCAACTATTCCCTTTTCCTCCCCTCAATCCTCATGGCGGAATTACGTTTCTGGCGAACTTACAGGCGCTGCGATTTGAACCGACTTCAGGCGCTTCCGCTTCTACGATCCGCTCCGGTGTTGCCGTCTACTGGCAAGACCGCGTTTCTCGGCTGTTACCGGATGGTACCAACCCCCCGATTGGAGATATCCAGCGGTGGACCACGCAGTTTGGAGTCGAATATAGCTTGCAGAACAGCCTGCAACAGAACGACGTTTATGGGGTGTTTTTGCGCCGTCGGACGGCCCACTTTTTCGAATTTACGGTTTCTGCCGGCAGGGCTTCCAACAAGCAGGGATTTCTCGGAATCAGTATCGGACAGACCTTTCCCTAAAAAAGACTGGAAATCTGAGAATGCGGGCCTCACGAATGCGAATTTCGTGAGGCCCGTCGGCTGTCTGATCCCGAAGGTCAGGGAGTGGGGGATGGGGCGGTAGAGATGTAGCCGATCAGGAAGCCGTCGATATCGTAGACGTGCCCGTAGTTGAAGTCAAGCACGATTTCGTATGGGCTGTCGGTCATGACATAGGTATGACCGTTTACCGTCTGAATTTCGGACGTGACGTCCTGGGCGGCGGAGGACGTGTAGAGATAGATGTGGGTGGAGGAGAGGGCCGGACTCGCCAACCCACAAAGAGACAGCCCCAGGAGCAAAACGGCGATCATGGCCGTTTTCGGATGGTGGCTTTGCCGCAGAGCCCGACGGTCACTCTGGCCCGCCTGCCCTCTGCCGGTGAGAAAATTAACAAACTTCATAGCGCCTTCTCCTAAAGTTTCCCGCGCCGGGCGGGAAGGGACGTGCCACCCGCTTTAGCACGCGGATCGGCCGATTGACTGGTTCGAACCGAGAGGATTGCCGCTTTTCAAGTACCGCAGCACACTCTCGGAGAAAAGAACGCAGGTCAAAGGGCCGATCTTATAGAGAAGGAGCAGTTCGAAGAAAAAATTTATGATCCAGGAATTCTGCTACGGCAGTGGGGGACATCGACTGTCCTTGCTGATAGCTTCCTTGAAACTCTTCCTGGCTTAAGTGCGCTTGTATTTGATGGGTATAATGCTGGGCCTTGGTGGTATCCCGGGAGGGCAGAGGCATCTGCATCGCCTCTCGCAACGCCGTTTCTGCTCCCAGCAGAACGGCAGCCTGCTGCCAGCGCCCCTGCTTCACCGCGAGTTTACGAAGATAGATCAGGCAGTGGGCCTGATCGAATCGGCTCTGCTGGGTCAGACTCAGCGTCAGGCTCTCTTGCAGGCACGCTGCCGCAGCTGGCAGATCCCCCTGAGCCAACAGAGTGTCGGCCAGCAAGTTTAGACCTTGCGCCAGATACTGTTGCTCTCCACTCTGGCGAAAAAGCGCCACACTCTCCTGATGCAGGAGAAGCGCCTGGTCGTAGTTCTCTTCCGTGGCGCAAACCCGTGCCAGATTCCCCAGGGTTCGGGCGATATCCGGGAGGTGCCCCAGACCTCGAAACACCTCCAATGCGTCCTCGAACAAGGCGCGTGCGCCATCATAATACTCCTCCTCCTGCGCTACATTCGCCAGACTGCTAAGCGCTGCCGCCACCCCACGCCCATCTTCACGCTTCTGCTGGATCGTCAGAGCACGCGTATAACAGGCGCGCGCATAGTCCAGTCGTGAAGCTGCGTAGGCAAGATTGCCGGCTCCCGTCAGCGCCTTGAGCAGGATTGTGTCTGTCGTCTCGACCGTGGCCGCCAGGGCGCGCTCCAGCCAACCGGCGCCCTCCGCGTAGTAGCCGCGCAGATACCAGAAGCGCCAGAGAAGTCCCGCCAACCGGAGAGCGGCATCGCCTTCGTTTGCTTCCAGGCAACCCGAGAGGACCGCTCGCAGATTTTCGTTTTCTCTCTCCAACCGTGTCAACGCCTTCGCCTGTTCCGAGCCGCGCAACTCTCGCTCCGACTCGGTAGCCAGAGCCAGAAAGTGGGCCCGAAAGCGCGCCCATACGGCTGGCCGCAGTCCTGTATGTTCCAGACGATCCTGGCCGTAGCGCCGCACCGTCTCCAACATGCGATATCGGGTCTGAACCCTGCCCGGTTCCACAATAACGAGCGAATGGTCTACCAGGCCCTCGAGGTCTGCGGGGAGGGTGTCGGCATCGATCTCCTCTCCTGCGCCGACGGCTTGGGCCGCGAGGAGATCCCACCCTCCCCGAAATATCGAAAGACCTGCCAGAAGCGTTTGTTGCTGCGGCGTCAGCAGATCGTAGCTCCAGTCGATCAACCCCCACAGGCTCTTCTGGCGGGTGGGTTGTGTCGGGTCTCCATGAGGCGGCAGAGCGAACCGATCGTCCAGGGTGCGGGCGATCTGCTCCACGGTCATCCGACCCACGCGCGCCGCCGCCAACTCGATGGCGAGGGGAATACCGTCCAGAGTCGTACAGATTTGGACAATGGAGTCGATGTTCTCGGCATGCAGATAGAAGTCGGACCGGAGCGCGGAAGCGCGCTCCGCAAAGAGCTGGACGACAGGATAGGATTCCAGCAGTTCCCAGGCGTCGTCCGCTGCGGCCAGAGAAGCGGAATCGGGCATGCGGAGAGGCGTTACTTCGTAAAGGTTTTCTCCGATCAACCCCAGAGGTCGGCGACTGGTCGCCAGAAGGCGCAGATTTCCGCAGCGCGCCAGCAGCGCCTCCGCCACGTGGGCACAGGCGAGGTGCAGATGCTCGCAGTTGTCCAGGATGAGCAGAGCCTGCCGCTGTTCAAGATGCTCCTGGAGGGTTTGCAGCGCCGTCTGACCTGTCTTTGTACGCAGGTCGATCTTCAGTGCGTCCGCGATCCGCTCTGGGATCAGGGCAGGGGTGGTGAGATCTGCAAGTTCGACAAACCAGATTCCGTCGGGGAAATCGGCCTTCACCAGGTGCGCGATGTGGATTGCCAGGCGGGTCTTGCCGACGCCGCCCATCCCTGTCAGCGTCACCAGGCGGGCGCGCTCCAGGCGTTGGCGGATCGCCAGGGTCTCCTCCGCTCTGCCCAGAATGGAGGTCAGGGGATAGGGGACAGTTGCGACAGAAAGGGATGGTCGGGAGATGAGCGGTGGAGCGACCATGGGCGGCAGCGCGATCGCGTCCCGAATTTTGCGGAATATGGCGGTCGTGAGTGGGTCCGGCGTACGGTTGCAGAGGCGATGCAGGGTGCGACTCAACTCCTGATAGACCAGAAGCGCTGCGGCTGTTTCGCCATGGGCGGCATGCGTCTCCATCAGTGCGCGGTGAATCGATTCCGCCGTTGGTTCCAGCACGGCCGCCTGCCTCAGCCAGGCGATCTGAGCGGGAAGATCGTTCTGCTGCTGCGCATGGCTGCAGAGCATTCGCAGTGCCCGCAAGCAGTGCTGTCGATAGCTCTCTCGCTCCTCGTCCACCCACATTTCGGTGTGCCCCAGCAGCAAGGGGCCGGTGTAAAGTGCAACCGCCTTCTCCAATGCCTCGACGTTCCCCTGTTTCAATGCCTGATCGAAAGCGACGACATCGACTTCCGCCCCCTCCAAATCCAGGCGCAAGGTGTGGTCGGATTGAATGGGGAGGCGATCCGCCTCGGTTCCTAACGCCCTGCGTACCTCGCTCAGACTACGGCGCAGATAGCGGGCGGCCTGATCGACCGAATGATCGGGAAATGGCCATAGCTTCTGGGCCAGCGCACTTCGCTCTCGGGCTCGTCCCTGCGCCAGTGTCAGCAGCGCCAACAACTGATACTCCTTCCGCGAGCGCAGTTTCGGCAGCGGCTGCCCCTGGATCTGCACCTCCATTCCTCCAAAGAGGCGGATGGTGAGGGAGGAGACCGGCGTTTCAGACGTCACAAATTGCCCCTTTCTGCACCGAAACTGCTTAGGATAC
>JAYUMV010000427.1:0-6567 GCA_043762265.1 Chthonomonadaceae bacterium | reverse complement strand
TCGCAGCAGGTGAATACCCGAATTGGTCTCCTCATGATGCCCATGAGGCGGCTGCGACTCTACTGCACCTTTTGGAGCAGGACAAGGGAGAAACGGTTTCTTGCCGACGACGTACGCCTGTTATGCCGGGCTAAAGCCCTCCGCTAGAGGCACTACGTGCCCAAGGCCCGCTGAAGCGGGCACGCTTTACACAGGGTCGGTCGAATCTTCATCGGGTTCTGCTTCTGACCAGAGGGTGCCGTTTTGGTGATGTTCTTCCTGATCAGGTTGGCGAAGCAAGGACTTGTGCGCCGGGAGCGTAGCAATAAGGATCAGCGCGCGGTCTGGGTACACCTGACAGAGGCAGGGCAGGAGCGTATCAGGCAGGTTATTCCCGACCATATGCGGGCAGTGGTCCAATGGATATTAGGTTGGTGGCAGTGGGCGTTTCATCATCGCAATCGCTGCGGTTGATTGTCCTTTATTAACCTGGATACATCTTGGCTTTGGATGATCTGGCTGTCCCCCGGTATAAAGATGGTAATGCCTATGCAGCGCGCGGTCGCGCTGTCATTGGCGAACTCAAAAGCGATGCCTTTGCGGGGCTCGCAATAAATGACGGTCTCTTTCGTCTCACGAGCGAGACGTGCTTGTGGGAAGCTGCGTAGAACCTGCGCCCGAGTGGAACCGACCGCAATGCCAGCAGTTGTGTGAAAACTGCTTGACGAGGTGCGGACGATGTCAATGGAAACCCCATTGTCCGGCTTCTCATCTATTGCGCCATTTGCAATCGTGTGGATGTAAAGCGTCGCATTGTGATCTCCTTTGGTCAACCATACCTGCCGGGTCTGACTCATTCCCGCATCCAGAATGTCGGGTTGACCGAAGCGCTTGAGCGTCTTCGCGCCGTTAGTGCCTAGCGCCATCTTCCCGATGCGCTTACCGGGCGTGATGGTTATAGGATCGCTGGTCTTGGCCAGAGAGGGCGAGACTAAACCCGACAAAACCATTATCGAAGCGAAGATCGAAGCGAAGTTTTTCATGGTGTATTCCTGTCTGCGAGACCGAGGTAAAATGGGAAACGTTCCGTCATCGTAGAAACAAATGGCTCTGTGATACCACATCGCGATAGGGTGCCTGGGAATAATATAGTCTTGCTCTTCTACAGTAGCCTCTTGGTTTTGCCCCGCACGGACCAGGTGCTCCCTATCGCCGAAAATAGAGCTTCTCCTACTATCTCTATAACCGCCTGCACCAGTAACTCTATCAGAAAACTCAGCATTGGCTCTGATGCCTCCTCTCGTACGAAATCTCAAGATCAATCTATCAACGAAACGACCACGCCTCCGGTTTCGGGAAACTGGACAAGAGGCATTTTCTGGGCTATGATAGAATAGGAGTATCCCGGTGAATATCCACAGCGAGAAGACAGACATCGAACCGAAATTGAATGCGCCTGCTGAGGGAGCCATGCTTCAGGAGCTGACGGCCCCGATTGCCTCCGAGCAAAAAACCGGTCTGGATGCAGCGAATCAGTCTGATGACCGGCCCCGAGAGTACACGAATTCCGAACGTTGGCTGCTCGGTCATCCGTTAGCTTGGAACGTTTCGCCGCCAACGTTAGAGGAGGGTGTAAGGTATCCGTCCAGAGCGAAAGAGGATGACCGACTTTCCCAGCTGAGTTTCGACGAAGTGCTCTCGATTCTGCATGATGAGAGCAAGAAGAACTCACAGCAGCGAATAAATAGCGTCGCGATAGCATTAGGATTCCTGGTCTTTGCCCTGCTGATGGCGAAGTTTGCGCACAATACGTATTTTCTCAGCCTACGGTCTGTCTGTATTTCAATGATCGTTGTCGGCTGGGTCGTAGTGTCTGATCGGCACAAAGCGGCGGCAGCGGCGATTGCCCGGTTCGATGACGTCCGGGCAATCGGCCCTCTTGCGGAAGCACTGGGCCTAAAAAACAGATCTATCCGCCAGATCGCTTCCCGTACGCTTATACGCCTATTGCCGCGTGTGCAGGCAAGCGACTCCGTCTATCTGGGTCCGCCCCAACGCCATGCGCTGAACCGTACTTTACGAGGCAAGAACATCGATCTGACACTGGCGATCTTAAAAGCCTGGGAGCAGATCGGAGACGCCGACGCGATTCCGGAGGTGGAAAAACTGGCGGAAGGGCGCGGCTACGGCGGGCGCGTTCCGAAAGTGTCAGCGGCGGCACACGCGTGTCTGCCGTACCTGCGGCAAAGCGCAGGGCGCCAGCAGATCGGCGCGCAACTCCTCCGCCCCGCCGACACCAATGCTCTACCTTCCGGCACCCTCTTGCGCCCCGCTCTGCCACACACCTCCTCCGAACCCTCGGCACAGCTTCTGCGTCCCACCGATCCTACTTGATGAAGGAGAAACTATGAACGGTCTGTTGTTGGCTTGGATGCTGCTGGTGGCGCAGACGGGCGGGACGGTCTCTCCGGACTGGCAGACGACGTATGAGCGGTCGGGGTATGTTCAGACAGGGCGGTATGCGGAGGCGGTGGCCTACTGCCGGAAGCTGGCCTCGGCGTCGCCGTACGCGCACCTTTTGAACTGGGGCGTGAGTCCGGAAGGCCGGCCTCTGATCGCGCTGGTGATGAGCAAGGAGAAGGCGTTTACGCCGGAAGCGGCACGGAAGAGCCCGAAACCGCTGGTGGTCATAAACAACGGTATCCATAGCGGGGAGATCGAGGGCAAGGATGCCGGGCTGCTGCTGGCGCGTAATATCCTGGTTTCCAAGACCGAGGCGAGCCTGCTGGACCATGTGAACCTGGTGTTCATTCCGGTCTTCAGCGTAGACGCGCACGAACGGTTCGGGCCGTACAACCGAATCAACCAGAACGGACCGATGGAGATGGGCTGGAGGGCGACCTCCACAAACCTGAACCTGAATCGGGACTGGATGAAGGCCGATGCCGAAGAGATGCAGGCGATGCTGCGCCTCCTGCACACCTGGAAACCCGATTTCTTCTTCGACAACCATACCACGGACGGCGCGGACTGGCAGTATGCCAGCCAGCTTGCGGTGCCCACCGCGCAGACCCAGGGCGTGGCCCAGATCGCGTGGTCTCAAAAGATGTTGGCGACGGTTCTGCCTCTTGTGGAGCAGGACGGCTTTCTTACCGCGCCCTACTTCGATGGCGTGGACTACAATCGTCTGGATCGCGGTTTGAGCATCTCCGACTTCGGACCCCGCTACTCTACCGGCTACCTTTCCACCCTTAACCGCCCCAGTATGCTGGTCGAAACTCACATGCTCAAACCCTATAAGGTGCGTGTGGAGGCGACGTATAGCCTGAACAAACAGGTGATCACGTATGTGGGCGCAACGGCAGACGCGCTGAAAGCCGCGAACCGGGAGGCAGATGCCGCAGAGACACGGATGCAACCGGGCGACAAGGTTGTGCTGAGCGTGCAGACTACCGAAGCCACCCGCCCCTTCCTTTTTCGTGGATTGGAGTTCACCCCTTTTCGCAGCGATGTCTCCGGGGCGATGACCTCGGCCTGGTCCCGCAAGCCGCAGGACACCCCTACCACGCTTCAGGATCAGTACTCCCCTACCCTCATCCTGCCCGCACCGGCGGCATACGCGATTCCGCCCCAGTGGAAAGAGGTGATCGCGCTTCTGGATCTCCACGGTCTGCACAGCTTTCGCCTGAAACAGCCGCTGGTCGCCACCTTTGACACATACCGGTTCGATGCCGTAGTATGGCCGAAGGCACCCTTCGAGAGCCGATTTCAGCCCCGCTTCACCGCCGTAAAGGTTCAGGAGGAGCGCACACTGCCGGTCGGCACGGTCGTGGTGCCCACCAATCAGGTCGGCGCTAAACTGCTGATGCAACTGCTGGAACCGGAGGCGCAAGATTCCCTGGTACACTGGGGGCTTTTCAATACGGTCTTCGAGCAGAAAGAGTATTTCGAGGACTACTCTATGGAGCCTATCGCCCGCAAAATGCTGGCGGAGAATCCGGCCCTGAAAGCCGAGTTCGCGGAGCGACTCACGGACGCAGCGTTCGCGGCAAACCCGCGTGCGCGCCTCGATTTCTTCTACACACACTCGCCCTATGCGGATGCCCATCTCAACAAGTACCCGGTCGTCCTTCTGACCACCGAGCAAAGGGACACCGCCGAACATCACAAGTAGCCGTGCAAAGGCCCCGAAAACCAACGATAGTCCCCGCTCCGTTGTCACACTCACAAAGAAGACCCGTTCCCTGTTACCAGTGAACTTTCACGGAAGACATCGGTCTATTCTAGTGATCAACGGTTGATCGCAAAGTCTGCTTTTGAGCAGGTTTCAAGAAAGGTACTATCATGAAACTCTACCATAAAATCGCCTGGCTGCCCGCCGTATTGCCGGCTCTATTCGCCTTTACCCTGACAGGATCCTCTGCGCAAGCGCAGCGTATGTATCGACATCAAGAAGTGAGAGAGGTCGTACCGGCATCGGTGGAAATAGCGCATCAAGCCATGCGCGACAAGATCCTCCACGAAGCCCACGACCGATTTGAAGTGCGGTTTCTGACGACCGAAATCACGCCCCTCGGTGCCGGGGAGCGCGAAGTCATCGGACGCGGCGTTTTCCGGCGGCACGGTAAGAACTCCCAGGAGTTCACCTATCATATCATCGTCAAACCGCGCGAGGGCATCGCGTTCCATGCGGGCTACGATATTCGTTAGCGGGAAGCGACGGAACCTCTCGTCCGGCAGATCCGTCCTTTCCCGCGTAAGCAGTACCTAAATTCTGTTCGGAGGATGTCAGAAAGAAATGAACATGCAAATTTCCGTTAAGAAGATAGCTTGGCTGACGGTCCTGTTGCCAACGATATTTGCCTTGATCCTGACAGGTGCGCCAGCGAAAGCCGATAGCGCCGTGACGATCGGGCATCGTGTCTTGCGTGAGAGAATTGTCAGGGACGCCCATGATCGTTATGCCATCCGGTTTACATCGACCCGAGTTCAGCGAGCGACTCGGTATGGACGTGAACTCGTGGGGCAAGGAAGTTTCAATCGGCACGGCAAGAGTACCCAATGGTTCAAATATCATGTCTTCGTAAACCCCCGCGATGGCAGCGTATCCGACATCGGTTACAAACTGCGCTGAAGGTAAGCAGACAATGAAAAGACCTCCCGCGTGTAGAGTAAGCTCGGTGAACTTACTCTACACGCGGGAGGTCTTTTTGTCGATTCCCTCTCAAACTTTGGCAGTGTTCCGGTTTCCACCGTCTCTACCGGAACGTCTCATCCGGTAGAAAAGTATCAAGGAAGGACTTCGATGCCGTTGACGAAGGCCTGATTATTGATACCGGTGAAGGTGAGGTTCAGGACGCCATTGCTATCGGCGATACCGGTACAATCACGAACCACCGCTTTATTGCGTCCTCCGGCCGCATAGACGTCGAAGTTGGTAAGCGCAGTCGTGTTATTGATCGTGACGTTGAAGAGACGCCCCCCAACGACGCTGATCCAGAACTCCGCGAAGTGCAGACGCACCGTGTAGGTGGCCCCCGGCGTCAGACTGGGCAAAAGGTAGGAGAAGCCGTAACCACCGCGTAGAGACTGGTAGACCGCTGCGGGCGCGGCGTTGGCAACTCCGGTCGTGTTGACCGTAGTGGTGACAGAGTAGGCAGCGCCGCCGGAGAAGTAGTTGTCGCCTGCGAAGGCGCCGATCGCGCCGCCACCGGCATCGAGCTGATAGACCTTCGCCTGGGACGCCGAAGGAGTAGCCGAGACCTGAGTGGAGTTGGCGCTCTCTCCCGTAGAGTTGACCGCCGTGACGACATAGTAGTAGGTCGTGCCGTTCGTGAGGCCAGTGTTCGAGTAGTTTGTGGTGGTGAGGCCGGTCGCAACGGGCGTGTAGGGTCCGCCATTCGTCAGGGAGCGTTTGACGCTGTAGCTTGCCGCTCCAGTCGCACTCGTCCAGGTGAGGCTCACCTGAGCATTCCCTGCCAGAGCTGTCAGACCGGCGGGAGCCGTGGGTACTGTGCCACCGCTGGAACCGAGAACTTCGATGCCGTTGACGAAGGCTTGACCACTGCCCGCGAAGTTGAGGGTGAGGTTGCCGTTGCTGTCGGCAATGCCGGTGAGATCGCGGACGACCGCTCTGCTGGTCGCGCCCGCAGCGGCATAGACATCGAAGTTGGTCAGCGCAGGGGCGCCATTGAGGGTGACGTTGAAGACGCGTCCTCCTACGGTGCTGATCCAGAACTCCGCGAAGTGCAGGCGCACGGTGTAGGTGGTTCCCGGCGTCAGAGCGGGAATGACATAGGAGAAGTTGTACCCACCGCGCAGAGACTGATAGACCGCAGCAGGAGCCGCGTTGGCGACCCCGGTCGTGTTGACAGTATTGGTCACGGAGTAGGCGGAGCCACCGGAGAAATAGTTGTCAGCGCTGAACGCTCCGACCGCACCGCCTCCGGCATCGATATAATAGGCGCCCTGAGGAGCGGTTACCGCGCCGCCGTTGACGAAATCGTTGAAGAGGGAGAGACCCTTGATGCTTCCCCAACCCGTCGCGTTGTCGTAGCCCGCCGTCGCATGGTAGTAGAGATTGGTGCT
>JAYUMV010000426.1:0-15531 GCA_043762265.1 Chthonomonadaceae bacterium | reverse complement strand
CTCCTGGAGAGTAGGCTCGTCGCAGACATAGCGCCCCTCGCCATGCGCGATCGGGATGCGCAGCGTCTGGCCCTGTCGGTAACTGCGGGTAAACGGAGTCTCAGCGTTCTCGACACGGAGGTTGACGTGCTTGCAGATGAACTTGCAGTCCTCATTGCGAACGAGCGCGCCCGGCAGCATTTGCGCCTCGCAGAGGATCTGAAAGCCGTTGCAGATCCCAACGACATAGCCGCCGCGCTCGGCATGCGCGTAGACCGCCTCCATGATGGGGGCGAAGCGGGCCACCGCGCCCGTGCGCAGGTAGTCGCCGTAGGAGAATCCACCGGGCAGCACCACCACATCGAACCCCTGAAGCGACTTTTCCTGGTGCCACACATACTCTACCGGGCACTCCAGCACGTCACGCACCATGAAATAGGCATCCTGATCGCAGTTGGAGCCCGGAAAGCGGATGACCGCGAACTTCGGTTTCGCGCCGCTGCCCAGAGACGGCCCGGCCTCACGGCTCAAGGTGGTTGTGCTCATTTTACGACCTCGTAGGTATAGTTTTCGATGACGGGATTGGTCAGCAGGCGGTCACACATCTCTTTGATCTCGGTATCCAGATCGCCGGTCCCACTGGTTGTCAACTCCAACTCCATATACTTGCCGATGCGCACCTGCGCGACATTGGCATAGCCGAGCGAGTGCAGCGCGTCCTGCACGACGCGGCCCTGCGCGTCCAACAGCGACGGCTTCAGCGTAACGACCACTTTGACTTGCGACATTCTCCCCTTTTCCTTCCCGGTCCGTTCCGATAAGCGCACCGCAAACTCTTCCCGACTCCATAAACTCTTTTCTACTCCATTGTACCCCAACACCTTTCGGCAAACACCACGCAAGCCTGCTATCCCTATCCGTATTAGGCTTGACAGCATATAGATAGAATCGGTATACTCAAACTTGAGTATACTCAAGGGAATGGTTATATCATCGTTGCATGAGGATAGGATGCGTTATGTCTGTGAGGCTGTTCGTGCTCGGGCTTGTGAACTTGGGGGAGACCTACGGCTATGAGATCAAGGCCACTTCCCACCGGTGGGGATTGGAGCGTTGGGCCCAAATCCGTGACGGCTCCATCTATCACGCTCTGGCGAAGCTCCAGAAGGAGAAACTGATCGAGGAGCGACTTACGGAACAGTCTGAGAACAATCAAACGCGTTACGTCTACCGCATTACTCCTGAGGGTCACGAGGAGTTTATGAAGCTCCTACGCGATACGCTGCGCGAATCGCCCTACGAGGGGCGCAGCATCGATCTGGGGCTAGCCTTCATCACGCATCTGCCACCGGAGGAGCGTGTTGCCCTGCTCAAGGCGCGGCAAGACCACCTTCGCTGGACACGCGCGGACCTGCTGGAGAGATTTCAGAATGTGAATCGTTCTGAGAACCTGGCCGCCTGGGTGCCTATCGGGGTGCGCCATAGTCTGGGACGCATCGATTTCGAGATTGAGTGGAACCAGGAGTTGATCGAAACGGTAGGACAATGGCCCTACCATCCCTGATATCCGGCGAGACGCCTGGGAGCGTCTCTTTCTACGCCACGCTATACTCAAATTTGAGTATGACCGTCTTTCATTAAGGAGATTGACATGAAACATAAGCGACGCACGCTGTGGGTAGTGGTGCGAGCGATGATCGTGTGGATGGCCCTTCTAACCAGTCAGTCCGGTCATACCGAAAACAAGAAGGACACCGTCGATGCGCCGCGACGCTGGGAATTTGACAATGGGCGGTGGTACGATGGGCATGGGTTCCATCGGAAAACCTGGTATTCCGTCGATGGCCGATTGACACACATCAGGCCGCAACAGATCGACCAGACGGTAGATCTCAAAGGGGAGTATGTGGTGCCGCCTCTTGCGGACGCCCATTGCCATCACTTCGATGGCGCCTACAATGCCCCGCTCATCTCCCGCTATCTTCAGGATGGTGTGTTCTACGCGCAGAGCATGGGCAATTGGATCCAGGGACGGGATGCGATCCTGCCTCTGCTCAATCGTCCCGATTCCGTAGATGTCACCTTCGCCAACGCCGGTCTTACCAGTACGCTGGGGCACCCCTTTCTTATCTACGAGCTTCTGGCCAATCCCACCGCCAATCCCACGACTCCGGCAGAGAATCTGGAACGCGTACGTTATAGCCGCAAGGGCGAGGGCAAGGTCTACTTCTTTGTGGACAACCGGGCGATGCTGGATGCGATCTGGCCGCAGTACCTGGCCTCCAAACCCGATCTGGTCAAGATTTTCCTGCTCGACTCCGCCAACTATGAACGGCATCGCGCGGAAGCGGTACCAGGGCAAAGTGGTCTGTCCCCGCAGATGGCGGCCGAGATAGTGAGCCGTGCGCATGCCGCCGGTCTCCGAGTCTACGCCCATATTGAGACCGCCTACGATTTCCATGTGGCGGTGGCAGCCGGAGTGGATGGTCTGGCCCACATGGCAGGGTATGCGATGGGGCAACGCGACGGAAAGGAGTTCCTGATCGCGGAGTCCGACGCGAAGGAGCTGGGAGCAAGAAACGGGGTGGTGCAGCCGACTGCTTCCCTGGCGTCCGGTTATGTGGAGGGAGACCGCGAGGCTTTGGCGCGTGTGCAGGAAATACAACGACGTAACTTACGCCTGTTGCGCCGATGTGGTGTGCGTATCGCCATCGGATCGGACCATTATGGCGAAGGTCCCTGGCGCGAGGCGGAATACCTTCAAGCGACAGGCCTCCTCGCACCGCGCGATCTGCTGCGCAGTTGGGTGCAGACCACGCCGGAGACGATCTTTCCCAAACGCAAGATCGGTCGTTTTGCGGAGGGCTATGAGGCCAGTTTCCTGGTGGTTCGCTCCGATCCGAGCCGGGATATACGTTCCCTCCATCATATCACCCTACGCTTCAAACAGGGGCGCCTGTTCGTTACGGCGCTTACGGAGCATGCAGATGATCGAGCGCAGCATCTGCTCCAAGAGGTTTCGGAGGCTACCACGGATTTGCATTCGCTGACCGCCGATATAGAACTTCACTATCAGACTCCGGGCAGGTCGGCGCAGCACAGTACCGGCAAGGTGCAGTTGATGCGCCCGAACTACGCTCTGGTCACCCTCGAAGGCGTTCCCACGCAAACGCTGGCGTCGGACGGCGCCTCGCGCTTTCTGCTCGATGCGGCTCAACTTTACACGCAGACTCCGGCGGATCTGCAAGGAAAGGATCTGGATTCTCCCTGGTGGGACTGCCTTTCCGATACTTTTTCACACAGAGCGTCAATCCATTGGGATGGCAGCCCGATAAAACCGCGACCTTCCGCTATGTCGGCAGCCAGACAGAGAAGGATGGGCAGTTTCAGGTCATCGAGATCAAAGGCCAGGAGCCGATGCCTTATATCGCCACGTTGACCATCGGCTCGGATAGACTTTTGCATCGGACCGAGGTTGTCTTTCCCGGTAAAGAGGGGAGCGCCTCTTTTGGAGCGTCGTTTACTCGCATAAAACGGAACAAGCGATTGACCGCCGCTGATTTCCGGTATCGACTGCCTGCAACAGCCCGAATCGATCCCGGCTATTCCGTGCACCTCCCCGTCATCGGCCAACAGGCGCCAGAATTTATGCTGCCCACGTTGACGGGGGAGCGCCTGTCCCTGTCGGAAATCCGCAAGGGCGCCAAAGGGACACCCATCAACTTCTGGTATCTTCACTGTCCCCCCTGTCTGGAAGAGCTGCCTCAGTACCAGAAAATCAGCGAGGAACTGTCTGGGCAGGGATTGGCTCTGATCACTATCAACAAAGGCGACGCGGCACAGGACATTGGCGACTACTGGAAAAAGCATGGCTACACGCTGCCGGTCGTTCTGGGGACCGAGGGGCAGTCCAGCGTCTTTAACGCTTACGGTGTCGAAGCGTTCCCGGTCAGCATTCTGTTGGATGCCACGGGCAAAGTCGTCTTTCGCTCCGTCGGCTACGACGAAAAGGGCTTGAACGAGGCTTTGAAGCCACTGGGGTTCGACAGAAAATAGGGGTGAGAATCGTGTCTCTTCCGCAACCGACCTGCGGAATTTTCCGTCCTTTTACCTGCCTTTGACAGCCGTCGGGCTTTCGCCCCTACGGGAGTTGGCGAACGGCAAAGAGAGGGCCCGCCGTAGAGCTAACGCGCGAAGAGAAAGAAGACGGTCAGCAGGATGAGGCCGTTGTGGAGGCCGTGCATGATGATATTGGGAAGCAGAGAACCGCGCCGCTCGTAGGTCAAGGCGAAGGCGAATCCGAGCAGCATGATGGGCAGGAAGCCGTTGGGGATGGTCGGGTGGACAATGGCGAAGATTGCGCTTGAGAGAGCCGCGCCGCCGATCTTGCCCCAACCGCCTTTGAGGGCCGGGTAGAGCAGGCCGCGAAACATGAGCTCTTCGACGATAGGGGCGCCGACCGCCGTCACCAGGAGCAGCAGCAGGCGATCCAGATTGTTCTGCGCCATCATCGAGTCGAACTGGACCGGGTTGATCGGGGTGTGGTAGTGTTGGAAAATCTTCTGAGAGGCCGCCGTCACAAGGAAGAAAACCGGCATCAGCAGCACATAGTTCATGGTACCGACGCCGATGTCCGCCAGAGGACGTTGGGAGGTCATGCCGAGCGCCGTGAAGGTCTGGCGCCAGGTGGGAATCTCGTGTGTGGAAGCCTCGGAGGCGGCGATACGCCGCAGCACCCAGAGCGCGATGAGGACGACTGGGACGTAGAGCATGATCTCCATCACCGTATTGAAACGCATGAGCGCGTCCGAAGACCAGTTGTCGAGGTGAGGGCGCAGCAACCGCAACGGCAGTCCGATGATCATGAAGACCGACATATAGACGGCAAAGGCGATGGTCCGCGCCTGGTAGGAAAAGTGGAGCGGAGACGCTATAGGCCGTTCTGGAAGGGCAACGGAGGGCAACGGCGGCAGCGGTGTGATCGGAACCAACGGTGAGTAGGAGCTGCTGGGAGCGTAGGGCGTACCGTAGGCGAGGGGGGATGGGTTTGCCGGGAGGTCGCCTGCGGACAAATCCTTTGTGGTTTTCTCCGGGGCAGGGAGGCGATTTAGCAGGAACATCAGGCCGAACGTCAGGAGACCGATCCCTCCGAGCATGAGCAGACCGAATTCGAAACTGTTGTAGCCGACGATGAGCGATGCGGACTGAAAGGCTGCCTCCAACTCTGCGTCGGCTCTCGGTTTCTGGCCCGCCTGAACATAGAGTTGCGCGAGCGCCGCATGCTCGAACCAACCCAGTTTGAGGCGTCCGATCACCGTGCGCAGTCCTGCGACGTGCTCGGTCGCAACCGGCCGCTCCCCATAGAGGGCCTTCCAGAGGGCGACCTCTTGCGCCACGGGCACTTCGGCGGCCTGCGCTCTGCGGCTGCGAGCAGTCAGCGTTTTCTCTTTGGCGAGGCGGGCCGCATCGACAGCTCGCGCCGCCGCAATATGGCTGAAGGCCTCCGGAACCCCTGGACGATGGAAAAGGCTCAAGGTCAGGCCAAGGCGTCGCCAGTCGGCTGTGTGAACGAAGGGCATGCCGGTGATGTGCCGCCAGGTATCGAGGGCATCGTCGGCGAGGCGATCGGGAGACGCCAGCGTTTTCGTTTGCGTGGAGGTGCGGGAGAACGCGGGGATGCGATTCAGAGCGTAAGCGGTTTTGGTGATCTGAACGGCGGTAAACGTTTTCTCGATCGAGTCTGTTTCGTCTACGGATCCGGCGTTGCGTGTGGCAAAGCCCGTGCGCAGAATCACGCAGAGCACCACCAGCATCAGAGCCATTCCGGACACCCAACCCGGCGTGTTTTGCCAGCCCCGCCATCGCTTAGGCGCTGCGGCAGGAGCCATGGAGTTGTCCGGGAGAGGGGTCATGCCATTCCTATCTAAGCACCCTGAAGAATAAAGTTCCGCAGCATCTGCAGCAGGATGATCACAATGAAGGGCGAGAAATCCCAGCCGCCCGTGCGGCCAGGCGCGGGCATGATCTTCCGCACTGGCATGAGGATCGGATTGACGACCGCACGCAGCGCTTTGACTGCCGGATGAGAGGGCGAAAGCTTGCCGCCGAACGCGATGATATTGCTGACCAGGCATTCGATCAGGATCGCCCAGATCAAAAGGCCGATCAGGTCTGCAAGAATGGCCGGGACGGAGGTAGGGGACATAAAGAAAGACATCATAGGTTCTCCACAATGCAGGAATGCAGGTTCGTAGCCACGGCTGCCGAACGAACGGGTTTACTCTTTTTGATGCTTTTCGAGTTCCGCTTTCGCGCGGGCCAGATTGCGTTTCATGGTCGACATAGTCGCCCGATCCGACACGAAGTTATTGGCTTTCTCCCAGGTCTTTACGGCTTTGTCCCACTGATTCGTTTTTTCATAGCAGTGGGCGAGACCGCTCCATGTGAAAAACGGACTGTCGAATTTTATCGCCTGTTCGTAGTAAGTGATCGCGCTGGGGTAGTCTTTCAGGCGCACGTAGAAAAAAGATCCCAACTCGTCGTACATGTAGTAGCTATCCGGATTTGCGCGCAACCCCTGCTTTAAGAAAGCGATGGCATTCTCGTTCTGTCCTGTGCTCCAGAGCAGAAAGGCGGCGCCGGCAAAGGCTTCGACATGGCGCGGATTGCCTTGCACGATGACACGACAGAGGTTGATGCTGTGATTGTACTCTCCGTGGTCGAAGTGGTCGTCACTCTGCGACCAGAGTTGATCCAGGGTCTCAGTGAGAATCGCATCGGCGATCTGCTGTTGGCCTTCCGGCGTATAGAAAGCGACCGTCTGCGATTTTTTGGGAAGCGGCTTGGCCTGCGCTCCCGATTTTGGCATCTGCCCGGGGAGCGGTTTGGCTGGTCTGCCCGCCTTCTGCGCATGCGCGGCGGACGACAGCGCCGTACCGAACAGCAGTACGATACCTACGGCGCGGAGGAACGCGACAGGGGGTTGGACGGCGACGACACCTGTGCGTTGGGAACGATTTTCCAGCATGAAGATCTCCCTCACTTCTTTTCGAGCATCTTTACCACATCGGCGGCGGCGGCGCGCACAGTCGGGTCTCTGTGCAGCAGCAGTTTGCGCACCGCAGGCAATGCCCGCGGGTCCCCGATATGCCCTAAGGCGAGCACGGCCGCTTTCGGAATGGCCTCATCGCTGTCCGCAAAGAGTGCGATCAGAGCGGGCACGGCCTGGCGATCCCCGATCTTGCCCAGCGCCTTCGCAGACTGTTCGCGGATATCCTCATTGGAGTCTTTCAGACTTTTGAGGAGCGCGGGCACGGCGCGGCGGTCGGCGATATTGCCGAGGGCCTGTGCCGCCGTGAACTTCACCAGATAGTACCGATCGGTGAGCAGTTTCGTCAGCATGGGAACAGCTGTTTGCGTGCGCAGGCTGCCCAGCGCCCCGGCGGCAGCGACCCGCACGGTCGGATCCTTGTCGGTCAAGCCCTGCTGGAGAACGGGCGCGGCACGCGGATCGTTCAGAGCGCCGAGCGCATAGGCCGAATAGAAGCGCACTCCGAACGGCTCGGCGCTGGTCTGGTTTCCCACAATGCTCATGAGTGCAGGCGTCACACTGCGGTCGCCGATCCGCGCGAGCGCGACCGCAGTTCCCGACTGGACCGCGCTGCTCTTATCGTGCAGCAGGGGCACCAGGGCCGAGGCGCTGTGGGTATCGCGCAGGAGCCCCAGCGCGGTGACGGCCTTCAGACGGACACGCGGTTGTGGATCGGTCAGGCTATGGCGCAGGCTGTCGGCGGCGCGCGGATCTCCGATCTCCCCGAGCGCCTCGATAGCGGCAGACCGCACACTGTCCGCTCTATCTTTCGTCGCGAGAATCAGCGGGGCGGCGGCTCGGCGGTCGTTGAGCAGGCCCAGTAGCGTGGCGGCTCCTGTGCGTCGATGGGCGTCTTTGTCGTGCAGCGCAGTCAGAAGCAGAGGCAGTTCGGTCTTCGTCGCAGTCGAAGCCAGCGCCCGCACCGCCCGCGCCCGCACCGATTCGACAGGATCGCCCATCGTCTCGATCAGCGCCGGAACTGCGCGTGTGCTTTTGGCCTTGACCAGGGCATCGGCGGCGTCCGAACGCACCTCCACATGAGCAGAGTGCAGTTGGCCGATCAGGTCGTCCACCCGATCCGCACGCGCCGCGCTAGCCAATGCCATAATGCCGGCCAGTATGAGCCCACACTCCACGCGCTTCATATCTCTTCCTGTCTGAGCGCTTCGCTAGGTTAGAGCCTATACGTCCCAATAAGGCCCGCCTGAGCAGTCACGCCGGGCTAAAGCCCTTCGCTAGAGGTTGCTCCGCAACCCAAGGCCCGCGTTCGCGGGCACATTGCCCGTGAGAAGACCTTGTCGTGTGGAAACGCTTTCTTTAGGCCTTTAATTTCTCGTCCAGCAGTCGGTTCACATCCTGCGGATCGGCTTTGCCCTGCGAGGCTTTCATCACCTGGCCGACGAGGAACCCACGTTTCTGTACGAGTCCCCGTTCGCGAATATCGGCAACAAGGGTTGGATTCTCGGCCATAACCTTCTCGATGATCGCGAGCAGGGCGCTTGTATCCTTCATCGTTTTCCAGCCCTTCTCTTCGACGATCTCGACAGGCGGTTTGCCGGTCGTATACATCTCCTCGATGAGTGTCTTGGCGATCTTGCCGCTGATCGTGCCCTCCGCCATCAGTTGGATCATACCGGCAAGATGTTCGCACGAGATCGGACTTGCTGCGATCTCCTGGCCGTCCGCATTGAGCAGTCGGGCTAGATCGCCCATGATCCAGTTCGCCACGGCTTTCGGGTCGCCGCAGAGTTGAGTGGTCGTCTCGAAATAGTCGGCGAGGGCGCGGTTTTCCGTGAGCTGTTCGGCGTCGGCGGCGGGCAGGCCGTATTCCGACTGGAAGCGGGCGCGGCGGGCATCCGGCAGTTCCGGCATGGAGGCGCGGATCTGTTCGATCCATGCGTCGGAGATCTTGAGCGGTACAAGATCCGGCTCCGGGAAGTAACGATACTCCTCCGCGCCCTCTTTGGAGCGCTGCGAGAAGGTCTGCTGTCGGGCATCGTTCCAGCCGCGTGTCTCTTGCGGAATGCGTTCGCCGCGTTCCAGCAGGTTCGCCTGCCGCTCCACTTCGTACTCGACTCCCTTCTGCACGGCCCGGAACGAGTTCAGATTTTTGATCTCAGTCTTGGTGCCGAAGGTCGTCGATCCGATTTCGCGGATGGAGACGTTCGGTTCGCAGCGCAGCGAGCCCTCCTCCATCTTGCCGTCGCAGACGCCAATAAAGGTCAGGATCGAGCGCAGTTTGACCAGATAGGCGCGCGCTTCGTCCGACGAATGGATATCCGGCGGAAACTCCGTGACGATCTCCATAAGAGGGACGCCGCTGCGGTTCAGATCGACATAGCTCTCGTCGCCGAGGACATGGAACAGTTTGCCCGTGTCCTCTTCTAAATGGACGCGCCGAATGTGAATTCGTTTCGTTTTACCGCCGACCTCGATGTCCAGCCAACCGCTGACGCCGATAGGAATATCGTACTCGCTAATCTGATAGCCTTTGGGCAGATCAGGATAGAAGTAGTTCTTGCGGTCGAACTTCGCGTTGGGATTGATCGTGCAGTTCAGCGCCAGCGAAGTGCGGATGACATGCTCGACTGCCTTGCGATTCATCACCGGCAGGGAGCCGGGCATTCCCAGGCAGACCGGGCAGCAGCGGGTGTTCGGCTCGCCGCCGAACTCGTTCCGGCAGCCACAGAACATCTTGCTGGCCGTTAATAGTTCGGCATGGCACTCCATACCGACAACAGGTTCATACTCAGGCATTCGTTTGCAAACTCCTTACCGTAGTCGGCGTTCTTTGCCGGTTGGGCAGCTCAAGGCTGCAGGGTAATTTTGGCATCCAGGGCGGTGGCATCGTTGAGGTTGTTCTTGTTGCGGCCCCAGCCGACGACGAAATCCACCGTTTCGTCCTGTTTCAGGAGCAGAGTCTTGTCGAAATGTCTCGCGCTTGCCGTGCCGATGCCCTCGACGAACTCCTCATAGAGCGACGTGGCATCGTGAAACACGTGCACATCGGTCGTGGTCGGCCGGGTATCGACGCCTTGAAAAGTCGCCTCGACACGATACCGGCCCTCGCGCGGGCAGGTCCAGCGCACCACGCTGAAGAAGCCCTGCCAACTCGGCAGCAGCGTGAGCGCATTCGGCTCCCAGGTCAGCGTATCCTGCAAGACGGCCCTTGCCGTGCCGTTGTGGGTGATGTTCGGATCGACATTGCCCGGATAGCGCCGCACATCGACGCCGCCGGTGCCTTTGACCCAGTCTTGAAACGCCCAGAACGCGGTGGGATTCGGCTTCGTGTCACGGGAGTACATTCCGTAACTCCAGGCTCCATTTGGATTTTTCGTGGGGTTGAAGTCGTTGACGGCGTCGAAAAAGCCCTCCGCGTTGCCGTTGAGCGTCGCCTCGTTGACGATGACCGTGTTGCCCTGGCGGTCGGTGACGGCGATTTCGGATCCGGCAGGATTATGGGCGAACGCCCGCACTTCCGTACGTGTGAAGCGCAGACTTGTCGGCGCGTCCGTCCCGTAAAGTTTGTACTGTCCGCTCTGCGGCGTGGAGTCGGCCCGCTCCAGAGGGGGCTTGAACTCGATCACGCGTGTGCCATAGGGCGCAGAGATGACGAGGGACTGCGTTTTCGCATCGAACCGGATGTGGGGCGGCTTGTCCGCAAGTACGACCGGAGGATCCGGTTGAAACCAGGGATTGACGCTGAGCCGTGCCGCATACGGTATCTCCCATTGCGAGATGGCGGTTTCCGGAAAGGTAGTCGGGCTGGGATTGATCTTGCTCGGCGGCTCGACCACGGTAAAGAAGCGGTTGAAATGATCGAAACCACGGGACATGATGCTCTCAGCGTCGGGAGAGTGTTCCAGTCCGAAGGTATGTCCTAACTCGTGCAGGGCGGCTCCCATGGTGGTCGATGCCTGCGCCCAGGCCACGCTGCGCCCGATGCTGTCATCCGGCACTTTCGTGGAGTCGACCGGAGTCGTATCGGTGAAGGCGTGGTAGGTGTCCCGAATACTGGCAGGCCAGACATGCAGCCCGATCGCTCCGAACATCGCCTGGTGCCCTGCGCCCAGAGCCCCCCCCACGTAGAGCGTAATGATCAGGCACTTATTTTTGTCTTCACTGAACTGCTGGCCCGACCAGGGATAGAACTTCTGCCAGAGCGCCGCCGAATTCAGTTTTTTGATCTCTTCCGCCTTCAACGAGAAGCGCAAGGGGTGCATCACCACTTTGCCGTTCGCATCCAGATCCAGCGGAAAAGTCTTGCGGTCGAAGCCTGCATCGTGCAGCCGTTCGGCGGTGAAGGTCTGCATCAGTTTGAGCGCCGTGTCCAGGCGGTCGGCATAGTTCTGCGGATCGTCGGTGCGTTCGGCGGGATAGGTCATCTCCCCATCGGACGCGCCGACATAGAGCACATTGACCCGGTAAGGCGTCGTCATCGGCTGGTAGGTCAGCGCGATCTGCGCCTTTTCCGCGCCTTCACTCAAGGTAAGATGGTTGACGCCGGGGCGCAGTTCCACGAGGATCTTGAACTTCGTCGTCTCGATGGGAACCGTGTTGGTTCCGTCCGGGCGGTCGTTGTCCCGATTGATAATTCGCAACTCTCCCAGGGCGTCCGTCGTTCCCCGCAGAAACGCAATCGGGTAGCGCAGAGTCTCGCCATCCTTCAGATTGATGACCTTGATCTCCGCATGCGCCGTCAGCGCCAACGTCAGTAAAACGCCGACAAACGCCAGAGCGCGGAGAGAAAGGTTCGATTGTCTGCTGGAAGCGGCGGTTCTGCTCACGACTTGCTTTTCCTCGGGGCGAATAAGGATAGGTTTACGGCATCGGGGGCGCAGAGTCGTTGGAGAGGCGAAGCTCCATATAGACCACGCCGAGCCAGCGTCCGAATTTGGTGTAGACTTCGCTCAGGGTTCCGACGGTTTGGAAGCCGTGGGCGGCATGCAGGCGGATACTGGCTTCGTTTTCGCTGTCGATGCTGGCGATCAGAAGATGAAGCCCTTGTGCGCGTCCTGCCTCGATCAGAGGGGGCAGAAGCTGTTTGCCGACGCCCTGGCCTCTTCGTTCTGCCGCGACATAGACCGAGACCTCCGCCGAAAATCGGTAGCCGATACGGGCATGGTAGGGGCTCAGAGAGCTCCAGCCGAGGATCTCTCTCTCCTCTTCCGCGACGAAGACCGGAAATCCCTTCTGCATCCGCTCCGTGTACCAGAGAGTACGTGCTTCCAGCGTGCTCGGTTCGTAGTCGGCGGTCGCATTCGTGTTCAGGACCGCCTCGTTGTAGATGGCAAGGATCGCGGGCAGGTCTGCGGGGGTGGCGGATCTAATGTGCATGTTAGATTTTCGGCCTCGCTTTGTGCCATTCCGTCGCCTGCTCGTAGGTGTAGGCGACCCGAAACAGGGTCTCTTCGTCGAAGGCTTTGCCGATCAGTTGCAGTCCGATGGGCAGGCCGTTCACAAAGCCGCAAGGCAGCGAGAGGCCCGGCAGCCCTGCCATATTGACGGGAATGGTGCAGACGTCCGCCAGTTTCATTTCCATCGGGTCGGACTTTTCGCCGATTTTGAAGGCCGGGCCGGGCGAGGTGGGGGCCAGCAACACATCGAAGGTTTCGAAGGCGCGGTCGAAGTCTCGTCGGATCAGGGTACGGACCTGCTGGGCGCGTTTGTAGTAGGCGTCGTAGTAGCCTGCGGAGAGCGTGTAGGTGCCGATCATGATGCGCTGTTTGACTTCGTCCCCGAAACCTTCGTCACGGGTCTTTTCGGTCAGGCCGATGTGTCCGGCCAGTTCCTTGGTGCGTAGGCCGTACTTCACGCCGTCGAAGCGCGCCAGGTTGCTGCTGGCCTCTGCGGGCGCGATGATGTAGTAGGCGGCAAGGGCATATTCGGTGTAAGGCAGGGAACAGATTTCGGCGGTCGCGCCCAACTCTGTCAGTTTGTCGATGGCGGCATGGACGAGTGCGCTTACTTCGGATGTGACGCCCTGCCCGAAGTACTCCTGCGGAATACCGACCCGCAGGCCCTTGACGCCGGATTTGCAGGCGGCGGCGAAGTCGGGAACCGGCACATCGGCGGAGGTCGAATCGAGGGGATCGTGACCGGCAATAACGTTGAGCAGCAGGGCGCAGTCGGTAACGTCCCTGCCGAACGGCCCTATCTGATCCAGCGAAGAGGCGTAGGCAATGAGGCCAGAACGGCTGACACGGCCATAGGTGGGCTTCATGCCGACGACGCCGCAGAGCGCGGCAGGCTGCCGGATCGAGCCGCCGGTATCCGAGCCGAGAGAGACCATACATTCTTGTGCGGCGACTGCTGCCGCCGAACCACCGGAGGAGCCGCCCGGCACCCGCGTGAGATCCCACGGGTTGTGGGTCGGGTAGAAGCCGGAGTTTTCGGTGGAGGAGCCCATCGCGAACTCGTCGCAGTTGGCCTTGCCGACCAGCACGGCGCCTGCCGCTTTCAGCCGCGCTTCTACCGTGGCGTTGTAGGGCGGAATGAAATTGTACAGGATCTTAGAGCCGGCGGTCGTCTTGATACCGACCGTACACAGATTGTCTTTGAGTGCATAGGGGATTCCGGCCAGCGGGGGCAGGGTTTCCCCCTGCGCGCGCCGCTCATCCACGGCTGCTGCGGCAGCCAGCGCGGCATCTGCGGTGGTCGTCAGGAAGGCCTGCACCTGCGGTTCGACCGCTTCGATGCGGGCCAAGACCGCCTGGGTCAATTCGACAGCGGAGAAATCTCCCCGCGCCATACGCTGCGCCGCCTCATGCGCGGTCAATCCGATGAGTTCAGACAAATCCAACCCTCTTCTCTCTTAGTCCGCATTAATCTGCAACGATGCGCGGCACGACGAAGCAGCCGTCGCGCGCTTCCGGCGCATTCGCCAACGCCTCGGCACGGCTCAACGAAGGACGTTCGATATCTTCGCGCAGCACATTGACGATCGGAATGGAGTGCGAGGTCGGTTCGATGCCGGTCACATCCAAAGCCTGCAGCTTCTCGAACTGACCGAGCAGATCGTTGAGATGTTTCGCCTGCGATTCGATCTCGTCGTCCGTCAGTTCCAGCCGCGCCAGCAACGCCACCTTGCGCACCTCGTCATGCGATAACGCCATCACAGAAAACTCTCTTTTCCACACGCCGTTCAACCGATTTGAAACGGCGAATTTTACGTTCATTCTGAGCATACATTATAGCATACCCACTACTGCGCAGGAGTCGGGAGGAAGCTTTAGAATAGAAGGATGAACGAAGACCTCGCGTATTCGTATTTTGGCAAGCAGAGGCATGGGAGGAATCGTGTATTTTCAGGAAGGGGAAATCATTGGGGCTCAGGGGGATCAACAAGATACGATTTGGAGTGGCGAGGCATCTTGGGTTGGCCTACTTGAAAACGGAGAAGCAGGCCTGCGTTATGAATTTTCTAGTCACATAGGTGTTTTTTGCAGACATATCCCAGGGTATTCAGGCGAATACCGTTAATTTCATATCGGTCCGTCAACTGCCAGAAACGTGTCCATGTCTGCTGCACAGTCATCGTCTTATCGTTCATCGAACAGGCAGTCAGGAGTACATAACCAAGCGCGAGATACCAATGACCATCTGGCCGTTCGTTTACCATAATCACCAATGGATAGGTTACCGAGGCCGTCTGCGAATCCGGAGAGATAATATGATACTGGCGTTGATCCAGCGGTGTATCCCCTTCCAGACGGACCCGCAATGTCTTCGGAAAGCCGCTTGCGTAGAGTGTCTGAGAAAGCATTCCCTTGACCCCTTCTTTTGTGAGATGAAGCTTTTTCACCTCGTCAGGCATTGTAAGGCGTAAAAGAGTGTCAACATCGCCTTTCATTAGAGCCTGTGCGGTCATCTGAGCGATCTCGTCAGGTCCAGGCGGACGTAACCAGAACCACCATATGGCGCAAAGCGCTATCAAAACGCCCCCACCAATGAGGCCAATACGTATCTTCCTCGCCTTGCTATTTGTCAAATGGTCCCCCTGTGATCTGGATAAATGATTACATACAAACTCTTACTACGCTCCCACGAATTGTAGGAAGGACGTTTTAAAGCGCGAGGCAAACAGGCAGAATACTGTGCGACAGGACCACCGCTAATACTTCTGAGCACGATGATGCAGAGGGAGGCTATTGTTTAGTTTAGCTGCATCATCACGACAGAAAACCGCCTATCATCCAGGCGGTGCTACTGTGCACGTTCCCTTCACCTCTGTATTGTCGGGCGCCGTTGCGCCAACAATGTCAACGCACTGTGCCAGGGGAGTGTTGGCAGCGCCAGTGATGTCTATTGTTGGTGCGCTGGCGCACGGACATGTCCCATTATTGACGCTTGACCAAGTAGTAGTGGTTTTAGTGTAGCCACAACATCCTGGGTCAATGTAAGGTGGATTGGTCAGTTGTTTGCAATATTTGGCTGACACGACTGAGAAGGTTTGACAATAT
>JAYUMV010000425.1:0-2508 GCA_043762265.1 Chthonomonadaceae bacterium | reverse complement strand
CTCGGCAGTCAGAAGCTGTGCCTCTCGCAGATCCGCCCAGCCCTCCTGAATAGGAGTATCGACAACGGGAGTATAGTTCGCCAACTGCACGATGAAGAAAGGGAACTCGCCCCCAGTGAAGCGCGCCCGCCAGTCTTTAATCAAGGTGGGGAGCAGGGTGCGATACTGCATGCCGCGTCCTGCATTCGATTCGCCCTGGTACCAGATCGCGCCTTTGATGCCGAAGGGGATCAGCGGGGCGATCATACCGTTGTAGAGAACGGTGGAGACGTTGGGATTGTTACCGATTGGAGTGTGCGCGGCAACCTTTTTCTCAACCGTTTCGATCTGCGGGACGAAGTCAGGCATGGTGCGGAGGGCGGAGGCACTGGTCCAGGCTTCCGCGATGGTGCCGCCCCAGGAGGTGTGGATCAGGCCGATGGGAACGTGCTCCGTCTCCTCCAGGTGTTTGCCGAAGAAGTAGCCGACCGCGCTGAAGCCGTTCCAGACACCGTGCTTGATGTTTTCCGGCGTACAGGTCTCCCAGTGCGTGGCCACGGTCTCTTGCGGCTCTGCGGCGACCTTCTTCGGCACCGTGAAGAGGCGGATATGGGGATTGTTGGCTTTGGCGATCTCGTCCTGTGGGTTGAGGAGGTTGCCGATACCCATCTCCATGTTCGACTGGCCGGAGCAGATCCAGACATCGCCGATCAGGATATCTTCGACTTTCGCCGTCTCTGGGCCAGCGACAGTGAGGGTGTAGGGGCCTCCCGCTTTGAAGGGACCGAGGGGCGCGATCCATTTGCCGTCCGCTCCTGCGGTCGCGGTGGCGGTCTTGCCGTCCATGCTGACGGTGACGACCTTGCCGGGCGTCGTCCAGCCCCAGACCGGCGCTTTGAGGTTGCGCTGAAAGACCATGTGATCGGTAAACAACGGATGCAGGAACGGTTTGCCTTCCGCCCCCTGGGCTTGGCCGTGCTGCGTTTGGGTTAAAATCAAGAGAGCCACTAGCGCCACCATCGTTGTGGCGCTGCGTCGGCGAGTGAAAAGGGACATCGAGCGTTCTCCTCGGGCTATCGTAGGACTAGAAAGATTAGAGGTCGGCCATGAAATCGAAAATGCGGTCGTTGCAGCCCGGCAGTCCCTCATGCCCGAAGTCGGGATAGAGGAGCAGGCTCTTTTTGGAAGTGATCTTATTGTAGGCGGCGAACTGCGTGGAGGGCGGACAGATCGTGTCCATCAGCCCGACCGGCATGAGCACTTCGGCCTGGATGCGGTTCGCGAGGTGCTGAGTGTCGATATAGCCCAGGCGCAGGAACACCTCTTTTTCGCGCTCATGCAGCGGGTCGAAGTTGCGGAAATAGGTTTTCAACTCCTCATACGCGCCGACGGCCAGATCCATTTCCCAGACGCGCTGATAGTCGCAGAGGAACGGGAAGACGGGCGCGGCGAGTTTGATGCGCGGCTCCAGCGCGGCGCAGGCGATCGTCAGTCCGCCGCCCTGCGATCCGCCGGTTGCGCCTACGCGGTCGGCGTCCACCTCGTCGAACCCCATGACGATCTGCGCCAGCTGCGCCGTGTCCAGGTACATCTGTCGGTAGTAGAGCTGTTCGGGCACATCGTCGAGGCCGCGAATGATATGCCCGCGCAGGGTGTTGCCCGCGACGCTGCCGCGATCCTCGGACCGCCCGCCCTGCCCCCGGCAGTCGAGCGACGCGACGGAGTAGCCCTGACTGACATAGTTCAGCTTATCGTTCCACTCCCCGCTATTTCCCGAGTAACCATGAAACTGCAACACGGCAGGATGCGGCTCGCCCTGCTGTTTCGGGCGCAGATACTTCGCATGGATCCGCGATCCCCCCACCCCCGTAAAGAACAGGTCGAAGCATTCCGCAAACGTCGTCTTCAGCGGATGCGGAATCAGCTCCACCTTGGGATCCATCGCCCGCATCTCCGCCAGCGCCTTATCCCAATACGCATCGAAATCCTCCGGCCTCGGATTCCGGCCCTGATATTCCAGCAATCGCTCTAACGGCATGTCCACTAACGGCATCGTCAACTCTCCCCATGCAGTGATATTGTGTTCTCTGCTCTATTCCACACCACAATCAAAAAACCTTCTCCTAGAATATCTGCATGGAGGAGACAAGATGATTTGCAGAGAGTAGCGAGCAAGATTGTAAATGATTCCAGCAGTAATGGACATTAAAATCCAGGTTGATGGGGTGAGGTTTCGTGCATACTGAAGCGGAATGAGAATGAGTACACTGACAAAGCAATCGTCCAGCAAACTGCTGGACAAATTCACTGGTTTCACAATTGGGCGGCTTATGCTTGGTCGCGACCGGAGTGTATTGACGTTAGGCTTATGGTGCCTGTAAATTCTTTATTCGATCACGAAAGGCCAAATAAAAACGTGGTGTGGAATCCTTGACGTTTAGATAAAAGGACAGCAGTCCGAAGCCGTTTGTGGCTCCCTTCTGCTGTCCATCGGGTAAAGTTCCTAACGACCAAGAAAGGAATGAACCC
>JAYUMV010000424.1:0-2899 GCA_043762265.1 Chthonomonadaceae bacterium | reverse complement strand
CAATAGCGAAATCGGGGTCTATGAGTTCCTCTTTATACCACTGCCGCATCAGTGCCAGAACCTGCTTCGCTTCCGGCTGTACACCTCCCCAGACCACCTTGCCATCCCGCACAATGAAGTCCTGCGGAAGGATGCCATACGCCATGAATATCTCCACAAAGTTCATGGCCCAGTGAATGCCGGGACACATGCCGTAGGTATCCTTGACGCCGTTGCCATCGGGGTCTTCGTTACGGAACTTTAAGAGGGCGTTATGAAGTTCGTCCATTGTTTCCGGAACATGGGTAATACCGACCTTGCGCAGCCAGTCCACGCGCCACATCGAAGGATACGGGTAGACATCCAGTGCGGCGTAGGTGGGGATTCCGTAGTTTTTGCCCTGAAAGTTGCTGTAGAGCCAGGCCTCTTTGCCGTAGCGGTTCAGGTCTTTGACGTAGGTCGGGGCGTAACGCAGAATGACCTCGTAGGGGAGTTCCATCACAAAACCCTGATGGACATTGCGCCGGACCTGTAACGGGTCGCCGTCCCAGTTCAGGTCAGCGATGTCACCGCCGCTCAGGGTCAGGGGATGTCGGTTCTGGTAGCCGGGCCAGTCGAGGAAGGTGGGGTGCAGTTTAATGTGGAAAGCCTCTTCGACACGCTTCTGGACCCAAGTATCCTCGTGTGCCGAAGGAAACGCCGGGGAACCACACCAACTAATAGTAAGTTCTTTATTGGGCCGATCGGAGACGTGCTGCCAGTCCACAGCGGGCGCTTTGAGAGAGTCGCGGGGCGTGACCGGAGTCATGGCAAAGCCGATGGCGACCAGCAGCACGATACCGACCAGAACCAGAATCTCATTGCGCGTCATTTCTCCCGATGATCCTTCTTCCTTATCTTATTTGGTTCGCCATAAGCGCGCTGACTGCCCGATTCACGGCCAGATTACTCCCAGTCCGGGAAGAACAGGAGCGCGCCGGGGTCTATGTCCGGGGTTCGGTGACAGATCGTGGCGACGGTTTTTTCCGGCGCTTCCCAAGGGAAGGCGTAGCGGGGGGTGTAGGCATAACGCGCCACCGTCAGTTCAAGGGTGACGCCCGCCCCCGGCCCCAGCCGAACCTCAAGCCACTTCCCACCAACTTCTATCGGTGCGTCTGCGCCTTCCGCTCGTACTTCAACGATTTTATGTTCGCCGAACGCTCCCGACTGCACGATCACCCGCCGCTCTGACAGGAGATCAAGGTTGATTAACTCCAGCCGAAAGCCCTCCGGATAGATCGCTGAAACAAGCGCAGCTACCTCTTCGGGGAGACCAGGCCGTCGCATCTCCGGGTCAAAATAGAATGCCCGGCAGTGCAGCAGACCACCGTGATAGACCGGATAGGGTGCGCCGGTCAGCAACTGCACCAGCGCATCGCAGAGGACAGGATTCTGGGCGTACCAGTGCTGAATATAGAGGGATTTCGGATCGGCATCGTCCTCACGTATGGCTTTGAGGCGTCGGTCACACTCTTCATAAGTCGCGGCCAGTAGGTGGCTCGGATAGTCGGGCTCTTCGCCACGAAGGAAGCGAAACCAGCTTCCGCCCGGCGCCCATCCCATGCCATTGATGTGCATTTCAGAAGCCCATTGCGACCCGGTTGCGCAACGCAATACCCGTTCCAGGTCGTCGTCCGCCTGTGAGATGTTCCAGAGATGTATCGGCAAGGAGGGCGACATTGGGCGAAAATCTGTCCAGCCCGCATCATGGTGTTTGTGCGGCACTTGCCATTCGCCGTGCTCTTCGCGCCGCAGTGTCCAGAGATGATCTATTTGCGAACGGGCCAGATCGAGATGGGAGGTGTCACCAGTTAGTAACACGGCGTTGCTTCCAGCAACTACAAGCGCTTCGAGCAGGATCATTACACCGTGCGGCCAGCGATAGCCGTAGTAACCGCCCCACCACTTGCCCTCGTTGTATTCGCCGATGATGTCGTTCAGCCCGACGTTGTCCGGTGTGATACCGCCATTGCGATGTGTCCGTTCCTTCCAGGCTTCCAAATAGTCCAGTGTCCAGAGGCGGTATCTCTCCTCGCCCCGGTAGAGGTAGGCATGCGTCACCTGTGTCGTGGCTAGGAGATTCAGCGGCACATCCCCTTTCGCAATCCGCTGATTGAACCGCTCCAGAATCAGGGCGAACATGGCATCATCGTTCCATTCGGCACTCGCTCCAGGAGCTACACCAGGAAGGTCTTCAAACGGCGTGGGAAAGTGCCGTAACACATCACGATGCGTGGACCAATCCTCTGCGGAGACTTCCAGGCGCGGCCCCCGGCTCCCGTTCAGCGGTGAACGGATCAGCCGTCGTTCAGTATCGTAGTTCGGCGCGTCCGGATCTTCGCCCATGTAGAAGCCGGCAAAGTTAGCGGCACGTTGGTGCTCTTTGAAGGCATACGGATCAGCAAGACCAAAAAAGTAGTGAAAGAGGTTGCTTTCCCCGTGATGCATCCAGTCGTAGTAGGCATCGAATTCGCGATAGACCTGCCCGTATTCGGTCCATTGCCAGGTGATTGAATCCCACTCTTTCCGCGCCAGCCGGTGAACCTCATCGCTCCCACCCAGAGCATAAAACAGCGGAAACGTATAAAAACTCTCATAGGCATCATCGGAGCCGTCCATACCAGGCCAGTCATCGCGCCAGATCAAGGTGCCATCCGGGCGCGTATAACGCTCCACATACACGCTCGCGGCAGCGTTCATTGTCGCGATCAGCCGCCTCTCCCAGAGAGCCCAGGCGGGTGGTGCCAGGGGTGTGGCTGCATAAAATACAGGAATTTCCGAGGGGATGGTGTTCTCCGGCATGCCTTTCACTCCTTTTCACGAACGAGACAGCGTACGACGGCTTCCAATTCCTCAGAGAGCGGTATCTCGGCGGCTGTCA
>JAYUMV010000423.1:0-13443 GCA_043762265.1 Chthonomonadaceae bacterium | reverse complement strand
TCGCGGGCTGCCAGGTCTCGCGGGCAAAGGTCGGATAGCGCGGCGTACCCGGCGCATCCGGCAGGGAGACCAGTTTCTGCGGGAACAGCGCGGTAACGGAGACGGTGACCGGCTGCGCTCCGGCCTGCAGGCGGAACTCCTTGCGCACGAGCGGCAGACGAAATCCTCCGGCCTGCAGCGCCTGCGCCAGTTGGGGGTTGTCCGCTCCAAACAGGCTGGCCTTCTCCCCGGTCGGAGATTGACTGGCGTTGCTGTTGGTCAGGAGGAGTACCACGGCGCTATGCGCCTCTTCGGCGGGAACCGACTTTGTGATCGTCTCATAGAGCACACGCTCGATGTCGTGCCCGCCCTGACTGTTGGCGTGAGGCGCATAGGGCACTGTATTGACGAACTCCGCACGCGTAGCAGGGTCGTCCGTCAATTTGATGGCGTTGCCGACGTTCCAGGTGGTCATCTCCCAGGCGATGGGGGTGACGCGGTCTCCGATGGCCAGCGAGTTGTTCATCAGGCTGAAGGCTACGCGCCGCATCGCGATGGCGTGTACCGGGTCCTGACCAAAATGCCCTGTGGAGAAGCCGATATAGAAGTGATAGCGATCCTTGTCCCAGTTCCCTCCGCTGGCGGCCACTTCCTGGCGCAGCCATGCGTCCATCTCCGCGCGCGGAACCTGCGTAATGCGGGTGTAGTCCTGCGGGTTTACCGTCTGGGCGCGTATGGAAGCGGAGGTTCCCGCGCAGAGCAGGATCAAGAGCAGTCCTGTCCACGCCTGGAGCCTCTGCAAAGATAGAGACCATCGAACATCTGATTTCATAGCAGGCTATTCTCCCGTATCCGTGTGACGCCGCGCTCATGCACGACATAGAGGCTTTCGCCTGCGAGGATCAAACTCAGAGGGCGCAGGCCCTGCCCCTGCCAGACCGCCTCTTCTCCGCCGGAGGAGGGGCTGAGGGCGGAAAGATTGCCGTTGCCCCTATCGTAGGTCAGCATGAAGAGGCGTGGCTCCCTGTCTGCGGCGTCCTGCTGCGTTTCGACCAGTGCGCCTGTCACCCACTGCCCGCTGTATTTTCCGCCTCCAATGGCGTAGCCTGTGCGCGGGTCGAGGGTCGTCACCGTATCGCCGACAACGGCTACCAGGGTGGAGGAGGCAAAGAGATCCCGAAACGGCCCGGCGCCTCCCGGCGCTTCGCGCACGGCGCGGGCGCGGTCCACCGCGTCCAGTCCGACCAGCAGACCGTTCCCGGTCAGGCGGACGGTATGCACACCGTCCTGCACGCACCAGACTCGTTGCGCACCCACCAGCGGCTCTGTCAGGGACTGAAGTGTGCGGCTCCGACAGTCTAACTGCCAGAGCGCACCGTCTGCACCGACCCAGCAGGCCAGGCCGTCGCGCAGCGCCAGCGCACTGTTTTCGCGTGGAACCGAGCCCTCGGGCGCATCGGGAATCTGTTGACAGTCCAGTTGCCGCCAACTGGCCGGAATCGGAGCCATCGATAAAGTAGGCCGACTGGCCAGGAGGCTCCAGCCTACCCACCAACTCTCCGAAGCGGCCTGAGCTAGAGGAGATCCCAGGCGGAGCGGAAAGACATCGTCGATACGGTACGGATAGAGCCCTGCCAGCAGAAAGTCGTTTTGAGCGGCCAGGATCGCCGCTCCGCCGACCAGCGCGACCCGCTGGAAGAGGGGCAGTAACGGACTGGGCTGACCGTCCAGCTTAAGCCAACTGCGCCACGGCGTTTTATGGTCCTGCCCCGACATGGCGGCGGCAAGCGGCCCGCCCGCTTCGCCTTCCGGAGCCAGCAGGGCGGTTTCAGCCCACACATAGAGCCTGCCGTGGGCGACAAAGGCTGCATGAAGAGGTGTCTCGCTGGTCCAGAGGTCTTGACGTGGCGCCTGGTAGCGGGGGTTGCGCCGATCCCAGGCCGCAGGCCAACGCCACGATTCCACCCGCCCGGTGCCATTGATGGCCCTGCCTGTAGAAGTGGGCCAGGTCAGTCCCACTCTCCCGCGACACTCCGGGTCGGGACACTGTTGCATGTCTACCGTCAGCCAGCGCCCGCACCGCGCGCAGGCGGACAACGCTTCGCCACGACTATCGCACCAGGGCGAGGCGTTCGGCTCCTTTGTTGCCAAAAGCCGCCGCTCTTCAAAACAGACCGGGCAGATCTGGCGGACCTCGCGTCCACAGCGCACGCAGAAATTGCCCTGCGGGCGCAGCGGCTCTCTGCACAGGCAGGTGATGTTGGCTGCGATCACGCACTTCCTCCGATGTTATAGCGCACGACCTGTGCCAGGATCAGTGGGCGCTCATGCCATACAACTCCGATACGTTCCAGTTTTGCGACCGTTTCATCCTCCTTCGCATGGACCGTCCGACGCGTCTCCAACGCCTCCATCGTCCGGGCATCAAACCTGTCTCCGCGCAACGGAGCGACCAGGGTCAGCCCCAGAGTTCCCGTCAGCCAGGCCAACAAAGGCTTCTGGACTTCCAGGAACGCCGCGCCCCAGTCTGCGGAGATGTCGGGCAGACCATCCTCATAACGCATTCCCAGAAGAGGCAACAGCGGCTGCAGAGCGTTCTGGAGAAGTAGTGAGGACGCTTCCTCTTCAGATAAGGCTGCAATCTGTGCCGGTAACTCTTTCAGCGCGAAGACGCGTTCCGCCAGCAGAGAGACGGCAGGAAGCTTGCATCCAAACGTGCGCTGACTTAGCATTCGAAGCCAGTCCGGCAGTTCGTTCCCGCCTCCTGCCATCTCCAGCGAACCCACCGGGGGTGGAGAAGCAGAGGGGGGCGTTTGCTGTGCAGGCACAGATACCGAAGTGGGAGCCTCCAGCGCGACCTCGCGCTCCAGTTGCGCGGTTACGGTGGCATCCGAGAAGGTGGGCGCAGCGTACGCTGCTGCCCCAGAAGCTTCCGCCCCTCCAGATTCTGTTGCTTTTGATGTTAATCCACCTGACAATGCGGTTGCGCGGAGGACTTGCGCGGGCAGGGCGATTCGCCCCTGCAAATGAAACCCGCGCCGACGCAGGCGGGCGACACGTCCTGCGGCCTGTGGCGAGGACTCTTCGCCGATCACTTCATGTTCGGCCAGGATCGGTTCGCCCGGTGCAGGCGCGATCCAGGTAATTCCCAGCGCCTGCAGGGTCGTTTCGAGCGCTGCCCGCGTCTCATGAAGAGTCTCTGTCGCCAGGATCTCTGCCGGAGGCGTCTCGGAGAGTTGCAGGGCGATCAGCGGTTCGGTTCCCCCGGAAAAGAGCGCCTGCGCCGCCTCCGCGAAGAGAGCGGAATAGTTGGAGAGCCATGCTTCGAGGTCGTGCCCCCGTCGGCGCAACTCTTCCAGGGCGGCTGCCTCTTTCAGCACATTTTGAAGCGCGTGATTTCCCGGCAGCAACTCCTGGACGAATTTGAGGCGCAAGGTGAGGGGCGCGGACTGCCATGCCTCCTTGTAGAGGTCCTGCTTTCGGGCCTGAAGCACCTGCTCTGCGGTGGCCAGCACGCGTTTGACGGCCTTCTGGCGCCCCTCTTCTGCAGCCTCCAGAGCGCTCCATCGCTGCGCCGATTGTGTTTGCAGCGCCCTGACGGCCTGTTGACTCTGCGCGTCCAGATCCGCGATCTGGTTGAGCAGCGTCTCCGCGATGTTCCGAATCTCCTGGTCGGTTCGGTCCAAGCGTTCGCTGTGTGCGTCCAATCTGCGTTGGACAGCCTCTGCCTCCGCAAGAAGCTGGGCAACAACGGGCGGGAAGGTACTATCCTGCCCCTCCCGCGTCTCAACCCCCGTTACCTCTTCAGCCTCGATCACCTCCCAGAGGGGCGCGAGGTCCACCGTCTCTGGCTTATCATCTTCCTTCAGGAGAATCGTTGCCTGGGCGTCCAGCGATTCCGAGGGAAAGTCCCTTGGGTCGATCTCTTCCGGGTCTATCATACGGTTTCCACCAGCGCCACGCGCCACTGCTCATAACTGCGACTGTTGATGACGAGCGTTGCGGTCACTCCTTTTTCGCGGCTGACGCGCATCTGCAGAGCGCCCTCCTGAAGGGTATCCGAGGTGTTTCGGTAGAAGCCACGCGCTACCGGGATCGGCTGCGCCAGTCCGCTGCCGATCGCGGAGAGGTTCGCTTCCAGCTCCTGAAACGGTTCGAGTTGCACCAGAAACCGATCAATACGCGAGGCGCTTTCCGGCGGCAGAGGATCGCCCTGCGGAAGCCGCCACTTCTCCGTTTCGTTCAGGGTCAGGGTCAGGGTGAGCGGAGAGGCCGCAAACAGAGCCTCATCGCACCAGACCGCCCCTTCCACTACCGCATTCAGACGTTCCGCGATGCGCTCTTCCACGCCTTCTGGCCCCTCGGCCTGCAGGCGAGGGGAGTTCGGAAACGCCTCCTGAAACTGCTGGCGCAAGTAAAACTCGATGTTCGTGCCACCCACATAGAAGATATGTTTAATTTTGGAGGGCCGGATTCCCTGCGCCTCGAACCCATCCTGCTCCATCTCTTCCCGGAGATCCTGCAGAGGCGTTCGCAGAATAGGCGCGATCAAATTCTCCCCTACCAGCGACTGCTCCAGATAGATCCCTTCGTAGTCCGGGCGATTCGCGAAGATAAAATGCTCGTGATCTCGAACCGCCTGATTGGCGGAGCGGGTCAGATGGTGCGTAGAGACATGGGCGAAAGCCTCTTTCATGGTGCGGCAGGAGAGGACCAGTTCGCTCTCACGACCCTGTTTCTCTTCGGCGGGCAGCGGAGTGGCGGAGACCTCTAGATGCGGGGGAACGGCGCGCCCTTCCGTCTCCAGAAGGGCGGACGCGTCCGTCAGCAGGCGATAAGTCAGGGCATAGTCCAGAACGTCTCCGCCGAACTCACGCCGGTCGCTGTCGCCGAAACGCTCGACGGCGGGCAGAGCAGGGTTTGCCGTGTCCAGGTGGAGCGCATAGGTCTCGCGAATGTCGAGCGCCACTCTTCCGGCCCGCAAGCTGACATACCCGACGGCAATATCGGTGGTGCCTCCTCCGGCATCGATAACCGCAATCGGAGTGCCTTCCCCCAGCGCCAGCAGCTCCTGCGCACGCCTCTTGGCGATGCCATAGGCTGCAGCGACAGGCTCATGGACGAAGGTGATCAGCGAGGCATCGACCCCGCACTGCTCCAGAGCCGTCGTCAGGGCGAGTTCGTAGCTCTTGCCCTGCGTATCTCCTTCGTTGGCATCCAGCACCGGCCGCGTCATCACATAGCGGATATTCAGACTGTTGCGGGAAAGCGATGCGGCGGCGGCAGTGAAATAGTCGTCGATACGGACAAAAAGCTCTTCAAAATAGCGTTCCAGCAGATAGGCATTTGTCCAGCGAGGGTTCTCCTGAAGGTAGGGCTCCGCGTTGACTCGCAGCAGCGTTTTCAGGTTGCGGATACGAATCTCCTCCGGCCCCAGCATGCCTCGTGGCACGTCCGACCCCCATCGAAAGCTGCGGCCATTGCGGTGGAGGGCCATCTCCGTGGGAAAGCGCCCGTTGCCGTTGCGGTCCCCGATGATATCCACGGTGCCCTTCGGCTTGCCTTCCACCAGACTGTGCCGCCAGCGCGCGCGGACGCCCGTATTGCGGGTGCCGAAATCAATCGCGATCACCACATCTTCGCCCACCGCGCCTGTAGGCGAATCCAGTCGAACGAGGGGAATTGCCTCGACGTCCGGCCCGGCAAGCCACTCGCGATCTGCCCCTTTGGCCAGATGTTCCAGCGGCGCTTCCGCAATCAGTTCGATCTGGCCGTGCGCAAAAACCTCCGACGCCCTCTTCTCGATAGGCAGGGTGAGGTTGGTGATCCGGTAGCCGCCCGGTACATCGGAAACGAAGCTCCGGTTCTGTTCTGCATCGTTCCAGATACGAACATACTGTTTGCGAACACCGGGGGGGAAGAGCAGGTTGGGGCTGCCGAGAATCCAGCGGTCGGCCACGATGCGGACAAACTCTTGCGCGCGCAGGCGTTTCTGGCGCGCAGCGCAAACCTCCCACCAGGGACTCTGGGGCTCTTGCGCGGAGGGATGCGGTCGGTGTCCATCATCGCTCCACAACACGACGAAGCCACTGATGGTCTCTTCCGGCACATGCCGTAACGCGAAGGCGACCGACTGCCGACGGTCTGCATGCGCTTCCGCATTTCCGATGAGGCGCAGGCCGCGCAGGCGCGCCGTATCGACGCGCACTCGAATCGCGTAGCCGCCTGTGTTCTCGGCTACCAGAGAGAGCGAACCGCTGGGCGGCAAAACCACGGTACCCGTGCCCGGACGTGCGTCCAGGGAAGAGGACCACCGTATCTGTGCCGTCGTCTGGCCGCACTGCGTACAGAACCGGTCTTCGGCTTCCAGGGGTTTTTCGCAATACACACATTGCAGTGCAGGCATCATAGGGTCTTTCCAAAAGAGATGCGATCCATATTGGGTTAGGACGCGCGAAAGGTAGGTCCTGATACCAGCTCGGAAGGCGGTTTATCGGCCTGTAAGTTCCCAAATGCACCTCTCTATTCCTGCTTGAGCGGCAGAGAGGGGAATTTAACCGGGCATTAACCGATTCTTAACCTCTTCTTAATTCTATCTTAATATGAAGGCTCCATACTTTCGTTCTGGTTGTCAACGTTTCCCTCTCTCGAAAGGAGACCGCCCTCATTGAATAAAAGTAAAGGTTTCACGCTCATCGAACTGCTCGTCGTGATCGCAATCATCGCGATTCTTGCCGCTATTCTTTTTCCGGTTTTCGCCCAGGCCCGCGAAAAAGCCCGCCAGACTTCGTGTCTTTCCAACATGAAGCAACTGGGAGTCGCCCTGAACATGTATGCTCAAGACTACGATGGCGCACTCAGCCAGACTTCCTGGGAAGTCGGCAGCCTGAAGTCCAAGATTCACTGGTCCTATCTTGTGCAGCCGTATGTCAAGAATCTGCAGATCTTCGTCTGTCCCTCCGATCCGAACCCGGTTGTCCCGAAGAACCGTATCTGCGGACCTGCCGATACGATCGGTGTCTCGCTCTGTGATGAGCAGGCCCCCAAGTTTTCCTATATCAACAGCTACAACGTCATGCCCGCTCACGACTGGATCCCACCGACGGAATCGTCCTTCGAGAAGCCCGCCAATACGATCGTTCTTGCAGAACGGCGCAACAACATGAACGACGCCGCCATGACCGTGCTTGGACAGTGGAAGGGCGTGTCACCGTTTGTCGCGACCAGTTCGACGCATGGCACGAGCAGCGGCGGCGGACAGATTTGCCCCGGCGACACCTATCGCTTCACCACGGCCGCCGAGGTCAACGCCGCTTTGGCGCCTTCCAACAACAACGACAGTCCGGAGATGGTCCGCGTGAAGTTCGACCGCCATGCGGGCGGCTCCAACTACAACTTCTTCGACGGTCATGCCAAATGGTTCCGCCTGGATGGGACGCTCGATCCGAACAACTTCCAGTGGGGGGAACACTGGTATCCTACCCCCAATCCGTCCGCTCTCGCCGCCACGAGTTGCCATTAGCCTCGATAGGTCACAGGGATAGCGTAACAAGAGGGCCGAGATTCAATCTCGGCCCTCTTGTTACTCCTGAACGGGAATAAGAAAAGGATGCATCAGGTGCGGATGACGCCCCGGAAGTCGGAGGGAGTGCCTTGATAGCCGGGGAAGACCCGTTGCAGACCCTGCGCTCCGAGATGCTTGACGGCGATTTCGCCGAAGACGCTGCGGAAGTCGGTGGTCAGAGCCAGGTCCCGGTTCTCGTAGAGTTGTTCCTCCGCCAGACCCGGCCACTTGCCGAGCACCTTGCCTCCGTTGACCGCGCCTCCCAGTGCAAAGAAACAGGTGGCGTGGCCGTGGTCCGTGCCCTGGTTGCCATTGGAGCGCACGGCGCGTCCGAACTCGCTCATGGTCAGGATCACGACATCGTCCATGCGGTCGCCAAGATCGGCGTAGAGCGCGGCCAGCCCCTGTCCGAACTCCCGCAACTGCTGGGTGAGGCGTGGGCCTTCGTTTACGTGGGTATCCCAGCCGCCCATCTCCGCGAAGGCGACTTCGACGCCCACATCGGCTTTGACGAGTTGCGCGATCTGTTTGAGCGAGTCGCCATAGCGTCCGGCAGGATAGACCGCGCCGTTCGACGGGACGTAGGTTCCGGGAATCGCTTTTTTCAGCAGGCCCATCGCCTCGAAGCTCTCTTTGCCCGTGCCGTGCAGCACATCGCCGACTGCGCCATCATAGAGCGTCTCGAAGCCGTCCGAGACGGCAGAGGATCCACTGCCCATCATGGCCGCATCGGCGGCGGAAGCCTGGCGCTTTTTGCCGCCGCCCGCACGTCCGGTAGCCGCTGTCATGCCGATGCCGAAGGTTTTGAGATCAGGAATCGCCAGTGCGCCCGCGTCGCCCTGAAGGCTGCGGGGCAGACCGTGGTCACCGCCCAGCGCGACGGCGCGGAACGGACTGCCGGAGGCTCCCGCCGCCAGTTTCGCACGGTCTTCCGGACAGGCCATCACCGTGCGTGACAGCCATCCGTCCGCAACTCGCTTGTCGCCGGGCGCGCCGGACTCCATGTAGTCCTGCGCATCGAAGTGCGAGCGGGTGGTATCGGGAGAGCCGCAGGCATGGATCGCCGCCAGATGCCCCGCCTTATAGAGCGGCATCAAGGGGGCCAGCGCCGGATGAAGGCCGAAGAATCCGTCGAGATCCAGCGCGGACGCAGCGGCGTTTCCGGTCCCAGGACGCGGGACGGCGAGTTGTGGCCGATGCCGATAGAGATCCTTGTCGCCGTGCGGAATAACGATGTTCAGGCCGTCCGCCGCGCCCCGCTGAAAGAGGCAGATCAGCGTCTTCTTGCGTTTGCCGGCGGTCGCCTGGGCTCCGAAAGCGGCCTGGCGCAGAAAGACCGGACCCATCAGCGGCGCGAATCCCACCGAAGCCAGCGCGATTCCCCCGTTTTTTACAAATAATCGACGTGTTACGTTCATCTGGATTCTCTCCTTTCAAGAGAGCCACCGCCGTTCTCTCCGCTCTGGAAGCGGGAGAACGACAGCGAAGGGTCAGCGGCGCTGAAACTCCGGAGAGCCGAGCAGCAGGGCGGCGATACGGGTGGCGGTCGGCCTGTCCGAGGTCATCGAGGCGGTTACCACCTCCGGGCCAAGCTCTTTGAGCAGGGTGGCCCGTGTGGTCGGCGCGAGACTGGTGTGCAGCACCTGCATGGACAGGCGATCCAGCAACTGGTTGGCATCTTTCGTCGCCATCAGATCGGCAGACGGCTGGAACTTCGTCACGTCGGAGAGCTTGCCTCCGGTCAGCGCCAGCGAGAAGTTCAGGCGGGAGATCAACGCTCCGGCCGAGACCCACTTGCGCGAGTCCTCCGGGTAGCCGGTCGGCGCCTGGTACTGGAAGAGCGGCTGCCCCATCGTCCCCACCTGCCCGAGGAGCGTGGTATCGCTCATGTCCAGATAGCCGCCGCCTTTTGGCGGACGGATCAGGTAGGCGGCCTCGCGCAGGCTCGGCTGCACCGACGTTACGGCTCCGGCCTCGTAGGTTCCACCCAGAGCGCGTACCGAAGAGACCGCAAACTCGAACGGCGACTTGATCTTGCTGCGATAGACTGCGGGCGACATAAACTCGGGAGCGGTGGCGATGGTGCGCACGACCTCGCGCAGATCGCCGTCGGTGCGCTTCCAGGTTGCCACGCACTTCTCGATCAGGGAAGCCGGGGGCGTATCGGAGACGAGCCGTTCGCAGAGCAGTGTCGAGATGTAGCGCATGGTCGCGGGGTGGGAAGCCAGGATGTCCAGCACCTTCTCTCCGTCCTTCTCGCCTCCTCCCGCCGGAATGACCTGGCCAAGCACCGTCTTCTCGCCGTCGTCGTGGAGCGCGGGGAAGAAGTGGTAAGCGCCGGGAGCGAGATAGATGCCTTTGCCGGGCCTTTTGCCCTCGGCGGAGGAGATGCTCCAGCCGGTGAAGCAGCGCGCCACTTCGGTTACATCTTTCTGGGTGTAGCCACCGTCTACGCCCAGCGTATGCAGTTCCATGATCTCTCGGCCGTAGTTTTCGTTCAGGCCTCCGAGGGCTCCTTTTCGGCGTTGCTGTTGTTTTGTCAGTGGAGTAGCGCTGGCCGGGCTTTCGGGCGGGTTCTTGGTGGAGAGGTAGTTGTCCAGATAGATCAGCATGGCCGGACTATGGGCGCTCGCGCCAAGCAGGTCCCGGAATTTGCCGAGAACATGGGGGCGGATCACCGCCCGGTCGTCGGCGACCTTGAGGATGCCGCAGGGCGAGCGGCGCATGTCAATATTGAAGTGGTTGCTCCAGAAGTCCACCAAAACTTCCTGCAACTGCCGCTCCGATTCGACCGCGCGCAGCATCTTTGCGGCCATAAACTGCGCATGCGTCTCGGCGACGGGCATGGCCGCAGCGGCCTGCGTCTGGCGCGAAGCTTGCAGCGCCTTCCGCTCGTCCGGGTCCATAGCGGCCATTCGCTTCCGGATCGCAGCGGCAGGATTCGGTGCAGCACCGTCCACAGGAGGCATGGCGGCAGGTATCTCGCCCGCTACAGGCTTCTTGTTCTGTTTGTTCAGCGCGCGCGTTGCGCGCTCTGCCGTCAGAAAATCGTGGTAGAGCGTGTCGATCTGCTCGTCGCTCTGCTGCAACTGCGTAAACGCGGCCAGTTGTTTGTCCACGGCGGAGTCGTCGATCTTTTCGGGCGTCAGTTGCAGGGCGATATACTGTTTCAGCCCCATCGCCTTGACCTTCTCGACATCGCCCGGTCGTGCGCCGTAGCCGAATCGGTTCAGGACATGGACGATCTTGTCCTCTTCCGTCATCGCCCGCACCGCGTTGGCCTGCTTTTTCACGGCAGGGGCAGGAGGAGCCGACGGCTTGCCATTGTCCGCCGGCGCTGCCGCCAGGGGCGCGGCGATCCCGACGACTCCTGTCGCCGCCGCGCAAGCGGCAAGGGCGCTCAAAACGATCTTGCTACGGTTCGTGATCTGCATGGCATATCCTTTGGAAGAGATTTCTGAAAAGAAGAGTGGACTTCATTAACTTGCTTACTCCCTCAGACGCACCCCCCCCTCATTAGTTCACCTATTCTCCCCGACCCCGGAACAATCCTGGTAAAAAAGCAGTCAGACGGCGAAAACATCGAGAAGGACTGCACTGCGTTTCACGAGAGCATTTTCTCTAACCGCAGTTTTCGGATTTGCCAATCAGGCATTATCGCGGAAAGCAGTTTGTAAAACTCTCGCGAATGGTTGGGATGGACGAGATGACAGATTTCGTGCAGGATCACGTAATCGATGCAGGCGCGGGGAGCACGCACAAGATCGACGTTCAGGGTCATACGTCCGGTGGGGTTGCAACTGCCCCAGCTACGCACCATGCTGCGAATTTCCAGTTGGGGAGTGGGGATCTTCCAGCCTGCGATCTGCTGCATACAGGCTGTTAGACGTTCCTCGAACCGGGCTTCGGCATGGACGGAATACCATTGAAAGAGCAGTTCGCGCACTCGCTCTGCCTCGGACGGGTCACTGACATAGACATAGAGGTAACCCCCAATAAGTTTGACCTCTTCGCTGTCGGCTTGTCGGAGGCGTAGGCGGTACTGCCTGCCGAGATAAAGATGGGTCTCCCCGCTGACAAACTGGCGAGCAGGGGTGCGTGGCAAGAACTGGGCGAAGAACCGCTGTTGGCGCACGATCCAGGCAGAGCGTTTGCGTAGAATACGCTCGATAGCCTCTTGCTCGGCGGTATGAGGAGCAGAGACCACGACCGACATATCCGGTTTTACGGTGATCGCCAGGGTCTTGCGATCTGCACGGTGCAGGCGATAAGAGATCGTCTGTTTTCCGTAGGTAACGCTGGTCATTCCAGTCTGCTCCTGGCGACGCGCAAGGCTTCCCCGGCAACATCGTCCAGTACTGTCCAGTTGAGTTCTATCTTGCCCTGTTCCGAGAGTTCGAAGAACCCATCGTCGATGTTGGCGCGCATCCGGTTGATAATGTCGTCCTTCTGCCGCCAGTCCACGACAACCTCTTTCCGAATCGCGTTTTCAATCATCAGGGCTACATCAACGGCTATTTCACTCTCTCCCGGTCGTTTGGTAAGAGCGTCTACGCGTTCCAGTACGAGCCGATAGTAGGCCTGGGCAATATCGTTCCCGGCAAGACGAGAAGGCACATCGCTCCCGGAGCGTGAAACCACCTGACCACGAATCTCCATCACCTTCTGCAAGTAGTCCTTCTCCGTGATCAGATGCTCACGGAACGCCTGAATCGTCTCCTGGATCATTTCGGAAAACTTGCGATAGAGCGCCGGGTCTTCGTCCATGCGTTCGATCAGGGTACGATCCGTATTGCTGGCAATCAGGTCCGCTTGCGCGGCCGGAGTCTTCGAGGCTAACTGCTCCAGCGCTGCTTCCATCGCTTTGTCGTCGAAGATATTGACGGGGCCTGCGGTAAGTATCTCCACGGCGTCCGAATGCACATAGGTGTCCAGTAACTTGGCGATCTGTGGTTCATAAGTCCGCATATCGATGGTGTCCGCATAACGTCTCTGCACAGAGGCGCGAAGTTTCTGGAAGCGGCGCAGATCGGCCTTATAGCGTTCGATGACTTCTTTAGGCGTCTCTTCATAGAAAAGCTCGGTGGAAAGAGCGACTTTCAAGGACTTCGAGAACGTTGCCAGTAAGCTATAGAACTCTTTGCGGACGTCCTCTTCGGCGAGGAAGAGTTCGTATTCCTCTTCATCGCTCTTGTTTTGAATGGAGCGGAAGTGGTCCGCCAGATCGGCATAGCGTTGGGGCAAGGCTTGCAGTTCCGTTCGAATACTGTCGATGGTGCCTTCGATATCGGAAAGGTCGTAGCCTTTCAGGGCAGCATACTCGTTCAGCGCACGATCCAGCTCGCCCAACACGCCGACATAGTCCAGAATGAAGCCGAACTCTTTGCCGGGAAAGAGACGATTGACGCGCGCAATCGCCTGGAGCAGAGAGTGATGCGCGAGACGCCGCGCCAGATAGAGAACCGTATTGCAGGGCGCATCGAAGCCGGTCAACAACTTATCGACGACGATAAGAATTTCGGGCTCGTCTTTGTGTTTGAAGTTGTCGATGATAATTTCGTCGTACTGTTCCTCGGAACCATGCTGTGCCTCGATCTGCTTGCCGAAATCCGCGATCCGATTAGAGATTGGATCGTTGGTCTCTTCGTAGCCTTCGCGATCATCCCGATTGAGCGAGATGACGACAGCGGACGAGATATGTTTGCCGTCTGTTTTGCCGAGGTCGTCCAGATAGTCGTGCAGTTTGAGGGCGGAGAGGCGGTCCGGCGCGACCAACTGCGCTTTGAAGCCGTCTGCGTTCTGCCAACTGGTGCGGTAGTGTCCCCACACATCGTAGGCGATCTCACGCAAACGTTCGTCCGTTTTCAACAGGCGTTCTGCGCGGCTGTATTTCTCTTTCA
>JAYUMV010000422.1:0-20451 GCA_043762265.1 Chthonomonadaceae bacterium | reverse complement strand
TTCCAGATCGGAAGCAATCTGGTTGAGCGGTCTCTCCTCCTTGAGGGCTTCGAGGACGGCTTTGGCTTTGAAATCGGGTGAATGTCGTTTTCTCATGGTGTCTTGAGTCTAACTTATTTTTGCCCGTTTCCGTGTCTAGATTCCCCCGACCATTATAGGATGTCCTCGGATCCGCACGGTCTGTTGGCGTTCTGGTATAATAAGAGTGATGACACCTATAGAGCCAACACAACGGGCCACAGACTGGCCCGAATTTCATTTTCAGGTAACAGAACGGTCGGAAGAGCACAATGTATCCGCACGGTGCGGGGTATTGACGTTGCCGCATGCGACCGTCGAGACGCCGGTTTTTATGCCGGTCGGCACCCAGGCGACGGTGAAGGCGATGACACCGGGGGAATTGCGCGAGATCGGGTTTGGGCTGATCCTCGGCAATACCTATCATCTCCATCTGCGTCCGGGGGAAGAGTTGATCGCCAGAGCGGGCGGGCTTCACCGGTTCAGCGGGTGGGAAGGCGCGATGCTGACGGACAGCGGCGGGTTCCAGGTGTTCAGCCTGAGCGGTCTGCGGCGCATCGGGGCGGACGGCGTGCAGTTCCAATCCCATATCGATGGCTCCAAGCACGAATTCACGCCGGAGAGCGTGATGCGGATCGAGCGGGACATCGGGGCCGACATCATCATGGCCTTCGACGAGTGCGCCCCCTATCCCTGCACTTATGAGTATGCCGTGGAGGCGATGGAGCGAACGCATCGCTGGGCAGAACGGTGTCTCAACACATACAATGGTTTTGATCGTCGCGCGACCGGTGGGTGGGCGCAGGCGCTCTTTGGGATCGTGCAGGGGGGGGTGCATCGGGATCTGCGGGAACAGAGTGCGCGTTTCCTGGTCGGGCTGGATCTGCCCGGCTATGCGGTCGGCGGGTTGGCAGTCGGGGAAGCGCCGCAACAGAGAAACGAGTCGATTGCCTGGACCACTGCCTTGCTCCCGCTCGAAAAGCCCCGCTACTTGATGGGTGTCGGGACCCCGATCGATATTCTGGATGCGGTGGAGCGCGGGATCGACATGTTCGACTGCGTGCTGCCGACGCGAAATGCGCGGAATGCGCAGGTCTTTACGTCGGCGGGAGTGCTGAACCTGCGCAACGCGAAGTTCGCGGAGGATTTCGGGCCGATCGATCCGGAGTGCGACTGCCCGGTCTGCGCCCGCCATACCCGCGCCTACGTCAAGCACCTATTTAAAGCCAATGAGATTCTGGGGCCGCGCCTGACGACCTACCATAACCTTTACTTTTATCATCGGCTGATGGCGAACATTCGCGCAGCCATTCGCGCCGGTCGCTTCCGTGAGTTCCGCGACGAGTTCACGCGGCGTTACCGGCAGGAGCCAGAATCCGTCGAAGGAGACGTGACGAATGAGTGAGAATACCGAAGTCCTGGCAAAGGACCGCGTCGCTGCGGCGCCTTTGAACGGCAAGACCAACGGCGGCACGGTCGCCGTTCCCCAGACGGCAAACGACCCGATTCATGCCGCCGAGTACGCGCACCCGACGGTCGTCCTGCGCGACGTGCGCAACAATCCGAAGGTGCGGGCCTACATCGAGAAGGCCAATGAGCAGATGCGGGAGATCGGCTTTTCAGAGCACGGCTTGCGTCATGCCGCGCTCGTCGCCGCGATCGCCCGCAATATCTGCCTTGGCCTGGACTACGATCCCCGCATTGCCGAACTCGCCGCCATCGCTGGCTATCTGCACGACATCGGCAACTGCGTCCACCGCATCTACCACCCTCAGATCGGCGCGACGATGGGGTTTCAACTGCTGGACCAGATGGGCATGGACGCGGCAGAGATCGCGACTATCATCGGTGCGATCGGCAACCACGAAGAGCCCGAAGGCGTTCCGATCAACGCCATCACCGCAGCGGTCATCATCGCGGACAAGTCGGACGTCCATTTTACCCGTGTGCAGAATCCCGATCCCGACACGTACGATATTCATGACCGGGTCAACCACGCGGTCCAGAAGTCCCGCCTGGTCGTCGATAAAGTCGCCATGAACCTCACGCTCGATCTGGTGATCGATACCAAAGAGGCAACGCTGATGGAGTACTTCGAGATCTTCGTCATCCGCATGATTATGTGCCGCAAAGCCGCCGTGAAGCTGGGCTGCCGTTTCTGCCTGATCGTCAATGGCGTGGAGTTATAAGCTATGAAAGCTATCAAAGTTGTGATCTGTCTTTTGCTGCTGTGCCTGCAGGTAGCGGCCTCTGCCCAACAGACTGCCATGCCCGGCGCGGTCGATGGTCCCTGGCAGGCGGAAAGCCATTCGGTGACCTTTACCTTCGTAGCCACAGGGGCGCCGCATACGATCGGCGTAGCGGGATCATTCAATACGTGGAATGGTACGGCAAACCCGCTCCACCCCACGAGCGATCACGTCACCTGGACCACCAAGGTCTTGCTCTCCCCCGGAATCTATGGCTACAAGTTCGTAGTGAATGGAACCCGCTGGCTCACCGATCCCAACGCGCCCGCACAGGACGATGGCAACGGCAATCGCAACTCCGTACTGGTCGTGCCACCTGCCGACTACGCGCGTCTGCCCGGTATTGTGGGAGACGGGCATATCACTCTTGCTGCCGTAAGGCACGAGACAATCGGCCGTTATGTCCAGCGTCCGGACAGCAGTCATCTCCTTTTGACGTTGCGTACGCGCCACGACGACATACGCTCCTGCCAGTTGCTGCTTCCTGCGCAGAACGACAAACCGGAGCAGAAGGTTCCGATGGCGCACGGCGAGAGCGATCCGTTGTTCGACTACTGGCAGGCAACGGTCCCGCTCTCCAGCGCCAAGACTCTGCGTTACGCGTTTCTGCTCGACGATGGAGGAGCGCCAAAACTCTACGACATTCGGAATACCGTTGTCTCCACCGGCGATACCCCGCACTGGTTCGCGCTGGATCTGAGTCAGTATCTGCCCTTTACGGTGCCGGACTGGGTACACGATGCGGTGTTCTATCAGATCTTTCCAGATCGGTTCGCCGACGGCGATCCAACCAACAATGGGACCGATACCATCCCCTGGGGCGGGCCGCCCTCTTCCTCGAAGCGTATGGGTGGGGACCTGAAAGGGATTACGGCGCACCTATCCTACCTGCGCGATCTCGGCGTCAATGCGCTCTATCTGACCCCGATTTTCACGGCGCGCAGCAGTCACGGCTACGACACGACCGACTACCATCAGATCGACCCGCATTTCGGCACGACCGCCGACCTGAAAGCGCTGACAGCCGGTCTGCACCTGCACGGCAATCACATTTTGCTGGATGGCGTCTTCAACCACACCGGCGTCGATTTCCTCGGCTTCAAGAACCTGGAAAAAGACGGGGCGCAGTCGATCTACAAAAACTGGTACTTCGTGCAGTCTTTTCCGGTGAATGTGGCGGCCGGTCAGACGCACTATACGGGCTGGTTCGGCACCCCCTGGATGCCGAAACTGAATGTCGAGAACCCCGCCACACGCGCCTATCTGCTGGACGTGAGCGCCCGCTGGATCCGTGACGCGCACATCGACGGCTGGCGTCTGGACGCTGCGGACGAAGTGAATCACCGCTTCTGGCAGGCGTTCCGACAGACGGTCAAAAAAGAGGATCCCAACGCATTCCTGGTCGGGGAGATCTGGGGCAACGCGCACGACTGGCTGCAGGGAGACCAGTTCGATTCGGTGATGAACTACCGGTTCCGAGGCGCGGTTCTGGACTTCTTTGTCAATGCGACGTCTACTCCTTCGCAACTCGACAGCAGCCTGGCGCGGATCCGCTCCGACTATCCGCCCGCCGCTGCGGGCGCGATGTTTAACATCCTCGACAGCCACGATACCGAGCGCATCCGCACCCTCTGCCAGAACGACTGGAACCGGGAGCGCCAGGCGGTACTGTTCCAGATGACCTATCCCGGCGTCCCCTGTATCTACTATGGCGACGAGATCGGCATGCAAGGCGGCAAAGATCCCGACAATCGCCGCGCCATGCACTGGGACGCCAAAAACCAGAGTGCGACGATCCTCGCCTACTACAAGAGCCTGCTGGCCCTCCGTAAGGCGCACGCCGTCCTGCGTCGCGGCGACTACCGCACCCTCCTCACCAACAACGATACCTCTACCTTCGGCTTCCTCCGCACCTACGGCAAGGAACGCGTCGCGGTCTTCTTCAACCGCAGCACCCTCCCCCAAACCCTCTCCCTCACTACCGCCCAACTCGGCTCCACGCCTCTGTCTGATTGGCTTCGTAATGGTGCCACGCTCACCAAAAAAGGAGATGGCTTTACGCTGACACTGCCTGCTCAGGGAATTGCAGTTATGGGAACGCCGTAGCAGGTTGGATAGGACTGATCCTCGGCTAGAGAAGGCGGTGGAGGAGTTCGGAGGCGAGGGCGAGGGTTTCGGGCTTCTTGCAGTAGCAGAAGCGTATTTTGGTGCGGCCATCGGCAGGGGTGCGATAGAAGCTGCTGCCAGGGACGGTGGCGACGCCGATTTCGGAGATCATCCAGCGAGCGAAGGCTTTGTCGTCGGAGAGGGCGAGGCGGGCGATGTGTTCGGAGGCGTCGGTCATGATATAGTAAGCGCCGTGGGGCGGATAGACGCGGAAACCGGTTTCGGTGAGGAGGTTGGTCATGACGGCGCACTTGGCGCGGTAAGTCTCCTGGAGTTGGTGGTAATATTCGTCGGGGAAGCCGAGGGCGAAGGCCGCGCCTTCCTGGAGAGGCGCGGCGGCGCCGACGGTGAGAAAGTCGTGGACTTTGCGTATGGCGTTGGTGGCTTCGGGAGGTGCGATCAGCCAGCCGATGCGCCAGCCGGTCGCACTGTAGGTCTTAGAGAGGCCAGTGATGGTGATGGTGCGCTCCACCATGCCGGGCAGGTCCGCCATGCGCAGGTGCTGCCCGGCGTAGACCATGTGCTCGTAGATCTCATCGGTGATCGCGGTGACGTTCCATTTCTGGCAGAGCGCGGCGATCTCGGAGAGTTCGGCGTGGTTGAAGACTTTGCCGGTCGGGTTGTTGGGGGTGTTGATGATGATCGCACGCGTGCGGTCGTTGAAGGCGGCGGCCAGTTCTGCGGGATCATAGCGCCAGTCGGGTTCGTGGAGTTGGACGAAGCGCGGGGTCGCTCCAGAAAGGATCGCGTCCGGGCCGTAGTTCTCGTAGAACGGCTCGAACACAACGATCTCGTCGCCGGGATCGACCGTCGCCATCAAGGCGGCCATCATCGCTTCGGTCGCACCGCAGGTAACCGTGATCTCCTGCTGGGGATCAGGCCGCACCCCATACCAGCGCGCCGTCTTCTCCGCGATCGCCTCCCGCAGCGACTTCGCGCCCCAGGTGATCGCATACTGATTGATGTCTTCACGAATCGCGCGACAGGCCGCTTCTTTCATCGCTTCCGGTGCAGGAAAGTCGGGGAAGCCCTGCGCCAGATTGACGCCGGGGCCAGGGTTCGGACGCGCCAGGAACTGCCGCGTCATTTCGCGAATGACCGATTCCCCGAACAGGGCGGCTTTCTGCGACGTACGGATTGCTGCCATGAAACGCGTACTTTCCTTTCCAACGGTGGCCCGGCAATGAATTGCCGTTCTGATATGGGAAGTCTACCTTCGTGGACTCAAATGCCTTTAGCCCGCGCAGCCGGGTTTGCCATCTCAGAACAGGATTTCAATTCCATGTGCTTTCGCACCCGGCGTTCTACTGGATGATCTGCGCGGCGAACCGCTCCATCTCTTCTTTTTGCGGGCTGCACTGAAGCAGCAGAAAATCGACTCCTACCAATTCGAACTCCGCGATGCGCGCCTTCACCTGCTGCGGTTCGCCGACCAGTCCAGACCGCAGTCCCCGGTTGGAGACCGAGTAGTCCTCCAGCGAGACCTGCTGCTCCAGTTTGGTGCCGGAGAGCCACTGCTGATAGTTCGCGTAGCCCGCCGAAGAGCTCTTAACGTCGGTGATTCGCGCCTTTTCCGCTTCGGCCTCTTCCGCCGTGTCGCGCACGATGCTGTAGGCCGCGACTCCGAACAACATCGGTGGCAGGCCGTAGCGGGTACGCCGTGCCCGCATGTCCTCGATCCGCTCGCCGATCTTCTCGGGGGGATCGCCGTGCATTACATAGCCGTCGCAAGTGCGCGCTATCAGCTCTTTCGCCGCGTCCGATTCGCCTCCCGCATAGAGGAGCGGACGCGGACGGGACGGGACCGGCTTGGGCTGGAGCACATTGTCCTCGACGTGGTAGTAGTGGCCGTCGTGAGAGAAGTGATCGTCGGTCCAGACGCCGTCAAGCACCGCAAGCCACTCGTTGGTGCGGGCATAGCGGTCTTCGTGCTGCTCGAAGGAGACACCGTACTTTAGCGCCTCATCCTTCCACCAGGACGACACGACATTCAACGAGAGCCGCCCCTGGCTGATCTGATCGATATTGGCAGCCTGTTTCGCCAGCAGGGCAGGATTGTGGAAAGTGGGGCGCACCGCGACCATGATCTCCTGCTTATGGGTCACGGCGGCGAGAGCCGCCGCCGTGGACCAGGCGTCCAGGGAGGGCGCTTCCACGCCCTTGATGTCGTGGAGGTTCAGTTCCGCGACGAGCGTCAGATCGAAGCCGATCTGCTCCGCACGTTGGGCGAGCGTCGAGACGTAGTCCCAGGTCGCCTCCATCTGCTCGTCTTCGACATTGCGGAGCCATCCGCCGAAAATGGGGAGCCAGTAGCCGTAGCGCATCGTTATTCCTTCGCCTCCGCAACCAGAAAGTCCACCAACCGCTCGTGAGGGTCGAAGCCGATCACGTTGCGGGCATCCGCCACAAAATTCGAGAGCGCGTTCACATCGTAGTAGACCAGGCGTCCATCGCGGTCATCGATCATAAATTCAATGCCACCGACATCGATCTGAGCCGCCTGTACGATCCGCTCGATCGCGTCGATCACTTCCGGTGTGGGCGTGGTCGCTTCGACGGAGATCCCCGTCTTGGGCGCGTCTATAGCGCAGGCCGAACGTGCCAGTTCCACCCCACCCCGCGTCTGGCAGACGTCGGCAGGACAGAGATTGAAACTGTCCCCGTTGGTGTAGACGTTGATGGCATAGAGATATTTGCCGCCGAGCGTCTCGACACGAGTGATGTGCCCGTTCCGTGCCGGGGTAAACTCCTGCACCAGCGCGGTGCTGTCGAGGCCGAGATCGATGGTCCCGGCTGCCGCCGCAGCGCGAAGTTCCTCGGAGGTATCGTAGCGCACGATTCCCGCGCCGCTGCCTCCGATGTTCGCCTTCACCACCACGGGAAACCGCAATTCTTCCGCCGCAACGGGGGCGAGGTCAGGATGGTTGATGACACGCGCCTTCGGATAGCCAAGCCCCAATGTCTCCAGGAGGCTCAGTTGCAGCGCCTTGCTGGTCTCCATCGTAAACGCGTGATGGCCATTGACGACGCGCAGCCCCTGCCGCTCCCAGTGTGCCAGCAGGCCCAGCGTGTAGAAGGTGCTGTTGCCGCCGCCGCGCAGATAGGCAGAAGGACTCATACGATTGAAAACGAGGCTATAGGCCTCGCGGTCATGCGGGTCGGCAGGATCGAAAAAGTGACGCGCCGCGTCCAGGCGTTCATAGGGAATCCCACGCCGGTCCAGTTCTGCAAACAGGGGACGAAACCAGTCGGGGTGTTCGTGGTAGATCGCAAAAGGTTTCATGATAGATGTCCTGATGACCTCGGGGCTTTCCAGCGAGTAATGTACTATTATACTACCAAACCCGACTTCATCGATAATCTGGATCAGCAATCTCGCTCCTCAAGCGTGCTGAGGGACGGCAATTCTGGGAGGACGCTTTTTGCGATGCATTCTAGTCTTGCGAGGAGAAGCGGATTTAGGATGAGATTTGCGAAAAGTGTCCCAGGCGACCATCATTTCGGGTAGGGTGACGAACTGCCAGCCTTTGGCGGTGAGAGCCTTTAAGATGGGGGCGACGGCAGCGACGCTCGCCTGATGGTCGTTGCCATCGTGCAGAATCACGATGTCGCCATTTTCGGGAGCGCGAAGCACGCCGCGAATGAGCGATTTCGTGCCGTTGCCGCGCGTGTCGCCGGGATCGATCGTCCAGAGGAAGACCCCGTAGCCGTGGCGTCTGGCCTGCCTCACCAGCGCCGAATTCGTCAGGCCATAGGGAGGGCGGAAACACGTGGGGGCGAGCCCGGTCGCTTTAGTGATGAGAGTTTCGGTGCGGCTCAGTTCGGTATGGGCACGCGCAGAGGACGGATTGGCCGCGTGGGTGTAGGTATGGTTGCCGACCGTATGTCCCTCCGCGACCATCCGCTGCAGCAGCGCCTCGCGGCCCGGAATCTCCTTGCCGACCACAAAGAAAGTGGCGTGAGCATGGAATTTCGCCAGCGCATCGAGCACGAGGGGCGTACAGCGCGAGTCTGGACCGTCGTCGAAGGTCAGCGCGATCAGCTTCTTGTCGAAGTGGGCCGGGTGTTCACGCAGGATCTTGCCCTGGCAGGAGAGGGGCAACGTGCCGACTGGGTTCGCGATCGCCGATTTCGCTGGTGGGGGAGGCGCAGGGGCGACCGATTGCGCCGCAACCGGTGGAAGCAGGATCGCCCGCCCACAGGAAACGCCTGCCAGCGCGAGAACAGGCACCGCGCGACGCATCAGAGGGAAGAGTGGAATCATCTTCATGGGCGACGGGGAACTCGGCGGAAACAGATCAGTTTGGGGTCGGTCATCTCCTGAAGGGCGAACCGGACGCCTTCCCGCCCCAGGCCGCTCTGTTTGCGGCCGCCGTAGGGCATCAGATCGGAGCGGAAGGTCGGCGCTTCGTTGATCAGCACCGATCCGGCGTCGATCTCGTCGGCGGCGCGCAGCGCCTCCTCCAGATCGTTGGTGTAGATCCCGGCGTTCAGACCGTAGGGCGTGGAATTGGCGAGCAGGATCGCCTCGTCGAAGGTGCGGTAGGGCATCAGCAGCAGGAGCGGCGCGAACGCCTCCTCTCGCGCCAGCGCAGAAGTTGGGTCTATATTGGTGAGAAGCGTCGGGGAGTAGGCAGAGGCCCCCACCCTCTCGCCACCGATCAGCACCGTTGCGCCTTCTCGCTTCGCCGTCTGGACCGCCTCGGCGACCCGCGTGCAGGCTTCCGGACTGATGAGGGTGCCGACATCGGTCGTCTCGTCGCCAGGGTCACCGAGACGCAGTGCGCGGATCCGGGGGAGCAGTTCCGCTGTCAGCGCCGCCTGTACGTTCTCGTGCACCAGAACACGCTGCACTGAAATACAGAGCTGACCGGCGACCGCGAACCCGCCGCGTACAATCGCGTCCGCAGCATCGAAGAGATCGGCAGAGGGTGTGATGATGACCGGGCTGTTGCCGCCTAGTTCGAGGGTCACGCGTTTGTATCCGGCGCGGCCGGGGAGTTTCAGCCCCACCTCGCGGCTGCCGGTAAAGGAGAGAAATGCGACATCCGGGTGAGTCACCAGCGCGTCTCCGACGACCGCGCCGTCCCCCGTCACACAGACCAGCGCTTTTGCGGGCAGACCGGCTGCGCGTAAAACCTCGACCAGGCGTAAGCCGATCAGTGGCGTCTGCTCGGCGGGCTTGAAAACAACGGCATTGCCGCCCCCCAGCGCCGGAGCGAGCTTATGCGCGGCAAGCGCCAAAGGCACATTCCAGGGCGTGATCGCTCCTACAACGCCGAGCGGCACGCGTGTCCAGTAGCCGGTATGGCCTTCGCCGTTCGACAGCGCGTCAAAGGGGACAGTCTCGCCGTGCAGACGCCGGGTCTCTTCCGCCGCGAGTTGGAAGATGCCCGCCGCCCGCGCCACCTCTGCCCGCGTCTCTCGAATCGTCTTGCCCGCTTCCGCCGTAATCAGACGTGCCAGCGACTCGGTCTCACGCAGCAGAATCTGCCCGGTCGTCGCCAGGATCTCCGCGCGGCGGTGCAGCGGCATCTTCCGCATCGCCTCCGCACCCTCATGCGCCTGCTGTACGGCAGCGTCTACCTCCTCTGCCGTGCCTGCCGGAACCTGCCCGACCTCTGCGCCGGAATAGGGATTGACAACAACGATCGTACCCTGAGACATGAAGAACCTCTCAAAACAAAAAAGACAGAATTGACAAGATTTACCTGGAAATCTCGTCAATCCTGTCGATAAAAGCGACTATTCTCCCGCAGGAGTTGGCGGCTTCGGGCGCGGAGGACGCGGCGCAGCGGGCTTGACCGAGGTCGAGGAAGCGGGCTTAGCGGCCGGGCGGGCGGCGGGACGGGTCGTGGGGCGGGCCTGGGGCTTCGCCACGCTCAAAGACTTGATCTTCAGATGAAGCTGCTCTTCGGCGCGCTTGCGGGCGCGGCGGATCTCTTTCGCTCGAATACGCAACGGACACTCCTTCAGAGGAATTCTCGGAAATGTTTAGGATGGACGGCCATGCCGATGGCACAGACAACACACTATGATACCAGAGCTACTGACGTTCTGTCAAACTTTCCGTGGCGTTTTCGCACGTAGCGCCGTCAATCGCCAGGAGCCACGATAGGTGTAGGCGGCGCAGACTTCGGGATCGTCGAATGCGGAGAGGGTTACACCGGTCCTGCTGCACGCATGGATAAAATGCTTAGGGTCCATCGCCATCCCGATATGGGTGATGCCGCGCCCGCGTGGATCGTTCCGCCCCAGAAAGAAGACCAGATCGCCCGCTTTCAACGTCTTGTCGGTTTCGCGAAACTTGCCTAGCGGAGACTGCGCCTGGAGATAGGCATCGCGTGGCAGCGTGATCCCCAGAAAGCCATAGATGCGCTGTATGAAGCCGGAGCAGTCGAAGCCGAAAGGTGTCCCTCCTCCCCACAGATAAGGCGTCCCGATAAACCGATGCGCCAACTCACACGCCGTCTGCCCATCGAACTCTGCGGCTTGAGCGGGAAATTCCAGCGCCTCCGAAAGCACATAGCTGAGGGAGAACGGAAGCCGGGACGCTTCCTCGAAACCGCCGCCGGGAAGCAGCACAATGGCATAGCTGCCAGTGCGAAGTCGCACGGTGTCGAGCCAGAGGACCCGCGTCCCCCACACTAGCTTCGTTTCCAATCGGCTGCAGTCCAGGTCTCCCCAAACATCTAAGAAGGACTTGCCTACCGTGCATAACCGCGCATCCGGATAGTGGCCAGCGATCAGTGCGAGCGGTTCCGGACTCTGAAACGCCCGCAGGTGACTCCCGCGCACCCATCCCGTATATTCGTCCGCAGTACGGACGTTGACAAAGGCGTCCGACTGCTCCAGAACCTGCACCGTCTCTCCGAGGAGTCCCTGGCTGATCTGCTCGCTCCCGCCCCTGGGTTCTGCAAACAATGGCACGACGTTATGGGTCAGTACAGCGGATATTTGTTCCATAAACTCCCTTAATGTCGCGCGACCGAGGGAATGGAAGGAGCTTTTTCGGCAAGCAGGTCGATGTTCGCGGAATCCCGGTAGGTATGCTTGTCGTCTTTGAGTTCGACATAGACGGTGTGTTTGCCGAAGCCTGCGGCCAGTGTCCAGTCATGATTCGGTTGGTAGGCTTCCCAGGGAGTCCAGGTGATGCCATCGTTGCTCAGGCGCATCTGTTTCATGACGCCTTCGCCGTAGAGGTAGAGCTTCACTTCGGGGTGTGAGGTCTGAGCAGCGCCGCAGTTGACGACGACCGGATAACGGTCCATTTGCCTTCCAAAGTCCTGGGTCCAGTAGTGCTGAAACTTGCTGGCGCTGTTGACCACATGGCCGATGCCGATCTCGCAGAAATCCGGGCTCAGGATGTTGGACCGGTGTCCAGGGCTCTGCAGCCAGTTTTCCATCACTTCCGCTGCGGTCGCTTGCCCTGCCGCCACATTCTCCCCGATCGCCTGATATTCCTTGTAGTCGAACGCGGCAAGTCGTCCCTCCAACTCACGGCCTTCATGGTCCGTATGATCCAGATAGTCGTTGGTCGCCATATCCTGTGCCATCCAGTGCGAAGCCGCCTGCAACTGCGAATGGAGCCGCAATGGCGGCAGATTATTGGCGATCCGCTCCTTGTTGACCAGTTCCAGTACCTGATAGGCTATCTGTTCCTCGGTCAGCGCCTTTGGAACGTCGCCGACTTCCGCAGTCGCGGTATATTGGACATGGATCACGGGCTTCGGGATGGCGGCGCTTTTCGAGTCGGGGAACCAGACATCGAACGTGTAGCGCGTCGTCTTTTGGGGAGTATCGGTCAGGGTCGTGCGTCCGGTCACCTCCACTCCCTTGCCAAAACGCCCGCCTGCCACGACGACCTTGGTACCGGTGAAGTACCATTTCAGGGTCACGGTCTGACCCGGTGCGGAGGGTTTCGGGGTGACGGCGATCGCTTCCGCCGCCTGAGCTGAGGAAGCGGTTATCAACACACGGCTGCCGATCAGCAAGAGCATGCCGATCCGCAGCCAGAGTGTTAAGAACGCAGATTGAACCACAGGTGACACGGGCATGCCTCACTCTTGATCGGAGATCCGTAGGAAGATGCGCTGGGAAAGCGGGAAGCTCCGAAAGAGTATTATGGAGCGCGCATTCAGTCTAAATTATATCCGAATTCGCGTAGCCCCGTCAAGTAAGCGAAGAGACGATTGGCTATACGCTCGATGGGGCCGCCCAACGGCGCAAGTAGTCGGCAGGACAGGGCTTCAACGCCGAGCGCCGTTCGGGAATTCGATGGGAAGCGACGAACTCCGCTCCTGCCAGAGACGGCCAGGCGCTTTCCGCGTACCGGAGACTGTCCTGAGCGGTCTCTGGCAGTTCCATGCGCGAGTCTGACTCGCCCGAAGGGTGAATTTCATGCGAATCCTCGGCGCAGGCCGCGATATGCTGCCGCACCAGATCGGACAGCTTGAGGAGCATACCCTCCGAGTCACGATCAAATTCCGCATGGCTCATGATACAGAGATCCAAGAGAACCATCGCTTCCTCTGCGGACAAAAATAACGGTTTCAGGTGATTCATCTGATGCGACATGGCGGATTAACTCCTTCAAATAGAGATTTTCCTATAACGGACCCATCTCTCCTACTTGAGATGCCTCCCGCCCCTTCTACTGCACGGCAAAGGACGGAAAGTGTGACAGGACAGAGCAGTTCCCAGTGCAAACGATCTCTTGCGATCCCTAGTCGGTTCTCTGCAATCGGGAGGCTACACCGATATCGTGCGCGCCGGATCTCCAACCTTTCAGTACCCTATTATAGGGGATAGCCTTGAGGATAAACCTCTGCGAAACGGCAGATTTTGTGAGCCAGCATTTTCCTGCGCAAACCGCTTTGCGTCTGATCAGTATTATAGTCGAACGCGAAGGGTACGAGCTAATAAAAAACGCACAGACGGGCTGTGAGATGTCTCACAGCCCATCTGCTCGCGTTGAAAGGCAGAACCGAAATTAGCGGCGAGCCACTTTTTCCGGAGCCTCTTCGGCCAGCGCCTTCTCGATCATTTCAACGATCTCCGGCTTGTCCGGTGAGGTCCTGGCGGGAATGCGGGTAATGATCTCGCCTTTGCGATTGACGAGGAACTTGGCGAAGTTCCACTCGATCGGGTTGGCAAACATCGGGTCGGTCTCTTTCTCGGTGAGGAACTTGTAGACAGGAGCCTGCATCTCTCCGGGCTTGACGGTGACCTTGGAGAACATCGGGAAGTCGACTTTGTAGGTCAGAGAGCAGAACTCTTTGATCTCTTTTTCGGTGCCCGGTTCCTGCCCGCCGAAGTCGTTGGCCGGAAAGCCCAGGATGACCAGGCCCTTCGACTTGTACTTCTTGTAGAGAGCCTCCAACGGAGCGTACTGCGGGGTGTTGCCGCATTTGGAAGCGACGTTGACGAACATGACGACCTTACCAGCATAGCGGCCGAGGTTGACCGGCTTGCCGTCGATGTCCTTCACGACGAAGTTGAGCACGGCAGGCACTTTAACATTGGGATAATCGGGGTTCTTGGCGACCGAGGCGTCGCCTTTGCTCCCTGCTTCCACGCCAGCCGCCTTCGATTCGTAGACCTCATCGAAGTCCGCGAACGACAGTTTGTGCGTCTTGTAGTAGGCGCCCCGGAAGTTACGCGCACCGCCGCCGCCTTCTGCCGTATGGCAGTAACCGCAGGAAACATTCTCTTTTTTGGCGAACTTCGGAAACGCGTGCGCGGTCGAGCCGACCAGCGCAAAGAGTGCAAACGCAGCGATCGTGGTAACGATAGGCCGCGTCATTCGAGCCAATGACATCGCAAGACTCCTTTTTCGATAGATCTCTCTCTGGGACGATTGGGAAACAAACGGAGTTCCCACCCGGTGCGTCCGGAAGAAGAATGCAGGGCGTCTGACCAGACGCAACAACCAGCGCCCGACAGTCTTTCAACCCCTCAGGGTCAGACAGTCGAGCGCCAACGATGTTGCACACAGACGCGGCCAAATCCTGCAAGAACCTGAATAGGCTCCTGCATTTCTTGGGAATCGTCTCCGGAGACGGCTACATCTTGCCGCCTTCCATTTTCCCACCCTCCATTTTACCGCCCATTTTGCTGCCCTTGTCCATTTTCATCATGCTTCCGTCTTTAAAGCCAGCGGGAGCTTTGCTCATCTTGACAAGTTTGTGGCCCATTCCATCTTTGTAGTGCATTTTTTTGGCGGCGGCGGCAGGGAAATATTCCTTGCAAACTTTGCAGACGTAGACGGATTTGGTATCCATCTTACCGGCAGCCATCTTGCCACCGGCCATTTTGTCGCCGTCCATTTTGCCGCCCATCTTGTCCTGAGCGAAAGCAGGGTTGATGGCGAACGTGGTGATGCCGAGAGCGGCGACGGCAAACAGAGCGATCAGATTGCGTTTCATGGGGATGTGTCCTTCCGTTGTGAGGCAACTTTTGCCCTCTCCCGCCCTCTTCAGGCGAAAGTACCAGACATAGTCGCATAATGAGCCGTGTTGCAATTACCTGTCATAGAATAAGAGACAAGGGACTATTCGCACGCTTCAGGCGAAAACCCTTCTCCCCGACCAGGTGTATCCATGGAAACACCTGCCATGAACAATAAGTTCCGCACCATCGCAAATTCAGTGTTCCACCGGTAATCGTATCAGCGCACTGAAATCTTAAGCCGCAACACCCGGTAACATCGGCGGTTTGAACTTCGTACTTGAACGATATGAACACGACGCAGCGTATCATTCGGCATCTGGCGATTGTACTGATCCTGGCGTTTCCGACGCTGGTGACCTGTGCGCCCGCTGTCGCCGCCTGCAAGGGTATGGGGCATGCCACTCCTATGCTGCACACGTGTTGTCTCGTCCATCCCACCGCGTGCGCCTGTCAGAACACACATCATGCCGGGGCACGTCATTTTGCTTCCACTGGCGGCTACGCAGACGACTGTTCCTGCGCCATCACTCCTTCTCCAGAACGTGCTCCTGCGATACCCTCCAGCAGTGACGTTTATGTGCCGCTCATTCTCGTTTCCACTTCTCAGATCGGCATGCCGACCCCAATACGGTCGAGTTTGCAGGTCTCCTACGCCGAGCAGACGTCACAGTGTGTGGCGCTCGCTTCCTCTTCCCCTCGCGCTCCACCTTTTCAGGGATGACTATGATTCCGTCTGCCGACCGGCAGCGCTGATATCGTGTCACGTCAACTCAATAGAGTGAAAGGTACAAATCCATGTTTTCCCAGACCCTTCGTGCGTCTCGGCGCATTTTTGTGGCGGCTCTCGCCTGCGCCACTGTGCTGCTTCCTGCCTCCGTCGTTCGCGCAGAAGATACCGGTTCCTACGTCTGCCCGGTGCTGCACAACCCGATCGATAAAGTGACCAGAGAGACCCAGTCTTCAGACTTCAAGGGGGTGCGGTACTACTTCTGCTGCGATGGCTGCAAGCCGCAGTTCGACAAGAGTCCGGACAAATATCTGACTGATCTGGACGCACGTGTCAAGAGCGCACAACAGAAGAAAGCGGCGGAAGCGCCGAATAAGGACGCGAAGTAGCCTCGTCTCACAGGGCACGGCGGCCACGCAAGCAGTCGCCGCCGTACCGGAGAATTAAAATGGAAGAGAACAAGCAAGTCGGACGCCGCACCTTTCTGTCGCGGCTGGCAGGGCTGGCGGGAGCCTTCGGAATAGGCGCAGGTCTCGACGCACAGTCTGCGCAGGGGCAAGGTAAGGTCGTCAACCCTGCCGTGCCTAAGACCGATATGACAGCAGTGCCCGTGGAAAATACGCAGTATAGTGGATGGCCTTCACAAATGGTCATCAACGAAACCGCGCCGCGCTGGAATCCGCGCGCGATGCCCAAACCAGGTGACAAAATCCACGAGTTCAATATCGAGGTGACGGTCGAGAAGATCGAAATACTGCCGCTGGAAGAGCACCATTTCTATACGTTCAACAAAACGCTGCCCGGCCCGGAAATCCGAGTGAAGGAAGGCGATTGGGTCAAGGTCAACCTGACCAACAGGACGCACGACTTTCACACCATCCACTGGCACGGCATGTACGTTCCGTGCGAGATGGACGGCGTACCGCTCGGCACTCAGTACCCGGTCGGCTACAACCAGAAGTTCACCTACCTGTGGCGTGCGCAGCCTGCCGGCACCCACTTCTACCACTGCCACAACATGACCAACATGCACGTACAGGCTGGCCTGTACGGTTCGCTCATCGTCGAACCTGCGGGCGAGGACATCGTGCAAAAAACGTTTCCGTACGACCGCGAATACACGCTGGTGCTGAGCGAAGTGGACACGGATTTCCTGCGCGAGCAGATGAATGCGATGCTGGCGATGGGCGAGCAGATGGACGCCATGAACGGCTCCACAAAGCTAATGTCCAAAATGAACGGGCACATGATGGGCTGGTTCGCGAGCAAAGAGGAGTTTACCAAAGCCGTTAAGAGCGGCTGGACGCCGCCCTACCATCGCAGCCGCACCGGCCCCGCGATGCGGATCGAGCCGAACTTCTTCCTGATCAACGGCAGGCCCTACCCCATGACCGAGCACATGCATATCAAGCGGGGTGAGAATGTCCGTATTCGGCTTATCAATGCCGGGATGATGGTTCATAACATGCACCTGCACGGACATGACTTCTGGCATGTCTGCACGGATGGCGCCCCACTCGCTTCTCCCGTCCGAATGAACACCGTGCCGGTTTTTGCAGGAAGCACCGCCGACATCGTCGTTCAGGGCACGAATCCGGGGGCCTGGCACTTCCATGACCACAGTGACCTCAGCACCATGAACAACGGCATGTCGCCGGGCGGAATGATGACGATGCTGATGTACGAGGATGCCGAGGAGGCAGGCTTCAAGTTCAAAGAGATTATCGCGACGGACTCCTGAGTTCGACGCAGGCACGAATCTATCCACAGGCAAGACGGCATCTATAAGGAGATATGGCTTGAAAACGAATCGACCAGGAGTCGCGCTGTTGGCCCTGAGTGCAGCGCTCCTTCCCGGCGCTGCCCACGGACAGGCGCAGCAGACCCCCATTCCGGAGCAACCGAGCGTTGCCCCACAGATCGAACTAGACGGCACCGGTATCGGCACCCTTCAGTATACTTCGCCCCGCATTACGCTGTTCAACGGCACGCGGTCCAGCAGCAGCCGCATCAACCTGTCGGATTCGGCGCTTCTGCTGGGCGTGTCGGAGCGGCTGGCGGCGAAGGGCGGCATCGGCAGTTTCGTCGTCGGGGTGACCTCGACGGAGTCGAACCATGCGCCCAGCGGCACGGATGCGTTCCTGCACCAGTTGTATGTCAACTATCAGACCAACAAGCTCGAAGGCACCATCGGGCGGACGGACACTGGCACACGCCTCATCGACTTCCCGACGATACGCGGCGACGATCTGAACGAGTTCGTCAACGTGCTCGACCCGTTCTCGGACGGCAACAATGTCCAGGAGCATCGCTACACCAATCAGGCGACCGTGATCCTGCATCCCGGCTTGCGCTCGTCCGTGAACTTTCATGCGCAGAACCTGATTACGTCGACGCCTTCGACGGTCGGTCAAGCAGGCATCAATTCTTACGGGATCGCCTACCAGTACCAGGAGCTAGCGGCGCTGGAGAACCTGAAAAAGGTGCCGATGTGGGGAGGGGGTTTCGAGCGGAGATCCCTGGGAAACGGGGAGGGCGGCGCGTCTAACGTCGTGTACGGTGGCATTATCTACAACATCGCGCCCGACCCGGTAGACCGCATCGACCTGCGTGTGCAGGACTACTACGCCTTCGGCAACGATACGCGCGCCTTCAACACGGTGACGGACACCTTCCGCGCCGACGGCAACACGATCGCAGTTTCGCTGCGCTATCTGCACAGTCCCTTCGGGGTCCCCGGCTACCAGGTATCGCTGACGGCAGGGTACAAGACCTACGACAAGGTGCGCGCCAGCAACACTTTTGGCCTGGCGCTCACGGGTGTCAAGCGCCTGGGCAGCGGCTTCGATGTGGTGGTGCAGTACCAGTATCAAAATCGGCAGTCCGCCTATGCCTCCACCTACGGCGGAGTGAAAGACGAACATTCGATCCAGGTCGGATTTACCTTCAACTTCAACAACACGTTCAACAAGCATCTAGGGCCGCGCCGCTCCCTGTTGAACCTGCAGCACCAGTATCTTCCGGATTAGACGCAACAAATGCTGAGATCGGAATCGCGTGAAAGCGAGAAAACCATGAAAATCAATCACAGACGCAAAAACATACGCAACATCATGAATACGACTGCCTTGACACTCGGCATGACGCTGCTCGTTGCCCTTTCAGGCGCACAGGGAGTCGCGGGGGGAACCGCAAGCAAGGACGACCATGTCCATCATGAAGGAACCATGAAGGAGATGGCGCACCTCAAAGAGGCTGGCGTCATGACCGTCACGGGCGATGAAAACTGGGACGATATGCTGGGCTTCGGTAAAGAGTCCACGATGGCGGAGATGATGACGCAGATGATGGTCGGCGGGTCGGGGATGGAGCACATGAAGATGGCTGCCATGAAACCCGGCATGAGCATGGGCGGCATGCAGAGGGACAAGACGAAAACGAAGGACATGGCCATGGATGCGCAGGGCTTACCCGTCACCGTTACACCGGCCCAGAATCCGCCTGTTGTCGGCGATAACCGGATGGATGTCCTGGTGACCGATGCCAGCGGCAAACCCGTCACCGGCCTGAAACTCATGGCAACCGTCGCCATGACCAGCATGGATATGGGCACCGACCGCCCGAAAGCGGTAGAGGGAAAGGACGGGCACTACTCCGTGCCCGTAAAGTTCAGTATGAAGGGGCTATGGCGCGTGATGCTGATGAATGACGGCAAAGCGGATAAGAACAGTGCCGTTCACACCGTGCTCGACTTCAACGTAGACGGCAAAACCAGGTGGATGCCGCCCAAACCGATGGCCGGAATGAAAATGCAGGCTGATACGAAAGCCCCTGCTGATGACATGGCTGGGATGAAGATGCCCGCCAAAGGGGAGTCCGATACCAAGGCGCCCGCTGCGGATACAATCCCCGCTAAGACACCTGCGGCGGACACGACTGCAACCAAAACACCCAGTGCAGATGCGGCCGTAGCCATCCCCCCTATCGCAGAGGCCAGCACGAAAAAGCCTGTTAAGGGTGTGGCCGGTGCCACGACGCCTGCCGATGATATGGCTGGCATGAAGATGCCTGCCACTGGGGCTGCGTCCGGGGCCTGGAAGGTCACTGTCAACACCGACGCCAAAACGCTCGCGGTGGGTAAGAATATGCTGGACGTGACAATTCTGGATCCCGCAGGCAAGCCTGTCACCGGGGCGAAGGTGATGGGCTCGGTCGAGATGACGAGCATGGATATGGGTGTCACCAAGCCGAAGGCGCAGGAGGGCAAGAACGGCCACTACTCCGTGCCGGTGCAGTTCAGCATGAAGGGACCGTGGCGCGTTACACTCACTGTCACGCCGCCCAAGCAGAAGCCGTTTACCAAAGCGCTCGAATTCAAAGTCGGTCCGTAGCCGCTACATCCAGGAGAAACTCTGGGCAGGCTGAAAGCCTCTCAACCTGCCCAGACGAAAGGAGTCGGGTATTGGCAACTGACATGATGTCACAAGGAACGCCTGGAATCGTTCTATTGACAATAGGAGGCAAAATCGCCTCGAAAGGGATACAAAATGAAACACTTAATTCTTACCATCGCGGCATTGTCAACCCTGGGAGGGGCGGCGCTTGCGCAGCACGGCCATAAGCCTGCCCATACGAAGACCGCGTCTACGGCCTTAATATGTCCGGTGACCGGCGACAAAATCGCGTCGGTGAAAGCTGCCGTGGGCCACAGCACCTACAAGGGCAAGACTTACTACTTCTGCTGTTCAGGGTGCAAGCCCCGCTTCGACAAAGACCCTGCCAAGACCGTCAAGAATGCGGCGGCACACAAATACGAGAAAATGTAGTCCCTGTTGCCGC
>JAYUMV010000421.1:0-7744 GCA_043762265.1 Chthonomonadaceae bacterium | reverse complement strand
TCCAGAACAGCGGTCTTGGTGCTCATGAATGCCACTCCTCTCCTCCGACGTTCGGTGTCTTGTATGCGGTGGCGTATCTCACGTCGCGGTGACTACGTGCCTTTTTTCACAGACTATCTTCTGCTGATGGCACTCTGGACAGGTCAGTAAGGTGATTTCGCATGGGCCATTCTCCTGTTCGAGTGCGGGTTTGGGAATGCTGGGTGCCGTTGCGTTGCGTCCAATGAGTGCCTCGATAATTGCTCTCAACCGTATTATAAGACAGCCTTGCGGATTTGTCAAGCGATTTTTGCTGCCCTCACGAAAAAAACATTTTGATGCAGGCTATTCATGTAGTAGCAAAAACGCGATTGCAGGCATCTTCTTTCCCGCCTATCCGGCACCTTTGAGGACGTTATGATCGCTCAACGCTGCCGGAGAGCCGACGGAGTTCGCCGACGGTCCGTTTCAGAGTTTCCAGCACATATTCCAGCGTAGCCTGATCCGTTGTCGCCCCCATCGTCAAGCGAAGCGCGCCGCGCGCCTGCTCTCGCGGTACGCAGATCGCCTTCAGCACATGCGAGGGCTCCGTAGACCCTGCCGAGCAGGCCGATCCCGCCGATGCGCAGATACCGGCGGCATCGAGCGCCAGCAGTACCGGTTCGCCCTCTACCCCCTCCAGACAAAAATGGATGTTGTTGGGCATGCGGTGCGTACGACTGCCGCAGATGCGTATACCGGGGATCGTAGTGGTCAGACGCCCAAAGAACCAGTCCCGTAACGCTTGCAGACGGATCGCTTCCGAAGCCATGTGCGCGTGCGCAAGTTCGGTAGCCTTACCCAAGCCTACGATTCCTGGCACGTTGAGAGTTCCGCCCCGTCGCCCCCGCTCCTGCGCGCCTCCCTCCATGAAGCGCGCCAGCGAGGTCCCGCGCCGCACATAGAGCGCTCCTACGCCCTTGGGGGCATGGAGTTTGTGGCCGGAGAGACTGAGCATGTCGATCTGCATCTCCCGAACATCTATCGGCAGTTTGCCGAACGACTGCACCGCATCGGTATGGAACAAAATGCCGTGCGACCGACAGAGAGCGCCGAAATTCTCGATGTCTTGCACGGTGCCGATCTCGTTGTTGGCGTGCATGATCGACATGAGCAGGGTATCCGAACGCAGCTTCTCGGCGGCACGCGCGAAATCCACGCGGCCATCGCCGTCGATCGGCAGCATCTCCAGGTCGTAGCCAGCGTGCTGCAGGCGCTCCAGAGGCTCCAGTACAGCATGGTGTTCGATCGGGGTGGTGAGCAGGTGCCGCCGCAGGCGATTGGCCTCCGCAGCGCCGCGCAGCGCCATGTTGTCCGCCTCGGTGCCGCCGGAGGTGAAAACGATCTCATCGGGGGAGGCGTGCAGCGCGGCGGCCAGAATATCGCGGGCGTTCTCCACCCCATCACGTGCGGCTGTGCCGACACTATAGAGAGCAGAGGCGTTGCCGAACCGTTCCGTAAAGTAAGGAAGCATCTCTTCCAGAACTTCGGGAGCGACGGGCGTGGTTGCGGAGTGATCCAGGTAGACAGGCAGTTCCATGGAGGTCTTCTCTACACAGCCAGGGTGTTCATCTGCTGTGCCATTTCGATATCGAGGCGGGTGATGCCCCCTGCGTCGTGGGTATGGAGGTCGATGTGGACAGTACGATAGACATTGGACCAGTCGGGATGATGGTCCATCTTCTCAGCGACCAAAGCGGCGCGGGACATAAAGCCCCACGCCTGCGAAAAGTCGGCAAACGTAAACGTACGGTGTAGTTTTCCGTCCCGCAGTTCCCATCCGGGAAGGGTAGGAAGAATCGCTTCAATCTCCGCACCGGTCAATCGGGCAGGCCGCGCCATAAGAAAGATCCCTTCAGAGACGTCTTCAAGGCATTGAGTCCGCGAAGGCGAACTTTCTACTTTAGAATGGGAATTCATTTCCGTGCAACGGCTCGACGCTTCAGTTGGCAGGAGCCTCTTTTGCGCCGGGCGTATCGAACTCCAGCAGATCAAAACGTCGCGCCGTGGCGTCGAGGGCGTCTCGCAATACCTTGAAGGAGTCTTCCAGCCGCTTGCGAATACGCTCCGCTTCCTGGGCTTCCGTGGAGTGGGCCGGAAAACGGGCGGGATCACAGCGAGCCGCCAGTTTGTTGTAGGCGGCCTGCACGTCCGAGAACCCGGTGCCCGGTTCCACCCCAAGCAGTCGATAGTGGAAGTCCAGCGGATCCGGCTGCAAATTGGCCGTGGACGGGGAGCTGTTCGTCATCGGCGCGGCGGCGCGACGAATCTCGTCGGGCGTCCGCAGCGTAGCCGCCTGTGCAGGCGGGATCTTGTCGGATTTTGCTGGCGATGTCGTGCGCAGGGCGTCTTTGAGTTCGCTGCTGGCATCGGTCCGCGTCCCCGCCTTGCGGAGGAGGTCGGTCTCCGCCTCCTGCGCCTCTTCATCCCACCGATCGACGCGGTCGCGAATCTCGGAGAACTTGTGTTTGGCGATACGATAAAAACGTTCTGGAATGCTCATACAACGGTTCCGCCTCTTCCTCTTGCCGATAGACGGGCAGGAGACTAACGCTTGCCCAGTTTCTCTTCCAGTTCCCGCAGTTGTTTGTCGAGGTCGCTCTCCGGCGCGGCGCTGGAGCCGCTGCTGCTGCTGCCACCGGCGCTCGCCCCGTTGCCGACGGTCTGCATCTGCTGCACCGGAGTAGTATTGTAACGACTGGCAGGGGAACCGCCCATCGATATCTTCGCTTCGAGCTTCGTCAGCTCGTCTTCAGCCTGCGCGTCCATCTGGGAGAACTCCATCTCGCGCAGTTTGGCATCCATGCTCGTATTGGCGATTTCGCCGCGCGCGCTGGCTTCTGACTGCATCGAGGTGATGCGCTCTTTCGCGGAGGTCCACTGGTTCTCAGTGTCGCTGAACTGGAACTGATCCAACGCCTTGTTGATCGAAATCTGGATCTGCGCCTGCTTCATGTTGGCTTTGAGGGCCAGCGCTTCGGAGGTGCGAACGCGAATCCGGTCTTCTTCATTCTTGATCGCGATCTTGACTTTTTCAGATGCTTCGATCGCGTTCGCCAGGTTGCCGCGCATGCTTTCGAGGGTCTGTTCGTGAATCGCCTTCTCTTTCAAAAACTGCTTGGCGAGTTCCCGATTGCCTCCCGTTACGGCTAGCGTGGCTTTGCGCTCATACTCCGCGACCAGGCGCTCCTCGCTGTCGACGGCCTGCTGCAGGTTGTTTTTCTGCGTGATGGCCTGAACCGCGAGTTCCCGGTTCTTGATCTGGTTCTCTTTCATCTCCCGGACGGCTTCATTGATGATTATTTCCGGATTTTCCCACCGATCAAGGTTGCCATTGATCAACCCTTTCATATAGCGGAAAAAGCGTGTGAACACGTTCATGACACCCGGTCTCCTTCTCGCGCGTGGCCCGATGTGGTCTGCGCGCTCTCGCATTCCTGAAAAACAGCAACGTCTGCGAGCCGTCCAGTCCGGCGTCTCGCAGCGTCTTCCCTACGATGATTAGATAGGTTGGGAACCACTTCGGTTTCAGAATGCTTCCTATTGATATTGGACGCGCCAGTGTCACGCCATGCTACCACAAGCAAACTTCGGATGCCAGGCTCCCGGCCTGTATTATCACACTATTCAAGCAGGTTGTCAAAGATTCCTGCCTGCTTCCGCGCGCTCTGCAGATGGTTTTGCGTCCAGAAGACAGACTGCGTATCAAAACGCCCGGTATCGCGTATAATCGCGTAGTGCGGAGCGCAAAAGGAGAAAGAACGTATGCGCCAACAGCGCCTGAAAATTCGCATTGCCGTCGTCTGCCTGCTCGGCACGGTCGGCCTCTTCAGCCTCGCACGGCATCTGATCGCGCCACGCCCGATAACGGTGGCGCAGGTCAACGCATTGCGTCTTCATACGCCTCCCGGCATGGTCGTGGTTCCCGGCGGCGAGTGTTGGCTCGGTACCGATGACGCAGACGCCGACGAAGACGTGAAGCCAAAACACCGCGTCTACGTCTCTTCCTTTTATATAGATGTCCATGAGGTCACCAATGAGGAGTTTCACCGCTTCGACGCGAATCATACCTTTACGCCCGGACTGGAGAGACTGCCTGCTACCAATATCACCTACGACCAGGCGGAGGCCTATGCCCACTGGGCAGGCAAGCGGTTGCCGACGGAAGCCGAATGGGAGAAGGCGGCGCGTGGGACTGATGGTCGCCGCTACCCCTGGGGCGATACCTGGGATCTGCACAAAGTCGCGCCGCGCGCGCGGCGTGGGAAGGAGACCGCTCCCCCTCCCGCCCCTGTTGCCAACGGAAAGGTCTGCTTTATCGGGCCTGCGCGAACCCAGCCGGTCGGGTTCGTGCCTGCCGGCATCAGTCCGTACGGCTGCGTAGACATGGCAGGGAATGCCTGGGAATGGGTGCAGGGCCACTACAACGACAATCCGGACCAGCGCATCCTGCGCGGCGGCGCAGTCGGCTATAGCGAACGCGCCTGCCGAACTTATAATCGCGCCATTGAAGGCGCGGGCGACACTTGAAACGACACCGGTTTTCGCTGCGCGAAAACACCCTGAGAGACCCGTTGCCAGGAGGCCGGGGAGGAGAACTGCATCCGCATGGAGAGACTTGAACAGAGCGAAAAAGAGATCGATCCCCCGCAATCGGGACACCTGAGCGAGAAGGTGACGATGCGGCACTGGCTGTCTCTCTTGACGGTGGTGACGACGGTCTTGATGCTGATGCTTTTTATCGGCGTTTCGGTGCGTCTGCTGTCGTATATCGGCCATACGCTGTTGATCTTTGCATTGGGCGGGCTGTTTGCCTACGCTTTTGCGCCGCTGGTCGAGGCCGCACGCTGGAAGCCCAACGGCCAGAAGTCGCCCCGGTGGAGAGGGGTGCTATGCGTCTACGCCGGTCTGTTCGCGATTCTAGCGGGCAGCGGCGTGCTCCTGGGGCGGCAGATGAACCATCAACTGCAGCTGCTGGGCCGGGATCATTCGCGTATCGAGGCGAACGGGCGCGAGAAGCTGGCCCAACTGGACACCTGGATGCAGGGGCACGGCCTGCATGTCCACCTGACAGAGACCCTAAACAACCCGCCGCCGGGGATGAAGACCTGGGGGGAAGCGGTCGCCAAGAACGCGTTCGGGATCTTCGAAGGGGTGTCCAAATCGCTGGTCGAGGCGATCATCGTGCTGCTGATCGCGCTCTATTTTCTGATCTACAGTACAGAGATGCGCGAGACCCTCAACCGCAACCTGCCGCCCCGTCTCCTGCCTTATGCCGAGCAGTGGCAGAGTGATGTCAATCGGGTGCTGGGCGGTTTCGTGCGAGGGCAGTTGCTGTTGGCCGTGGTCATGGGAGTTCTGGCCGCCACCGCCTGCGCTCTGCTCGGGATCCGGTTCTGGCTGCTGATCGGGCTGTTTGTGGTAGCGGCCTCGCTGATTCCGGTGTTCGGCCCCTACATCGGCGCGATTCCCGCCATGATCGCTGCCGCCATCACGCCCGAGGGCCACTTTCTCTCCCCCATCGTGCGCGTCGTCGCCATTCTGCTGCTCTTCATCGTCATCAACGAGATCGGCTCAAAGGTCCTGTATCCTCGTCTGGTGGGGGCGGCGCTGGGTCTCCACGAGGTGCTGGTGCTCTTCGTGCTGTTCGCAGGCCTGGAGGTCGGGCATATCTGGGGCGTCCTATTTGCTGCCCCCCTGACCGCCCTCACCATCGTCACCCTGACTCAGCTCTATCGCTTCTGGCAGGGTCTTCCGCCCATCTCCCTCGCCCAGGCCGCCCAGCGCGGCGGCGCTGCCGCCAAGCAGCACGGCACACCCTGAACCGTATGATACGGTCAGTCCAGGGCGGTGACGGCGCTCTGGACGGCTTCAGCCAGCGTTGGATGGATATGGACGGCATCGCGCAGCACGGTATACGGGGCTTTGGCGTTGATGAGGTCGATATAGATATGCACCAGTTCCGAAGCCTCCGTGCAGAGCAGAGTCGCGCCGAGAATCTGGTCGGTTTCGGCATCGACGATCACCTGGATAAAGCCTTCCGTCTCGCCGAGTTCGGAGGCTTTGCCGTTCTTTGCCATCGCAAACCGGGCGGTCTTGATCTTCTTCCCGGACTTTTGCGCTTCCGCCACCGTCATACCGACGCGGCCGAGTTCCGGATCGGTGAAGATGGCGTAGGGCACAATGCGATCTGTGGTACGGGATCTGTCGCCGGTCATCTGGGAGAGCAGGATTCTGTGGTCGTCCCAGGAGGTGTGGGTAAAGAGCGGGCCACCCCGTATGTCGCCCGCGGCCCAGAGGCCCTCCACATTTGTCGCCAGTCGCGCATCCACCTTGACGTTGCCGTGATCGTCCTGGAGGACGCCGACGGTCTCCAAGCCCAGATCGTCGGTGTTCGGCACACGTCCCGTCGCGACGAAGAGATGGGTGCCGTGCAGAGTTCCCGCCCGATCGTGATGGCGCGTATGGAGGGTCATGCCCGCTTTCGCTTCGACGCGCTCCACAGTCGTGTTCGTGCGGAACACGATGCCTTCCGCTTCCAATAGCTTCTGCAGCACGGCGACGACCTCGGGATCTTCCCGCGCCAGGATCCGTTCGCCCCGCTCGATGATCGTCACTTTGCTGCCCATCCGCCGATAGAACTGCCCCATCTCCAAGGCGATATAGCCGCCGCCGAGCAGCAGCAGATGCTCCGGCAGTTCCGGGCGATCCATCCAGTTGCCCGCATGCAGGCAGTCGATCGTCTCCAAGCCCTCCAACTCCGGTATCAGGCTGCGTGTGCCCGTGTTCAGCACCACCTCTTGCGCCGTAAGCGTCTTTGCGCCGATCTGCACCCGAAAGCCTGCATCGGTCCTGCCGTCCAATCGGGCATGCCCTCGAATCAGGAACGGATTTTTGGAGCCATCCAGCCCTTTGTCCAGTCCTGTACGCGATTCGGTGGCGACGCCGCGCGCCCGCTTCAGCACCGCGGCAAAATCGACGCGCACCTCCGGAATATGCAGGCCATACTCCGCGCCTCGGCGGGCCTGATGCGCCACACGCGCCGAGGCGACCGCCGCTTTCGTAGGCGTGCATCCGAAATTGACGCAGGAGCCGCCCAGCCGCTCCCGCTCTGCCAGGGCGACCTGCTTGCCCTGCCCCGCTAGCGTCCACGCCAGCGGAATTCCGGCCTGTCCGCCCCCGATAATCAGCACATCGTAATGGTCTTTCGGCTGCACGATCTGGCTCCTCTCTACCGTCCTGACATCTCTTTCTACGAGTCTAAACGTTTTGGCGCCCCCATGGTTCCTGGAACTCCTGCCCTCTTCGGAGCGTTCTCTTAAGAGAGCCGAGCAGTCGTATAGGCGCCAGCCCATAGGAACCCTATTCCGGTCTCCGCGTATCTCGTGGAGTGGCCGGAGTGACACGAAAACTCCCTTCGCAACGCTGCGAATTCGCGTCGACTTTCCCAATCTCCCTGACGAGGTATTTTCCTGATGCATACGACGACACATCGGCTCGATTTCCTGGAAGCTCCGAGCCGCCATCTGCCCCTGCCCTTTCAAACGGTCGTTTCCGAAGGACTCGCCGCTGCGCAGAAACATCTGCCGTGCCGTTTCTTTTACGATACGCCGGGCTCGCATCTGTTCGAACAGATCTGCGCCCTCCCGGAGTACTACCCGACCCGCATGGAACAGGCCATTCTTCAGCGCCATGCCCACGAACTGATAGCCCTGGCTGGCAACGA
>JAYUMV010000420.1:0-17465 GCA_043762265.1 Chthonomonadaceae bacterium | reverse complement strand
CTCGACGAGCATGGCTTGATCCTTATCACCGAATCGCTGGCCCAGGCGTACGATCTTGCCAACGTCTGCGCCCCCGAGCATCTCGCCCTGATGGTGCGAGAACCGTTCGCCGCGCTCGGCAGCATCCGCAATGCGGGCGCGATTCTCATGGGCGACTACGCGCCTCAGACGCTCGGAGACTACATGGCTGGCCCCAGCCACACGCTTCCGACCAGCGGCACGGCGCGGTTCGCCTCCCCCCTGCATGTCGATACCTTTCTGAAGAAGTCGAGCTTCATCTACTACACCGCTGCGGCCCTGAACCCGATTGCAGACGCCATGATCGGCTTTGCCCGCGCCGAAGGTTTCGATGCGCATGCCCAGGCCGTGGAAGCGCGTCGATCCGAACCCTGCTCCTGTGAGGACAAATAGAGTGCCGAAACGCATCGCCCATCTCTCCCGCAAAACCAGTGAGACCGACATCACCCTCACACTCGATCTCGATGGCACGGGAACGAGCGATCTCGCGACCAGCATCGGATTTTTCGATCATATGCTGATCCATATCGCGAAACATGGCCTGCTCGACCTGACCATCAAAGCGATCGGCGACCTGCATATCGACGACCACCATACGATCGAAGATGTCGGGATCGTGCTCGGCAAAGCGTTGGCAGAGGCCCTCGGGGACCGGGCAGGCATCACGCGAGTCGGTAACATCGCGGTTCCGATGGACGAGGCGCTAGTCTTCTGCGCTATCGACATCAGCGGGCGCGGCTATCTCGCCTACGACCTTGTCTGTCCAACGCCGAAGTTAGGGGATTTCACGACCGAGATGGTCCCGGAATTCTTCCGCGCTGTCGCCGTCAATGCGGGATGGACCGTTCATCTGCGGCAGATGGCAGGTACGAACACCCACCATATCATCGAGTCCGCGTTCAAAGCGTTCGGCAGGGCGCTGGCTGAGGCCGTCAGCCATTCACCGCGTGTGCAGGGCATCCCCTCGACGAAAGGCATCCTATAAACCTCGATTTGGACCCGATTGTATAAATCGTTAAAAATAGAGCGGTTTCCGTGGAAATAGGGCTGTTCTCGGGTGAAATAGACCGGGCTTATCCGCGTATGAAGAGTATCGGACGAAGTGTTGCCTTGCAGGTCGTTCGCAAGGCATATGCGAGAAAGTAGCGAAATGATTGCGATCGTAGACTATGGGATGGCGAATCTGCGGAGTGTCGAGAAGGCGCTGCTCAAGGTCGGCGGCGATCCGGTCATTACCGGGGATCCTGCCGAAATCGCACGTGCCGAGAAGGTCGTGCTGCCGGGCGTCGGAGCCTTCTGCGCGGCAATGGGCAACCTGCAACGCAGTGGGTTGGACGCTGCCGTTCGCCTCCACATCGCGCAGGGCAAACCGTTTCTCGGGATCTGTTTGGGGCTGCAGATGCTGTTCGATTCGAGCAGTGAAATGGGCTCCACTCCCGGTCTGGGCGTACTGCCCGGTCGGGTCGTGCAGTTTTTCGAAGACGGCCTGCCGAATGCGGCTGCCGCCGACCTGAAAGTGCCGCATATCGGCTGGAACTCTCTGGACTTCCCGACGCCGTCTCGGCTGCTGGCAGGACTGTCCGAAGGCTCCCGCGTCTATTTCGTTCACTCCTATTTTCCCGTTCCGGAAGATCGTTCTCTGGTCATCGCGACCAGCGATTACGGTTCCGACTTCTGTTGTGCCATCGAGAAAGACAACATCGCAGCAACTCAGTTCCACCCCGAGAAGAGTGGGGCCGTCGGGTTGCAAATCTTGCGAAACTTTGCCGCCTGGGACTAAGTAGTAGTCTAGCAGGGGCGATAGACAGGTTGACGTAGATGATTCTCTTTCCAGCCATCGACATTCAGGGTGGTAAGTGCGTTCGGTTGCTCCAGGGCCAGTTCGATCAGGCCACGACGTATGCCGAGGATCCGATCAAAGTTGCGGAACGGTGGAAGGCGGAAGGGGCGCAGTGGCTCCATATCGTCGATCTGGACGGGGCGCGCACCGGCATTCCGAGTTCCCGCAATCTGGGTCTGGTGCGGGTGATCGCAGCGGAGATCGGACTGCCGATCCAGTTCGGCGGTGGCGTGCGCAACGCCGATTCTGCCGCACGCATGTTCGATATGGGCGTCGAGCGGGTTGTCGTCGGCACTGCCGCCGCACGTAGCCCGGAACTGATCGCAGCCCTGTTCTCCGCTTACGGTGAGAAAATTGCGGTAGGCGTCGATGCACGTGACGGCCTGGTTGCGGTGCACGGATGGCAGGAGAGCAGCGGTGAGCAGGCCACCTCGTTCGTAACGCGCATGGCGGAACTGGGGGCCCAACGCTTCATCTATACGGACATTGCGCGCGACGGAATGCTCAAAGGCGTGAACATCGTCTCGCTGGCTCAAGTCGCGGTCGCTGTTCCCGGAGTCCACGTCATCGCTTCCGGCGGTGTCACGACGCTGGGGGATCTGGATGCACTGGAAGAGCTGCGTCGAATCTCTGCTCCCAATCTGGAAGGCGTCATCATCGGCAAGGCGATCTACGCCGGAACCGTCGCCTTTCCGGAGGCATTGCAACGCTTCGCCACCTGAACATCGAACGATACGGAGAACGTACAATGATGGAATTCGTCAGTCTCATCGCAGTCCTGGGTTTTTTCGGCATTCCTCTTTCCGCCATCTGGGGCCACAACCGTCGCAGGATGATGGAGTTAAAGCTGCGAGTAAACCAGGGAGACGATGCCTCGGTGCGCGCTGCTGTCGAGGCGCTGCGGGCGGAAGTCCGCACGCTGCGAGACACCACGATGCAGTACGACATCAGTTTCGATTCGGCGCTTCAGCGCGTAGAATCTCGGGTCGACCGCATCGAGCGACGTCCCTTAATGGCGGAGTCGGACCAAGTCGCGGAGTTGAGCCGATTACGCTAAGCCCATATCCGAGGAGGGGAACAGAATGAGTGAATTTTGGGAGATCCTGATCTTGATGCTGGTCGGTATTCCCTGCTTGACCCTCTTCGCTCTTCTGCCGATGTACGGTGTCTACACCTACCACAAGCGCCAGATGGAGAAGCTGCGCTTGCAGCGCGACAACCTGCTCTCACAGCATGTAGCCAACGAATTCGCTGCGGTAAGAGAAGAGATCAAAGCGCTGCGCGACACCTCCATGCAGTACGACATCAGCTTCGATACGGCGCTGCATCAGATGGAGCGCCGTGTCAACGGCCTGGAACGCGAAACCTATCATATCCCCAACGTTCCCCCTGCCCAGAACGTGACCCTCGGAGGACGCTGATGCCGATGGAACAGCAGCAACGCCTGCTGCACTGATCCCCTCTTTTTGCTTGTCCGTGAGGCCTACCATCCATGCAACTTGTCAGTCCGCTCAGTCTGCTTTTCCTGCCCCTTATCGGTGGCCTCATCGTGGTGATGTACATCCTGAAACTGCGCCGCAAGGATGTCGTCATCTCCTCGACGTTTCTGTGGCGACAGGTGATCCGCGATGTCCAGGCGAATGCCCCCTTCCAGAAACTCCGACGCAATCTGCTGCTCCTCCTGCAACTCATCGTCGCGGCTCTGATCATCTTCGCTCTCTCTCGTCCCTTCTTTAAGGCGGCAGCTTTTGGAGGACGCAATTTCGTCGTGATCGTCGATACCTCGGCCTCGATGGGCGCGACCGACCTCAGTCCCATGCGCCTCGACCAGGCGAAGCGACAGGCGAACGACCTCATCAACGCCATGAAGCCGGGCGACATGATGTTGATTCTCTCCGCTTATTCCCGCCCGGACGCCGTCACCGGCTTCACCGAGGACCGTTCGGAGTTGCGCCGAGCCGTCGGCGGACTGCAAGTCCACCAGACTCCGACGAATATGCGCGAAGCGCTCAACCTGGCCGCCGATCTGGTCGCCTCGCGTAATGGAGGCGACAGCGGACGCATCGAACTGATCTCCGATGGCGGTATCGAGGCACAGATGAGCGGAACCGGCAGCGACATCCAGTATACGCTCACCAATCTCAACCTTGGCAAGACCCACGTCGGCTTCCATCCGATCGGTACCGAACACGACAACGTCGGCATCACCGCTGTCGATTTTCGGCGCAACATCGGCTCTGAGAAACCGACTGTCGAACTGCTCGTCGTCACCCACAACTACGCTTCCAAGCCGCACACCTTCGTCGAAGAGATCTATTCCGGCGAGAGTCTGATCGAAGCTCACGAGGTGACACTGGCCGCAAACGCGGAGGATACCCAGCCCTTCGAACTTCCTGAACCAGCGACCGCCGTGCGAATGCGCGTCAGGCTGGACCTCAAAGACCAACTGGCCGCCGATAACGAAGCCACCCTCATTCTCAAGCCCCGGAAGACGCTAAAAGTGCTGGTGGTCGGGCAAGAGAACCTGTTTCTGGAGAACGCGCTGAAGGTCGATTCCGGGGTCGAGTTAAGCAAGGCTGCGGCGTTCGCTGCGGGAAACGAAAAAAGTTACGATGTCGTGGTGTTCAACGAAAAGGCCCCTGCCAAACTTCCGGAAGGCAACTACCTTTTTCTCCACTGTACCAGCGATCAATCTCCCGTGAAAGTCGAAGGCACGGCGGAAAACGTCGCGCCTGCAGATTGGGATCACGATCATCCGGCGCTGCGCTATGTGGATTTCGGGGCGGATCGCTTCGGCATGGCACTGAAAGCCACCCCGCGCGGCTGGGCGCACGAGATCGCGGTCGCCGAGTCGGGCTCCCTGATCGCCGCCGGGGAGAAGAACCGCATGCGGTCCGAGTTCGTCGGCTTCGCGCTCAACGAGTCGATGTTTCCTCTCCGTGTCGCCTTCCCGATCTTTATCTCTAACAGCGTACGCTGGCTTGGCACAGGTCAGGATGACAGCGAGCAGGGGCAGATCCATACGGGAGAGGCTATCAAGATCCCCGCGCCGCCCTCCCTTAAAGTCACAGTCACTCGGCCGGACGGCAGCAAACAGGAGATCACCGCCGACGAGCAGGGCCACGCGACCTTCGCAGGCACCGATCAGGCGGGCCTGTACCAGGCGACGGGCAAAGACTACTCTTACGACTTCGCCGCCAACCTGGCCAGCGCCACCGAATCCGATATCACCCCCCATCGCAGTCTCACCATCGCCGACAATCCGCAGGCGGCCGCTGGCCATAAAGTCAACGATATCCACCAACTCTTCCCGTTGCTGGCACTGCTGGCGCTAATCGTCCTTTGCGTTGAGTGGTGGGCGTTCCATAAGCGCGTCCATGTGAATTGAAGACACCTCTCGTGTCGCGATTTTTCCCAGGAGGATCTGCGTGCAAAGTCTTGTAGGAACGTTGGTGTCGGTACAGGCAGGGAAGCCGAAGAAGCGAGAGTTCGAGGGGAAGGCATGGAGGAGCGCGATCTACAAAGAGGCTGTCCCTGGTCGCGTCCTCGTGAACTCCACCAACATCGAAGGTGACAAGCAGGCTAACCTGAAATTTCACGGTGGCCCGGACAAAGCGATCTGTTGTTTTCCCTCCGAACACTTCGCCTACTGGCGCACGACTCTCGGACGCGGAGAGGAGTTCGGATATGGAGCCTTCGGAGAGAACTTCACCCTGCAAGGCCTGACGGAAGATCAGGTCTGCATCGGGGACACCTTTACCGTCGGCACCACCCTCGTCCAGGTGACCCAACCCCGCATGCCCTGCATCAATCTGGCCCGCAAATGGGAAAGCCCAGAGTTGCCCGCACGGATGATCGCCGTTGGCCACTCCGGCTACTATCTGCGCGTCCTCACCGTAGGCGAAGTAAGCGCAGGCGACGCGATGACGCTCACGGAACGCCCCTATCCCGAGATGACCATCACGCAAGCCAATGATATCGTCTATCGCAAAGCAGGAGGAGAAGCGGCGCGACTGAATTTAATGGAGATTCCTGAACTCTCTGAGGAGTGGAGAAATATGTTGGGCCGCCGGAGGCACTAGACACGTACTGCCCTACGACGACATGGAACTGCCATTTACGGTCATACGTAATACCCCTGTCCTATGGGATTATCTGGGAGGTGCGAACAAGAAGTATGGCGATGCGAACAGGGACACCGCTGCCGGACTTGTCCGGGGCGACGGAGTGGATAAATGGAGAGATCGGCAGACAGGATCTGATCGGCAGTCCCACGCTAGTACATATTTGGGCGGTAAGCTGCCCGATTTGCCACGATAACATGCCGAAAGTGACTGAATGGCGGGAGCAGTACCGGGAGCAAGGCCTGAAGGTCGTTGCCATTCACATGCCTCGCCAGGAAGAGGATACCAATTTGGAAGCAGTCCGCGCCGATGCGGCCTTGCTGGGAATCTCCGAGCCGTGTGCTATCGACAGCGATCACACGATCGGCGAGCGGTTCGAGAACACGCTTTGGCCCGCCTATTTCGTCTTCGACGCCGAAGGTAATCTGCGCGGGAGAGCGGCAGGCTACGCCGGATTGAAAATGATCGAAGTGCCGTTGAATCGTGTGCTTGGAGTCGAGCACGATCCTGCTGCGACTCCTGCCGCGTAGTATCGATCCTTTAGACATGCTACAGGCCCGACTTCCCTAGAAGTCGGGCCTGCTTGCTGTCGGTGCGATTACGCTGGTGGAGCATAAAGGCGACTGTGCTTACGCGGTCGCGTCCTTCGATGGACGCCTACGGGCGCAGACTGTTGGAAATCCGTCGGGGCAGAAGACATGCCGGCATCACCCGGTCGCGCTCCCCCTGTTTGTAGATCACTTCCCCTGCATGGGTCTGCTGTCGGTCTGCGTAGATGTCCAGGTAACGCATCACGGGCTGAGGCAAGGTCACGGTCACGGGGTTCTCCATGCCGCGAAATTCCAGAAGGATCGGGATCTGATTATCGAAAGGTTTCATTTTAGCGCTTCCTCATAACATCACTGTTGGGTACCTAGAAGTAGCGTGCCTATTTTGCAGCCAATGCTATCTGTATCTTATGTTGCTTGTGTGATCAACTTTTGTGATCTGCAACTTCCTACACTCTCTTAGACGGCACTCAACAAACAAGGTTTCAGAAAACTTTTACGATTTTGCAGGAGGTGTCCGCACGTTTCACGAAAACACTCTCTATCGCAGGCCTTGGAAAGGAAACTTCGTTCATGCACGTCAATGCCGACAATCTGTCGCTTCTCAGCACCGATTATGCCGACTATCTGGAGGGCGACATCGTCAACGCCTTCTTCGCTACTTATGGAATCAATTTCTCAGCAGGCCACTGGTGTGCAGGCGGATTCAGTGATCGCTTCTGCCGGACCTACCAGGAAGAGCCTCTCGACGAGTCCGCCGTCGGGCAGATCTCGCGCGTGGCACAGGCTGGAATCGGCGGAGTCGAACTCAACAACGAGATGTTTCTCGACGACCACGACAGGATTGACGACAACAAGATCGCAGAAGTTCAGCAGGCGCTGCGTCATTATAATCTGACGCCTACCAATATGAACACCAACATCTGGACCCGCGCCTACTATCGTATGGGCGGCATCACCAATCCCGATGCTGGCCGACGCCGTCAGGGCATCGACTACTGCCTGCAAACGGTCGAACTCGCTCAGCGGCTCGACTGCCCGAGCGTACAGCTCTGGCCCGGCTCCGATGGGTGGGACTACCATTTCGAGGTCAACTATGGCAAGCAGCTTGACTGGTTCCTCGACGGCTGTATCGAGATCGCCCAGAAGGCGCACGGTCTCGGCCTGAAGTTCGGCACCGAAGCCAAGCAGAAAGAGCCCCGCGAGGGCAACATGATCCTCAATACGACCGCCAAAGCCGCGCTGGTCGCTAAGACGGTCAACGAAGCGGTCGGGCAGACGGTCATGGGCGTGGTCATCGACTACGGACATGAGCAGATGGTCGGCAACCAGCCCGCCGACAGCCTCTACCTGCTGAAGCGGATGGGCGTGCCCATCGCCAACTTCCACATCAATGCCGCCAAATACAACTCCAACGACGAAGACCGCGTTACCGGTACGGACGACATCTGGCGCTTGGCCGAGTTCTGCTACGCCGCCATCGATACCGACTATCAGGGTTGGTTTGGCGAAGATCAGTTCACCTACCGTATGGAACCGGTCAAGGCGATGCTCTTGTCGAAAGAACTCTTTGCCAACGCGATGAAGAAGGCGCTGCGCATCTACGCCATTCAGGACAAGCTCGCAGTCGCTCAGGAAACCGGCGACGCTGGCAACGTCATCGATGTCGTCAAGCGCATCCTCACCGGCAACTGATTCTACCAAACGCACAATCCGGGCCGATGTGACAGTTAAATGTCCTATCGGCCCTTTCTCTCGCCTAATGGCGTGCCGTCAGTCCGGACTCTCGGCAGCGAGCAGGAAACGTTGCAGGAAGGCTTCGAGGAGCTCGGTATCGCGGCGGAGGCCCGCTTGCCAAAGTTCGCACTCCCGACCGGGAGGCAGTTTCGCCAGCGCCCTGCCGAATCGTTCCAGCCAAACCTGATCGTCTGGTTCTGACGGGTCGGGTGCGCTGTCTCGGAAGAGAGCAGGAGGCTCCGGCGCGCGTCGGTCCGTCGTTTCCGGGACGAATCCTGCCAGCAGCAACAGCCGTTCGGCCTCTTCTCCCATTCCAAGTGCGAACCGCCGCACAGTCTCCATGGTGCGCGCATTGCCTTTTGCGAGTTCTCCGATCGTAGCAGGAGAGAGACCGGTCAGCCGCTCCGCCTGCCGATAAGACATTTTCCGTCCTGCGACTCCATGCCGATGCAGTATCTCTGCCACCGCTTTCTCAAGCCCTGGACGCGCCTGTCCCATCGTGACTTCCCCTCCTTCCTGCCAAAACTCAATTCAGGCCATTTACGTGTCTATGCAGGCACGCACGGGATATAGTAGCATAACTCCCGCATTACGCCTCATGATCATTCGTTGAGATCCTTCCAGCAGAGCCTCGTAGGTTAAGGTATAATGGATTCAAAGCACGAACGTCGAAACGGTTTTGTCACAAGAGGGTCCAGCGAGCGTTCATGAGTGGGAACGATTCCAGATTACTTCGAGCGTTCTTGAGGAGGTTTTGATGCAGACGCAATGGTTGACAAGCAAACCCTTCCGATTTCATCCGACATTCGCTCTTACGAACGGGATCCTTTTGCTGGCGCTTTCCAGCAGCGCCCAGGCGCAGGTACCGCGCTCACGTCCTTCTCCTCCCGCTCCCGGGCCAGCCTCCGCTACGGGAAACAAGGATCATTCCAACAAGGATCATTCCAACAAGGATCATTCTTCCGGTCCCTCTGCGCACACGTCTTCCAAAAGCAGCAGTCATGGGGAGCGAGGTTCCGGGGAAAGCAGTCCGTCCGGCAGCGCAGCGGCTCGCGGCGGCAGCGCAGTGTCTCACGGCGGCAGGGTGAAGTTCGCGGTCCTGTTCCCGGTAGAAAGACGCAGTCCGGCAGAGAGTCGCAGTGGCGTTAAGACGGCGGCCCCTCCTCGACTGACCTACACTCCACGTCTTCCCGGGATCATCCTCGCGGGCGGAGACATTTTTGACAGCACGCTCTTTCCCAAGCTGCCGGACGATCCTACTTCCTCGAAGGAGAGCGACGACAAGAAGAGTGAAGACAAAACTTCGGAGAAGGGGAAGACAGGCGATTGGGATAAGACCGGCGCGGAAAGCTCCAGTTCTCAACGTTACAAGGATTCGCAGGAAGCTTCTGCAGCGCAGAAAGAACACAATACTCCTGATAGATCGCAGATCCTCTGGCCCGACCGAGACCGCTCCCCTTTTTGGGCCTATAGCGTGGACGAAGTGTTCTGGTGGCCCAGCTCGAGCTACGGCGGTTCGCCCGATGGATCTGTTCTCTATCCCACTCCTGGCCGAGTCATCATCAAAGGCTGGCCCAACTATGAGCTGCAAGCGACGGTTCCGCGTGACGAACCGAGCTCCAACTACCGCATTGGAGAGAAGACCTTGCCGAAGCGCCCGGTAGATCTTCAGCCAGCTCTGGACGATATTCAGCGTGCGTTTCAGGAAGAGCAGCCGCGCCTGCTCGCTTCTCACCTTGTGCGTGCGGAAAGCCTTGCGCTGAACAAACCCGGGCACGCGCGCCAGCTCGTTTCTGCGGATATGTTCCTGAAAGATCTAGCGACGCTCTTCATGAGCGGTAAGACGATCACCGTGGAGTTCGACGAACCCCAAATGATCGATAGCGATCTTTTTGCGGTCACGGCATGGTGGGTCTTTCAGGATCCAGCGTCTACCGTCTACCGCCTCAAGATTCGCCTTGTACTGCAGGCGCACGACAACCGAGTGATTTTGACCGCATTCGAGATGGATTAGTGCAAGAGAGAGACGCCGCTCGGACTGCCCACCACCGAAAATGGATTGCCCCTAGGGGTAAGACCACCCTTTGAAGGAGAACCAACCGATGCGTCCTGCCATCGCTATCTTTTGTCTGATCGTCGCCGGAGTCGTTATGGCCGCCATGGTCTCGCTGCGCACTCCCCATCCGGATCCTCTGCCGGGTGAGGTGCCGCCGACACCGCCGACAAATGCGCAAAACCCGCCGAAGACCGCTCCGAAATCGACAGGGAAAGACAACGACGATTCGCAGAACAAGTTCGATAAGGCGCGCGTCGGCGCGGTTCGCGCGAGCCTGGAGATCGGCACGGAAACGCTGAATAAGGATGGCAAGAAAGAGTTCGTTAGCAAGGGCACGATGGAGATGGAACTCTACCCTAAAGCAGCGCCCAAGACCGTCGCTCATATTACCGACCTGGCCGCGAAGAAGTTCTGGGATGGCCTCAAAGTCCATCGTGTCGATGAGACGGTGGCTCAGATGGGCGACCCGACTTCAAAGGATACCGAGATAGCGGATTTCGATCTGAAAGGCATTGGTTCACACGGATCTGGCTCAACCGTGCCGTTGGAGGTCGATGCGAAACTGCCCAACCTTCAGTATACCGTCGGATTGGCACGCACCTCGGATCGCGATAGCGGCGATAGCCAGATCTATATCAATCTGGTCGATAACCCGGGATTCGACTATGAATATTGCGTGTTCGGGCGGGTCATCAAGGGTACAGACGTCGTAAGCAAAATTGCAAAAGGCGACATTATCAAACATTTTCTGGTTTACGAGGCCAGACAATAATCTAGAGTCGCTCCCTCCACATTGCCGGACAAAAGCTTGTCCGGCTTTATGGCGTCTGCCAAAGCCACATTTCAACCTCTCTAAGGAGTTTTTAGATGCGTATCGTTCTGTCTTCCGCATCCACGAACGGATCGATTTTTCGGCATATTGCCGTGAGCCTGTTGGTTTTTTGCTTGCTGGCTTCACGCCCAGCCTGCGCGCAAGTTCCTGTTAAGGGACCTTCTACCAGCAAACCGAATCCTCAGCTCACCATGGTCATCGCAAATCGTGGCGCTATCGTTATCGAGCTCTACCCTAATGCGGCGCCGAAGACGGTCGCCCATATCGTCGGACTTGTCAACAAGAAGTTTTATGACGGTCAGCTCTTCCACCGCGTCATCCCGGAGTTTGTCGCGCAGACTGGCGACCCGAAATCAAAAAAGGTGGATGGCGCCAAACTGCGTGGTCTCTCGGACATCCAGGTTTCTGAGAAGTTTACGCTGGGCAACGGCGGATCCGGCAAGACCGTTCCTCTGGAGCCGAAGCTTCCGCACGAACGGGGCACGCTCGGGCTGGCTCGATCCAGAGACATAGATAGCGGCGACAGCCAGTTCTTCTTTAACCTGAAAGCCAACCACTATCTGGATACCGCCTACTGTGTCTTTGGGAAGGTTCTCAAGGGACTTGAGGTGATGGACAAGATCCAACTGGGAGACCGCATCACTTCTCTGCGCGTTACCAAAGCCAAATAGTCCTTCTGGAGCCCATCGTAATGAAAATCCGCATGCTGATCCTGCTTGCTCTTTGCATTTCCTTCTGCGCCCACGCCTCACGTCAGAGCGCGGCAGACGCTCGGCCCGAACTGCGCGCGTTCTGGGCCGACGGCTTCAACGCGGCCTATAAGACCCCGCAGCAGGTGCAGGAACTCCTTCAGCGGCTGCACGACGCCCACTGCAACGCGATTTTTGCACAGGTGCGCAAGGGAGGCGATGCCTACTACGCCTCACACTACGAGCCCTGGGCGAAGGACGATCAGACCCATTTCGACGCGCTCGACTATCTCATCGCGCATGCCCATGCCATGACGCCGCGCATCGCCGTGCATGCCTGGATCAATACCTGCGCGGTCGGGGGCAACGGTACGAACCCGTTCAACATCGTGGCGCAGCATCCGGACTGGCTGTCGATGAACCCGGAGGGCAAGGATTTCGATGGCGAAGCCACGAAGATCGACCCTGGCCAGCCCGGCGCGGCCGACTGGACTTTCCGGATCTATCTTGACGTGGCTCGGAACTACGATGTAGACGGCATCCATTTCGATTTTGTGCGCTACGGCGGCAAAGAGTGGGGTTACAATCCAGTCAGCGTGGCGCGCTTTCAGGAGCAGTGGGGCGCGAAAGCAGGCATCACGCGGATCGAAGGATCGGAACTGCCTGACCCCTCGGACGAAATCTGGCAGCAGTGGCGGCGCGATCAAGTCACGAATATCGTGCGCAAAGTCTATGCGCACGCGGCCAAAGTGAACCCGAAAGTCGTCGTCTCGGCAGCGGTCATCACCTGGGGAGACGGCCCGCACACCGACGAGGACTGGTTCACAAAGAGCGCCGCGATGCACCGCACCATGCAGGACTGGCGCGGCTGGCTGCAGGAGGGCATGATCGACCTCGCCTGCCCCATGACCTATTTTCAGGCCGACAACCATACCGACTGGCAGCGCCACTGGGCCGAGTACATCAAGAACCACCAGTATAATCGCGCCGCGACGGTCGCGGTCGGCAACTGGTTCAACACGATTCCCCAGAACCTCGATCTGATCGAGATCTGCCGCTCCAAGAGCGCCAAGGGCAAACTGCCCTATGGCGTCATGCTCTACTCCTATGCAGGCACGAATGCCAGTGAAGAAAAAGATGCGAAAGGCAAGCGTAAGGAGCTGGACTACCAGCCCGCCTTCTACGCCGCGCTCTCGCAGGCTTCTACCCAGCCCGCGCCCTTTCCCACGGATGCTCCCCTGCCGCCGATGCCGTGGAAAGAGTCGCCGAAGACCGGCATCGTCAAAGGCTTCCTGCTGACGCCCGATCTCGATCCGGTGGACGGGGCGCTCGTTTCGGTACGCGGACACGGCAAGAACCTCACGCGGACCGCCGATGGCACCGGCTTCTTCGCCTTCGTCGATCTGCCTTCCGGTGAGTACACGCTCCGTGTCAGTGCAAAAGGGTACGAAAAGCAGCAGACGAAGGTGACGGTCGAAGCGGGCAAAGTCACGACGCAACAGTTCACATTGGGCAGTCCCGCCACACCTTTGACTTCCTCCTTGAGCGCGTTACCGACAGGCACCCCGGTTCGGCTGCAGAACTTGCTCGTCGTACTGGGCACCGACACCTTTCCCGGCAACCTCTATGTGCAGGACGGGCACGGTCTCTCCCTGCGCGTCCGCCTCGCCGCCCCACCCCTGAATCCGTTTCAGCCTGGCGACATCGTCGCGGTCAACGGGACGATGGTCACCGTCGAAAACGAGCCGACCATCGACCGCGCGGTCGTCCGTCTGACCGACATTGCCCCGACGACCGACTTGCCGTCGCCAGTCTCGTTCGAAATGGTTTTCCAATCTGGCTCTACTCACGCTACTGGCGCTCTCTTGAACCTGACAGGACAGGTCGTCGAAAAAGGCGCAGAGAGCTTCGTCGTGGAGAGTTTAGGAACACGCATTCTGGTACCAACGGTCGGGCGCAAAACGTTCGGGGTCGAAGCCACCACGTTCCCGCTCCCGAATCTGGAGGTCGGAACGAATGTCGCGCTCACCGGTCTGCTCGTCAACCTATCGAGCAGCCAGGGCAAGCCAGCGTACTTGCTGCGCTTGATGACGCCAGACTCCGTGAAGATCCTCCCTCCCACCGCCTTCTGGCGAAATCCCCAAGTGCTCGGGGTGGCACTCGCTACCTTTCGTGCTCCTGTTGATACTGCTCCTGTACGGGGTGCGAAGTTACCGAAGCAAGAGGCAAAGCCATGAGCATCTATGACGCCATCGTGATTGGAGCAGGACATAACGGTCTGATTGCAGCCGCCTATCTGGCACGGGCCAACCGGAGTGTGCTGGTGCTGGAGCGTCGCCCTGTCGTCGGAGGAGCCTGCGTGACGGAGGAGGTATGGCCCGGCTACCGCGTCTCCACAGCGGCCTACCTGTGCAGTCTGCTCCGACCGGAGATCGTCTCCGACCTGGAGTTGACCCAGCATGGCTTCGAGGTCTATCGCCGCGAGACCTCCGGCTTCGCTCCTGCCCACCAGGGGGAAAAACTCTATTTCTATCCGGACGCCGACCGGATGCGCACCGAGTTGGAACGTTTCTGCGCGCAGACCCCGGAAGACGTGGAGGCCTACTTCGAGTTCGAGGCCGATGTCGAGAAGGCGGCGGCGGCGCTCGACCCTTTCCTGATGCGCGAGCCGCCGAGCGAAGAGGAACTGCGCGCCGCCTTTGAAGCGGCGGGCATTGCATCGCTCTACGAGCCGTTCCTGCACGGCAGCGTTCGGGACCTGTTAGAGGGCCGTTTCCGCAACGAGCGCCTGCAAACGATGCTGGCGACGGACGGCCTGATCGGAACCTATGGCGGCCCTTCCACTCCCGGCACCGCCTACGTGCTGCTGCACCACTACCTGGGCAACATTCTCGGTTCGCGGGGAGGCTGGGGCTATGTGCGCGGCGGTATGGGGCAGATCACGCAGGCGCTGGCGAAGGTCGTCACCCTGCATGGCGGCGAGATCCGCACCGACGCCGAAGTGGAGCGTATTTTGATCGAGGAGGGCAAAGCCGTCGGCGTGCGCCTCATTGATGGCACCGAGATCCACGCTGCTGCCGTGCTCTCCAACGCCGATCCCTACCATACGTTTAACCGACTGGCCGCAGGCGCAATGCCGGACGAAGCAAACGCGCCCTATCACGCTCTGGTCACGCAGGGTGGCGCATCGGCCAAGATCAATTTGGCGGTCTCCGAACTGCCGGTATTTACCTGCCTGCCGAACGGTACGATCCCCGGCCCCGAGCATCTTGGCACCATCCATCTCGGACCCGATATGGCCTACCTGGAACGCGCCTGGGAAGAGGCCAGCCTGGGTTATCCTTCCACCGAACCGATGATCGAGATGTACGTGCAGACCGCGACCGACGCCAGCCTGACGCCTCCTGGCAAGCACATTCTCTCCCTCTTCGTCCAGTACTTCCCGTATAACCTGGCTCCCGGCCTGGACCTCGACACGGAACGGGAAGCCTTCGCCGATCGGGTCATCGCACTGGTGGCACAATACGCGCCAAACGTGCCCGCTTCGATCCTGCACCGTCAGATCCTGACGCCGCGCGATCTGGAAGCCCGCTTCGGCCTGACCGGTGGCCACATCTTCCACGGCGACCTCCTCCCGCCCAACCTCTGGAACCAGCGCCCCAGTGAGGGAGTTTTCGGCGCAAGGACTCCCATTTCCGGCCTCTATCTGTGTGGCTCTGGGGCACATCCCGGCGGCTGCGTCTGCGGAGCCCCCGGCTACAACGCCGCCCAAACCCTCCTCGCGCAAGGCTAATTCACCGGCAAATAACGACTTCGGTCTTTTACTTACGCCGGGCTAAAGCCCTGCGCTAGAGGCGCGAAGCAGGAAGCCCTTCGGGCACCCGCACTGCAAACCTGAGCATTTCCCCCTCTATTTTCCTCCTGCGTACCCTATTAATGCCTATCTCTCAGAAACGTTAATGTCTGGCTAATGCCCCAAGGGTATAAACCTCATGATGCTGGCTGGCGCACTGAGTGAAGACGCCGCACTTGTACCCTGGTTTTCTCTCTTATCCTGAGCTGTTCTATTGAAACGCATCCAGCGGTGGTTGCGGCCGCTTAAGAGGCGAGAGAATGGTTCCTATTTTCAGAGCATTAAAGTTCGCGGGGTACTCAAATGTCGATAAGGAGCAAATCATGAACGATTCCAAACTGGGCCGCAAAAACGCTTTCTCGCGCACCTATCTTTTGGCTCTTACTGGAGGCCTCCTAGCTTCCTACCTTCTCTCCGGCTGCGGCGGAGGAGGCACGACAAGTTCTACCGGCGGCACCACTGGTGGCACCACTGGTGGCACCACTGGCGGCACCACTGGCGGCACCACTGGGGGGTATACACGAACGGACATCGGCCCATTTCCCGGTGATATTAGCAGCTACCCGGCCAGTATCAACGCCAGCGGACAGGTCGCGGGATCATCAGGGCAAGCTAACGGCATTTCTCACGCGTTTCTCTATAGCAATGGGCAGTTGACGAACCTCGGAACCTTGCCGGGGGATGCCGACAGCCAGGCAACGAGCCTCAATGCCAGCGGCCAAGTAGTTGGCATTTCTTCGATGAATAGCACCACCTCGAGTCACGGGTTCTTTTACGGCAACAGGCAGATCTCGGCATTGGGAACGCTGTCATACGCTTATGGCATCAATGACAGCGGGCAGGTCGTTGGACAGGACGCAACCCGAAAGGCAGCCATTTTTAATTCCTCTGGCGGCCTCACCACCACCGTGGGAACGCTCCCCGGCGATACAAGCAGCAATGCTTACTCAATCAATGCCAGCGGGCAGGTCGTGGGAACATCGAGCGGGGACAATCAGCACGCCTTTCTCTATAGCAATGGGCAGCTAACGAACCTGGGAACCCTACCGGGAGATGACAACAGCGCGGGCATCGCAATCAATGCCAGTGGGCAAGTCGTTGGCTACTCCTACGCTGGCCGCACTGGAGGTTTTCATGCCTTTTTGTATAGCCATGGGACATTAACTCCGCTGGGAACGCTGCCGGGCGATACGAACAGTTATCCCACTGCGATCAACGCCGCCGGGCAAATTGTCGGCTCCTCCTACTCCACCACGACCGGCGGCATGTCCCACGCCTTTGTGTATAGCAATGGCAAGATGAGCGACCTGACCACTCTTTCCGGCACGAGAATGGGATCGGCAACCGGCATTAACAATGCGGGGCAAATCTGCGGAGTCAATAGTAATAACACCGCCACCCTGCTCACGCCGAAATAGCACAAGCGATGCGCAAACTCTGTCGGACCGAGCGGCATCATGTTCGCAAGATCAGGAGCCTCACTGGCGAGCTAGAACATATCGACGGTATTTCGCATTACACCTCTTGCATAAGTAGTTTAGCATCTCGATTCGAGCGTCTGCTCATACGCTCGAATCGAGTTGTAGTCGTGCTGGGCACCAAGCTGTACGGAATCATGGACCCGTGGCCCAACTTCGGCGGGCTGTCCGCCCTCAACATCCGCCGCGCCTGCGAGGCGAGCCTGCGCCGCCTGAAGACCGATTACATAGACCTGTATCAGTTCCACCACGTGGACCGCTCCGCCCCCTGGGACGAGATCTGGGAGGCC
>JAYUMV010000419.1:0-6344 GCA_043762265.1 Chthonomonadaceae bacterium | reverse complement strand
CACATCGCCTGGAACGGGGGTCTTTATGAAAGCTGTCATCATGGCCGGTGGTGAAGGAACGCGCCTGCGTCCGCTGACCTCCCAACGCCCCAAGCCGCTTACTCCGGCTCTTAATATGCCCATTATGGAGCATATTGTCCTGCTGCTCAAACAGTACGGAATCAACGACATCATCGTCACCCTGCACTACCTTGCGGATGAGATAGAAAACTATTTCGGGGACGGCTCCGATTGGGGAGTCAATATCATCTATTCGGTCGAGGAGACGCCGCTTGGCACGGCTGGCAGTGTGAAACAGGCCGAAGAGTATCTTAAAGACGACTCCTTCCTCATTATCAGCGGCGATGCCCTCACCGACATCAACATCGATACTGCCATAAAGTTCCACACCGAAAAAAAGAGCCTTGCCACCATTGTTCTTTCCCATGTTCCCAATCCGCTTGAGTTCGGTGTCGTCATCATCGACGACAATGGCAGCATACGCCGATTTCTCGAAAAGCCCTCGTGGGGAGAAGTCTTCTCCGACACCGTCAACACCGGAATGTATATCCTGGAACCCTCCATTTTCGACTATATGGAGATGGGCAAAAGCTACGACTGGAGCCAGGACATCTTCCCGCAGATCCTCGCAGAGAACAAGCCGCTCTTCGGCTATGTGATGAACGACTACTGGTGCGACGTGGGCAATCTGCAGCAGTATCGCGAAGCGCAGTACACGGTCATGGACGGCCATACGCATGTGCACGAAGGTCTCAAAGCGGACTATCGCAGCGTAGGCATCTGGATCGGCGAGGGCCAGGACATCGACCCGACCGCGCTCATCCGCCCGCCCGTCGTCCTGGGTAAGAACTGCAAGATCAAAGCGCATGCCATTATCGGCCCCTACTCGGTCATCGGCGACAACGCCATTATCGAGGAGAAGGCAGAGGTTCATCGCAGCGTCCTCTGGGACAACGTCTATGTCGGCGCGGAGTCGCATCTCTCGGCGTGTACCATCTGTTCGCATGTGCAGATCAAGAGCAACGTCATCATTCAGGAGGGCGCGGTCATCGGTTCGCGGTGCCGCATCGAGGACGACAGCACGATTCGCACGCAGATCAAACTCTGGCCCGACAAGCAGATCGAGGCGGGCAGCACGGTTACGATGAGCCTGATCTGGGGCCAGCGCTGGGCGGGCTCTCTCTTCCGAGGTCAGGGTGTCATGGGCATCGCCAACATCGAGCTGACGCCGGATCTGGCCTGCAAACTCGGGGCGGCGTTCGGCGGTTACCTGAAGCGCGGCGCAACGGTCGTCACCAGTCGCGACTCCGGTCCGGTCGCTCGGATGCTGAAGCGCGCGATGATCTCCGGTCTGCTCTCTGTCGGCGTCAACGTGCTGGACATGCGCTCGATGCCTCTGCCGATCGCACGGCACGGCATTCTGGGCACGCAGGCCAGCGGCGGCGTCCATATCCGTCTTGCGCCCGACAACCCCAAGATGGCGTTGATCGAGTTCTTCGACGATCAGGGCGTCTACCTCTCCACCAATGCCGAGCGCAAGGTCGAGACGATCTTCTTCCGGGAAGATTTTCGGCGGGTCGATGCCCATCAAGTCGGCCAGTTGGAGTTCGCAGGGCGCGGTGTGGAGCAGTATGCGGAGTCTTTCTATCATAAACTGGACATGAAGCAGGTCAAGACCCGCAACCTGAAAGTGGTTGCGGACTTCGCGTTCGGGCGACTGGCGAACGTCTACCCGACCATGCTGGGTCGGATGGGCTGCGATCTAATCGCCCTCAATGCCTACCCGGATGTATCGAAGACTCCGAAGACGCCGGATGAACGGCAGAGCCTGCTTCCGAATCTGGCGCAGATCGTGACGACCTTGCACGCCGATCTCGGCGTGCTCTTCGAAGCGGACGGCGAGCGGATGACGCTGGTGGACGAGCACGGCGGCCTGATCGAGGGCGACAAGCTCCTGGCCCTGATGTGTGTGCTAGTCGCCCGAACCCGTGAGCGAGCGCGGATCGCTGTGCCTGTGACGGCTCCACGTGCCATCGAGGCGCTCGTCGGGCTGCACGGCGGCATCGTGACGCGCACGCGCACCAACGTACGCGATCTGATGGCGCTCTGTATTGGGGAGGCCACTCGACCGGGCCGCGTCGATTTCGCCGGGGACGATGCGGGGGGCTTCATCTTCGCGGAGTTCCAGCCGACCTTCGATGCCATGTACGGCTTCGGCAAGATGATGGAGCTTCTGGCGGTCACCGACCTGAACATCTCCGAACTTGCGGCGGAGCTGCCCGACGCTCATATCGCACACGCGACGATCCGCTGCCCCTGGGAAGCGAAAGGCCGTGTCATGGGCGCGCTCACCAAAGAGGCCAACGCCCTCTCCGGGGAAGACGGGCGGCGCGTCGAACTGATCGACGGCATCAAGTTCTACGAGGGCGAAGACTGGGCGCTGGTCCTCCCGGACGCATCCGAACCTTTCTTCCACGTCTACGCCGAAAGCGATAGCGCCGCAAAAGCCAATGAGATCCTCTGCCGCTACGTCGCCCGCGTCGAAGCCGAACGCGGCTAACGCTGATCCCCGTTCAGCGAAATGCCTTGCCGTTTAAGCGCATTGCACGCTCCTCCGCGCGACCTAACCCCCCTGCCCCCTTCCCGACACGGGAAGGGGGTGCCCCAACAAGAAATGACCTCGTTGCACTACACCCAGTTTGCGTCTGTTACTCGCTGTGTTGGGTCCAGTGGCCTGCCGCTGCGACCGCTGCCGACAAGGATACAATGTGTCTATTATTCGTTGTGTTGGATCAAGTGGATTAGGCGACGCTCTCGTGTTTCCCAATCGGGCAGATAGGCGTGCATGAAGGCTTTGAAGATGCGGCCGTGGCCAGAGTTGGGGCAGAGGAGATGGACCAGTTCATGGACGATGACGAACTCGCCAAGGTCGCGGGGAAGGTCGAGGAGTTCTGAATTCAGCGTCAGGCGTCCGCGTGTGGAGATGGAAGCCCACCTGTTCTCCATCGGGCGCAGGTAGATGCTGCGGAGCGTCACGTTGATGCGAGCAGCCCAATGCCGTGCTGCCCATCGCATGTCGTCGGCATCGTGCCAGCGTTCCGAGGTAGATGGTGGATCAGACTCGGGTCTATAGGTGGCTTTGCGTTCCATTACCAGGATCATAATCGCCTCAATCTTAGCAGGGTGTCGGTGATGTCGATCATCTTCGCCGCGCCGACCATCGGGCGCACGGCTTTGTACAGGGCGTTGCGGAGGTTACGGTGCTGTTCCGCGTTCCAGGCGTAGTCGGGAAACTGCGCGAAGACGGCGTTCAACTCCTCGGCCTGCGTCGTCTTGACATCGGGGATAAGCGGGCGCAGAACCGCGTAGATGGCGAAGGCGTTTTCGTCCAGTTGGAGTTTCTGCCGCTCTGCATCGGACTGCACAACCTCCTCCGCCAACTGCTCGAAGGCATCGAGAACTTTTTGCGTGGTGATCTGCCTGTCTTCGTAGGCTTGCGCCAGTTCCTCTGCCCGTTCTCCAATCGAAAGCAGGAAAGGTTTGGCCTCGCTCTCATCTTCCACTTTCACCGCCAGGGCTTTGCGCAGGTTCAGGATCTTTGTGGCTGCGTTTTCCTCTCCACTCTTCAGAGCGGCGATCTCGGCCGCGCCGAGCGTGTAGATCTGGTTGGGGAGGGCGATGTCGGCGGCGAGCGTGCGCTCGCGAAGCAGTTCGCGTGTTTTGGCTGTCAGCTCCTTGTCCACGTAGATGCGGTTGGCATAGGCGTTGCGAATAAGCGCGTAGAGCAGGGAGAGATTCCGATAGTCGTCGATGTAGGGGCGCAAGAAAGCATCAGGGCTGAGGATGTCGTAGAGCGTTGCCAGTTGCTTGTAGAACTTATAGAATTTCTCCCGCGTGTCTTTATCCTCGAAGTAGGCGATGGCACGCTCTTTCTCTTTGTCGGTCCATCCTTTCGCCAGAGGCAGGTATTCAGGGGCCTGCTCTCGCAGCATGGTGAGAAAGAGGTTCTGAAGAACGTCGATATTCTGAATGACCGAGGCCACTTCATCGGAGTCGAAGGCGAGGGCAGCCTCTAACCGCTCGAAGATGCCCACGAAATCCAGCACGAAGCCGCAGGGCTTGGCCTTGCCCTGCGCGTCTTCATAGGGGCGATTGACGCGGGCGATGGTCTGAAGTAGGACATGGTCGCGCATGGGCTTGTCCAGATAGAGGCAGTAGAGAATAGGCGCATCGAAACCTGTCAGCAGTTTCTCGGTGACGATCAGGATCTGCGGCTGCTTGTCGGCCTGGATGAAGTCGCGTCGCACCTCTTTTTCGGCGGCTTCGTCCAAATACAATCGTTTCAAGAGGTCTTTGTCGTTGTGCGCGGCGGAGATCACGACGCGGCTCATTTCGGGCGGCAGATGTTTGTCCAGCGCCTCTTTATAGAATGCGCAGGCTTCCCGGTCTACGGCGACCAGAAACGCCTTGAAGCCCATCGGCGCGACGGTCTCGCGGAAGTGCTGCGCAACGAAGGCGGCGATTTTGCTGACGCGGGTCGGCGCTTTCATCATCTCTTTGAGGATGACGGCCCGTTCGAGAATGGCGTTGAGTTCTTCCTGATCGACCATTCCCTCGGCTTCAGTCAGGCCGAGGAACTGCTTTTCCAGGGTCTCTTTGTCCACCCGCAGATCGGAGGGAGCCAGGGCATAGTGCAACTGTACGGTCGTACCGTCTTCGATGGATTCGCGGATGCTGTACTTGTCGAGATAGCCGCGCTCATCGTTGATGCCGAATGTCTTGAAGGTGCCTTTGCCTTTGGCGGTGGCGTCGATGGGCGTTCCGGTGAAACCGATGTAGGAGGCATGGGGCAGTGCGGCCATCAGATAGTTGCCCAGGTCGCCACCGGTCGTGCGGTGCGCTTCGTCTACCAGGATCACGATGCTCCGGTGGGTGTTGATATTGGCGGGAATGTCGTCGAACTTGTGGATCATGGAGACGACCAGACCGCGAAAGTCCGAGCGGAGGATCTCCTGCAGATCCTTTTTGCTGGCGGCGGTTCTGGAGTTGGTAATACCGTATGCGGCGATATTGGCGAAGAGTTGGCTCTCCAGTTCGTTGCGATCCACAAGCATTACGACGGTCGGCTTTTCGCCGTGAATCGTCGAGCGCAGCAGTTTCGAGGCGATGGTGATCATCGTGAGCGTCTTGCCACTGCCCTGCGTGTGCCAGATCAGGGCGCGGCGCTTGTCGGGATCTGCGACACGCTCTACCACTTTTTCGACCGCGCGGGTCTGATGCTGCCGCAGAAGGACTTTGCTCAAAACGTCGTCCTTGCTCAAAAACAGAACATACTCTTTGAGCATCCGCAGAAAACGGGTGCGATCAAAGAAGCCTTTGATTTTGGCCTCGTACGCCAGCGCTTCCGGAGCGTCGTCTTTCCAGTTCAGGAGGTTCTTGCGGCTGGTGTTCCAGGTCGCGCCATAGAAAAACGACAGCATCTCCGACACTTCGAACACCTGCGGAACCGCCAGCATCTCGGGCGATTCCTTATGATAGCGGCGAATCTGCTCGACTCCCTCCGCCACTCCGTTCGTCTTCTCCGCCGCCTTGAGTTCCGCAATCGCCACCGGAATCCCGTTGATCAGAAAGACCGCATCGGCGCGGTTGGTATGCGCGACATTCTTATGTTTCCACTCATACGTGACATGAAATCGGTTCGCGTCCGGCGTCTCAAAGTCGATCAGGCGCACATTGCGCTCCTGATTCTGCGCGGGCACAAAGACCGACATCTCCCCGCGCAGCCATTTCAGAGCATCCCGATTGCCTTCAATCGTCGCCGGAAGCAGTCGCAAACGGCGCACTACCTCCGCCGTCAAGTCAGGCGTGAGGAAGGGGTTCAAAGTACGCAGTTGCACATTCAAGACATCCGCAAAGAATCCCTCAGTAATCCCACCACGCAACCCATTGGAATCCTCCGGCGAGACGCGCTGCCAGCCGATCTGCTCGGCATACTGTATCATCGGACTCTGTACTGCGGACCACTCGGACACGATACAACCCTCCTTGCTCTCAAGATCAGAAACCACAAACAAATATGTTCACGCAATGTACATATCCCGCGAACGTGTACATTTTTCGCTGTTTTTTGAACATATCAGCCTTATCAGCAGTTGAACAAAGCGGGCTTTTCGTTATGTTCAGAGACAAAGCAGATAAAGGACGTTCTCAGCGATCTGGTCGTTTGCGATGGAATGAATTCCTTCGCTAGAAGCACAGCCGAAAAGCGGCTTTAGGCTGCCGCCCTCTGTGCAAAGTGAAATTGCTGTCGCGTCATCGCTCTGACCGTCCAAACCGGGATGAAA
>JAYUMV010000418.1:0-2301 GCA_043762265.1 Chthonomonadaceae bacterium | reverse complement strand
AGGGCGGTCATCATCTGGCGTACATCGGCACCACTGTCCATGAGTTCTGCCGCGATGCTAAGCGTGCTGTCCCATCGATTTTCGGAGAGTGTGGCCACTACTTTAGAAAGCACAGTAAGGCCGACGGTGCCTATGGCACGATTGACAGCTTCTGCAGTGATCGCCGTGTCGCTGTAGGCCATCACCTGTTCCAGAAGCGAGAGAGCATCTCGCCACGACCCTTCGGCGCTGCGCGCTATCGATTGGATGGCTTCTGGCTCTGCGGTGCAGCCTTCCGCTTCGATGACTCGCTGAACTGCCTTTCCAAGATCGATCAGACTGCCTCTTTTGAACTGAAATGGCTGGCATCGTGAACGGATTGTGATGGGTACCTTATGCCACTCGGTGGTTGCCAGAACAAAAATCACATGTGCAGGCGGCTCTTCGAGTGTTTTTAGCAGAGCATCGAAAGCTTTCGATGAGAGATCGTGAACTTCGTCAATGATATAGACTTTGTATCGAGCTTCAGTGGGAGCATACTGCACATTCTCAATAATCTTTTCGCGTACATCGTCAATACTGGTTTCCGAAGCAGCATCGATCTCGACGACATCCATACAGGAGCCGTCTCGGATACTGACACAGAGCCGGCATATGCCGCATGGTTCGGGAGTAGGCTGATCGCCCGAAATGCAGTTGAGCGCGCGCGCGAGCAGACGAGCAGTGGAGGTTTTTCCGCAGCCTCTCGCCCCAAAAAAGAGATAGGCATGGGCGATTCGGCCGGTCTTGATAGCGTTCTGGAGGGTGGTGGTAACCGCCTCCTGACCCATCAGTTCTCCGAAGCTCTGGGATCGATATTTACGATATAGTGCAACGTAGGCCATGATTTTGGAGGGTATAGATGATGCGATTTTCTGATGATGCGAATTTCAATGCGGGTATAGGAATTGGCAGGCCTGCAAGCGTGAGGTGTAGTTGGTGGCGCTCAGAGCCGGGTGATCAGCACGCACACGGCGGGAAAGTCTTAGTGCTGCTTCCTTCCGAATCTGACACGGTTCGTCCGCCCGGCGCTGCGACTGGCCCGGCTCTCAACGCCGCCAACTACACCTAGCATTATACCAAAACTCGGAAGAGATTGCAATGGAAAGATTAATCATTTTAGATTTTGATATATGCTACTATTCACAACTCTTCTTCCAGAATGAATAGACTTTCGAATCATCAATATTCATATACCTATACCTCCACATCCTCACGCTTGTCGCGTTCAAACCAGTTATAAAGGCATGGGAGGACAACCAGCGTCAAGAGCGTAGACGAGATAATTCCACCGATGACGACCGTTGCCAGGGGACGCTGCACTTCCGCGCCAATGCCGGTATTGAGCGCCATTGGGATAAAACCTAGCGCGGCGACAAGAGCCGTCATCAGCACAGGGCGCAGGCGTTCCACCGCCCCATCCCGCACGGCTAGGAATATGTCTTTGCCCTGTTCGCGCAAATGGTTTATCGCCGAAACCATTACTACACCGTTCAGTACGGCAACACCTGAGAGCGCGATAAACCCGACGCCCGCCGAGATGGAGAACGGTAACCCCCGAAGCCAGAGCGCAATCACGCCGCCCGTGACCGCCAGAGGAACGCCGGTAAAGATAAGCGCAGCTTGCTTAATTGAACCGAAGGCCGAGAACAGCAGCACGAAGATAAGGCCGAGCGCGATAGGAACCACGAACATAAGCCGTGATTTTGCGCGTTGCAAATTCTCGAATTGCCCGCCCCATTCCAGATAATACCCTTCGCCGAGTGTCACTTTTTGCCGGATTGCCGCCAGCGCTTTTTCGACGAAACTGCCCAAGTCTGACCCGCGTACGTTGCACTGCACGACCACGCGACGCTTGCCATGTTCGCGGCTGATCTGCGCAGGCGCGGGAACCGTCTTGAATTCCGCGAGGCTCGAAAGCAACACGGTTCCGCCGCTTGACGTAGTAATCGGCAGCGTTTTCAGGCGTTCTACATTGGTGCGGAACGTGTCCGGCAACCGGATCGTAAGGTCAAAGCGTTTGTCGCCTTCGACAATCTGCCCGACCGGGTTGCCGCCGAGTGCGACCGTCACCCACTCCTGAATATCCGAGGCATTGACGCCGAGGCGGGCAATGGCCTGCCGGTCAATCTGGATTTCCAGAACGGGAATATTGTCTACCTGTTCCATAGTCACATCTTGCGCCCCCGGCAGGCTGCGGAGCGTATCCATAATTTGCGCGGCCTTCCGCGTTAGAACTGCCATCTCTTCGCCGAAAACCTTAATGCCAACATCGGCTTTGAC
>JAYUMV010000417.1:0-8534 GCA_043762265.1 Chthonomonadaceae bacterium | reverse complement strand
GGCCTCTGTTTGAGGACGACCAGCGCATCTTTGAGGCGTTCACCGAACTGCACCGATTTCCGGACTTCGTTGAGAAAGTTGCCTCCGACACCCTGCTGGGAGAGGGCCGATCTCAACTGATCCTGCAGATTGCCGTTTCCATAGAGGTCGAGAGCGCTCACCTTCGCCTGCGTCATGAAGGCGGCGATGCGTCGGATGAAATCCTTTTCCGGCTCGGAACCGGGGTTCTGGAGCGATTCGTCCGTCCAGAAGCCGAGCTGATAGTCGTGCCCGATCTCCCTGATCGTGGCGCCCTTTTCGACCCCTTTGATCCGTCTGGCCACCGAGATGGCGATGATCAGCGAGCGATATTTCATGAGGAACTCCGGCCCGAGTTCGGCCCGCAATTCCGCGTAGTTCTGTAAAATGCTGGGGTCCGGAGGATAGACGCTGCCGAACACCACATCCCGCAAAAGGCCCTCTGGCTTCACAGCCGCGAGGCAGTCCCCCGAAACGGTCTCGTTGTTCTCTTTCAGCGCTTGCAGAACCGTCTTTTCCGCCCACGCCAGGTAGGCGCTGCGCACTTCCGGAGTCAATTTCCCTCCCGCCGTCTGCAGCGCCGGTCCGACCGTGGCATAACAGGTTTTGCTCAGGGTCGCGGGCTCCGGCAACGCACCCGCCACCCCTACCGCGCCTACCGACGATGCAAGGCCCAGTCCCAACAGAATAACAACAATGGAAGGCAGCGGTCGAGGCATGAAATTCTCTCCTGATAAAGCGACGCTGGAAGCCCAGCCAAAATGTCCTGAGAAAGGTGGAATAGACGCGGATTTCCGCCGAGAGGTAAGGGATCGTATCCCGCACTATTGGACGGTAAAGGCAGCCTGTGGGTTACTGCTTTCTTTAGCGCAGGGTTCGCTCTTCAATTTGCGCGAAATGCCGTTCGGTGTGCGCCGTCAATAGAGTTGCGCCTCCACGAATAGCAGTCTATCTACCATACTCTCATTATCTCATAATTTCAGTCGAGAAGACATGTTTCTGGTCGTCTATTGCCTGGTCAATGAATGGATGCAGCAAGTTTACGGCAGCCCGAACTTGCGCCGCAAACGACGCGGCCCACACACAGGGGTTCATGTGAGATGAGGGCGAAATCGCCGACCCCATGAAAGCCATTCGCCAGACCGAGCGCGGACGCTTTGAAAAAATTTCTCTTCTGCCGCCGTTTGCATGGCTGGAAGCGGTCGTGAATGCATTGACGCATCGTTCCTATAACCTACAAGGAGACGGAATTCGCATTACACAGTTTTCGGATCGACTTGTTGTCGAGAATCCAGGCAGGCTGCCCAGTACGGTTCGCGTTGATAATATTCGCAATGCTCGCTACTCACGCAATCCTCATATTGCTCGTGTCCTCGCCGAAATGACGGATTATGTTCGTGAGACCAACGAAGGGGTTCGGCGCATGTTTCAGGAGATGAAGCAGTATGGTCTGCGCGATCCTGTTTATGAAGTATTGCCTGCCAGTGTACGTGTTACTCTGTATAAAGAACCGGACACGACAAAGACAAGCGCCGACCAAAATATGGTCGCTGCCTTGGCGACACTGCGCCGACTGCTCGGAGCAGAACGGTTGGAGGCTTTAATGGCTGCCTTCCGGCACCGCGAACATCTGACAACTCGAGCGGTCGCTGAACTTCTCAAGGTCTCTTTGCTGTCAGCGCGCCGATACTTGACCATACTTGTAGAAGCAGGGTTGATTGCCCAGGTTGCAAAATCGAAATTTGATCCGCACGGCTACTGGACACGAACGAACCATTCCTTTTGGCTGCCAGACACAAACCTATAGGACCGACGATACCTATAACCTACCTGTAACAAAATGTTACAGGTAGGTTATAAGCAAGGTTATTGAGCATCGGAGCGAGCCTACCTGAAAGGAGCCTGTAACAAAATGTTACAGGTAGGTTATAGGCTCTCACCCCCATTGCAAGCATTTAGGAGATTGAAAAGATGAGAAAAGCGCGTCCGCTAGGGGAACTGGCGGTGGAAATGAATCCTCAAAAAGAGTTGATTGACGCCCTGCAAGCGAAAGTCGGTGCCTGGGTCGCAGAGGGTTATGCGGGAGTTTCTGAGCTTTCCCGTACATTGTTGCGTTACTGGTTTGGCGAACCACATCTGCTGATGGACAGCAAGACCTTTTTCAAGTGGCACCCGCACCAACAGCGTGCCGTCGAGACGGTCATCTATCTTCACGAAGTCGAAAATCTGCGCCGGGTCGAGGAGTATGCGGCGAACGTCGGGCTGGAACGTAAGGCGCAAAAAGCGGATTGGGCCAAGATCGGTCTGCAAATGGCGACCGGCAGCGGCAAGACCAAAGTGATGAGCCTGCTAATGACCTGGGCGCATCTGCACTGGCAACTTGGCGATGCGAAAGACAAACTCCACTTCGGAAATACCCAACTCCTCCTGGCTCCCAACCTGATTGTTTTGGAACGCCTGCTGACCGACTTCGCAGACGGAGCCATTTTTCAGAACGACCCTATTTTGCCGCCCGAACTGCGGAGCGAATTTCGCCTGCGTGTCGTCACACCCGACAATGTGCCGGGAGAATGGCTGCCGTCCGAAGGCTATCTGATTGTAGCCAACATTCAGAAGTTCTTCGAAAGTGACGCTGCCCCCGCCGAGGAAGACGATCCCCTTCTGGATCTATTTCCTGTAAAAGCAGCGCCAACGAAACTCGATCTTGGCCCGCCGCGCCTGCTGGAATTCGTCCGCTCAGCGACTTCACCGCTGCTGATCATCAACGATGAAGCGCATCACGTCCATGATGAAATCACGCACTACAAGGGAACACAGGCGAAAGACGAAGACGAGCGCGAGGGCGTTGCCTGGAATCGTGTCCTACAGGCGATCCAGAAACGTAGTGGATTGACGTTGCAATGCGATCTCAGCGCAACCTTGTTTGAAGAGACGAGCAAACAATGGTTTCGTCATACTGTCTACGATTACCCCTTGCAGCAGGCGATTCGTGACCGTATCGTCAAGCAGCCTTACCTCGGCAAAGTGCGTTTGCAATATAAGGATGGACACGACGAACCGATCCCGATCATCGATGAAGCGGCAACCAACGCTTTTGACAGGTACACGCAACTGATTCAGGCGGGCATCGCAGAGTGGAAAAAAGAGCGGGATGCGCTGGCGAAGCAGGGCATAGATCGCAAGCCGCTACTCTTTATTGTATGTAGCAACAAAACCGAGGCCGGACAGGTTGCCACCCGCCTGGAAGCGTTTCCAGATTCAGAAACGGGCGAAACTCTGTTTGCGGGTAAAGTCATCGAGATCCACATTGGACGTAAGGAAGCGACCAATGAGAAGGAATGGCAGAAGGTTCGGCAGGAGATCCAGCAGGTAGATAGCCCGGACAGTCCCTATACTGCCATTGTCTCGGTGATGATGCTCAAGGAGGGTTGGGATGTTCGGAACGTAAAAGTCATAGTTCCATTGCGGCCTTGCGACAGTCGCCAGTTAACGGAGCAGTTGTTAGGACGGGGGTTACGCCGAATGTTTCCGCCCCAGTGGACGCCCGAAGGCGAACTCAAGGACAAAGAACGCGCGGAAGGGCTCTATGTGATTCGGCACCCCTCCTTTGAAAAGATCATCAAAAATATCGCCGATATTGTCGAGGACGAACCGGGAGAGGGGCAACGCCCTTCGCCTTCCCGTGTTCTTATCCGAATGGTCAAACCGACAGAGGAACGCTCGAAACGTGATTTGCCGATTACCCGGCTTGTGGGTGGGGCCTTCGATCCGGCAGACGATTGGGTCGAACGCATAGGGCGCAGCCAGATGACCCCGCTTGCGACACGCTTTCCTTACGTCACTGACTTTAAGGATATCGAAGGTGTTATAAAACACGAAGGCGCAATGGATGCAAAGCGGGAGGAAGAAGAAGTACACTATTCTGTTCAGACCGCCGACTATGCTTCCATAGATGCCGTGATTTTCCATTACGCGGAAGCAATCCGCGCAGAACTCCGTCTTTCGCGTTACTATGAAGCCCATGTGATGGGTATTGTCAAAGCGTTTTTGGAACGCTGTACCTTTGACTTACGCGGTATTCCGCTCAGCCTGGATGCGGCTGCGGAAGCCGACGAAGAGACGCGAAGAATAGTCATCGAAAACGTTCGTCGTCCACAAGTGCGTTATCAGGTGATTCAAAGCGTTGCCAAAATTATCGGGTTGGCCCGTTCCGGTAAAGAAACTCCGGACGTACAAATCGAGACCAAACAGGCAAAAGACCTGATGGAATTCGAAACATCGCCAACAATTTACGAGTTGGATGCCCCAGAAAAAAGCGTTCATACACGGTGCTACTTCGATAGCAGTGATGAACTGAAATTTGCGAAGATGCTGGAAGAAGCCGATGATGTCGTCTCCTGGCTCTGGAACGATCAGAGCGGAGTCGGGTTCCGCATCCAATACAGTTTCGAAGGCCGAATGCCCTACTACTACCCGGATTTTCTGATACGTCTGACGAATGGCGACCTGTATGTCGTGGAGAGTAAAGGCAGCATTCGTGAGCGCGACCGGGCAAAAGAATCCCGTGCCGAAAGGTATGTGGAGATCGTGCGCGAAGCAACCGGCGAAAACTGGCAGTATACCTTCCTCATCAACGATGGCAGCATAGGTCGGAAGGATATCGCCTGGTGGCAGGGCCAGGGGCGAACACTCTACCGCGACCTGGTGAAGCACATCGCCAACTCTACTACAGGCATGGGTACCGATATTTCTTGATGTAAAGCTCCGTCAGCTTGACGCAAGAAGCCGTTGTCTGTATACTAGTTTCATTATGTCAGACACCAATGCGAACAACACGACGCCTGCGGGGAAGCCGCTGCCCTCTTCGGTGCCGCCCGGTTATCGGGGCAATACGCCCCTCATGTTACAGTACTTTGCGACGCGGGAAGAGAACCCCGGCGTCATTCTGCTGATACGGGTCGGAGACTTCTTCGAGGCGTATGGCGACGATGCCGAGACCATTGCGCGCGACCTCAATATCACCTTGACAGGGCGGGAGGACGGCGGCGTCCGCATCCCGATGGCGGGCGTGCCGCACCACGCCACCGACCGGTATGTGGCGCGTCTGATCGGCAAAGGGCGGCGCATCGCCATCATGGATCAGGTGGAGGACCCGAAGTACGCGAAGGGCCTGGTTAAGCGCAAGGTGACGCGTGTCGTCACGCCGGGCACGATCCTCGAAGACAACATGCTCGACTCCCGCAGCAACAACTATCTGCTGGCTGCCATCGTCGGCGATCCGGTCGCGGGTATCAGTGTGGTGGACATCTCGACCGGCGAGTTTCTCACGACCGAGATCGAAGGCGACCGGCGATTCGAGAAGCTGCTGGATGAGATCGCCCGTCTGGAGCCTGCGGAGATCGTGCTGCATGAGAACGCCGACGAGATGTTTATCGAGGCGATCCGCAATATCAGCTCCGCGACGCTGACCCCCTTCGTGCCAAAGCCGGATGCGCGGCAGGCCCGGAATGTGACCAGTCGCGACCATCTGCTGACACATTTTCAGACGCAGTCGCTGCGCGGTTTCGGATGTGAGGAGTTTACGGCGGGCCTGGACGCCTGCTCCCTGGTGCTCCGCTACTTGCAGGACACGCAGGTCAACGCGCTCACCCATATCCGCGCCCTCAGCACCTACTCCGCCCGCGAGTTCATGCTGCTCGACAGCCCCGCTCGCCGCCACCTCGAACTGACCGCCGCGCTTTCGGATGGCGGCCGCCAGCGCACCCTGCTCGCCGCCCTCGATGAGACCCTGACGCCGATGGGCGGTCGCCTGCTCCGCTCCTGGCTGTTGGAACCACTGCTCGATGTGGGCCGCATCCAGCAGCGCCATGAGGCCGTCGAGATTCTGGCGCGTGATCTGATCCGACGCGGCGATCTGCGCGATCTCCTGCGCGGCATGGGCGATATGGAACGCCTCGTCAGTCGCGCCGCCACCGGGATGGCGAATGCGCGGGATCTGGTCGCCCTCAAAGCCGCTTTGATGCGCCTGCCCGAACTGGCGACCGTGCTGGCCGAAACGCCTGCGGAGAAACTGAACGAAATCGGGCGGCGGCTCGCCTGCCCGCCCGAAGTGTCCCACCGGATCGCGCATGCGCTGGTAGACGATCCGCCTGCCGGATTGCGCGATGGCGGCATGATCCGCGCGGGCTACAGCCCCGAACTCGACAAACTGCTCAACGCCTCCTCCGAGGCCAAGATCTGGATCGCCAATCTCGAAGTCTCTGAGCGAGCACGCACCGGCATTACCTCGCTCAAAGTCGGCTACAATGCGGTCTTTGGCTACTACATCGAGGTCACCAAAGCCAACCTCGCCAAAGTGCCGGACAACTATATCCGCAAACAGACCACCTCCACCTCAGAACGCTATATCACCCCGGACCTGAAAGAGGTCGAGGCGCGGGTGCTGGGGGCCGATGAGAAGGCGGTCGAGCTGGAGTACGAACTGTTCCAGGGCGTGCGGGAGAAGGTCGCGGAGTCGGCGGCGGAGATCCTGGCCGTGGCGCGGGCCGTGGCGGAACTCGATGTGATGACGGGATTTGCGGAGACCGCCGTCCGCAACCACTACGTGCGCCCCGTCGTCGACGACGGCGATCAGATCGAGATCGTCGCGGGCCGCCATCCTGTCATCGAGCATATCGGGATGCAGGGCATGTATATTCCCAACGACTGCCGACTCGACGCCGACAGCCGCATGCATATCATCACCGGCCCGAACATGAGCGGCAAATCCTCCTATCTGCGCCAGGTCGCCCTCATCGTCCTGATGGCGCAGATCGGCTCATTCGTGCCCGCCGACCGCGCCACCGTCGGGGTCGTGGACCGCATCTTCACCCGCGTCGGCGCCCACGACGAACTGGCGACCGGCCAGTCCACCTTCATGGTCGAGATGAACGAGACCGCCAACATCCTGAACAACGCGACGGGCCGCAGTCTGGTCGTGCTGGACGAGATCGGGCGGGGCACCAGCACCTACGACGGCCTCTCCATCGCCTGGGCCGTCGCCGAATATCTCACGCGTACCGGCTGCAAGACCCTCTTCGCCACCCACTACCATCACCTGAACGAACTCGCTAAACACGTCCCGACCGTCCGCAACTACCGGGTCGCGGTCAAGGAGCAGGGCGATCAGATCATCTGGCTGCGCAAACTCGTTCCCGGTGGCACCGACCGCAGCTATGGCATCCAGGTCGCACGCATGGCAGGCGTCCCTCCGGAAGTCATCGAGCGTGCCAAAGAGGTGCTGAAGAGCCTGGAGCGCAGCGGCGCAGGAGCCACGAAGGATCTGGTGAACAGCGAAGAGCCTGTCGCGCCCCGCAAACAGAAAGTCCAACTCACCCTCTTCGAAGCCGAGAAGCACCCGGTTCTGGAAGATCTGGAGAATCTGGACATCACCGCCCTCACCCCCATCGAAGCCCTGATGAAACTCGACGCCTGGAAACGTCAGATTCGCTGACTTTTGAAGAGGAGAATGCACGCCATGAGCCAACCAGACAAAACGCTCTACGAAGAGAACGGGTACGCGATCGCGCCGGGACTATTCAACGCCGAGGAAGTCACGGCGTTGCGGGAACACTATATGCAGTTGCGAGAGGCGGGAAGTTACCCCGGTGACTTCGATGGCGTGGATGCCACCAGCGCCGACCCCCTGAAACGCTATCCGCGTATGATCCACATGCACCGTTGGGACGAGAAGAGCCTGAAGTGGCTGCTGGACAGCCGCCTCGGCGAGGCGATGACAACGCTGCTCGGATGTGAGCCTTATGCGGTGCAGACTATGCTCTACTTCAAACCGGCGGGAGCGCGAGGGCAGGCCCTGCATCAGGATCAGTTTTATCTGCGCGTGCAGCCGGGCGCCTGTATGGCGGCCTGGCTCGCGCTCGACCGCTGCGATGAGGCGAACGGCTGTATGCGCGTCGTGCCCGGCAGCCACCGCTGGCCGGTGCTCTGCCCGGAAAAGGCCGACATCACCCAGAGCTTTACCGACGTGACCGTGCGCCTGCCGGAGAACGCCAACGTCGTCCCGGTGCTGATGGAGGCGGGCGATGTGCTGTTCTTCCACGGCTCGCTCGTCCACGGCAGCTTCCCAAACACGACGACCGACCGTTTCCGGCGCGCGCTCATCGGGCACTATATTGTCGGGGAGGCGGAACAGGTCGGCCTTTACTACCATCCGATCCTGCGAATGGACGGCTCGACGGTAGAACTGGGAGCCAGCGAGGGGGGTGGGCCATGCGGCCTCTGGGTCGAGCACGACGGCAAACCCGAAATCGAGATGCAGGGCGCACTTGCCACGAGCGCCGCCCATGAATAGGAGAACGCTGTGAAGATTCCGTTTGCCCTCACGCCGCTCGCCGTCCTGATGGGACTGACGATGCTGGCTCGCCCTGTCTTTGCGCAGGAGCCGACAACGCCGCCCACCGAAAAAGTCATCCTCGATACCGACATCGGGGACGACATCGACGACGCCTATGCGCTTG
>JAYUMV010000416.1:0-20801 GCA_043762265.1 Chthonomonadaceae bacterium | reverse complement strand
ATCCCGAGAAGAAGGAAGGAACAGACAGAGAGATTGTTGTTACAAGGCAGGCAGGCACGCATTTGCCCCCTCCTTACGAAGGAGGGGGTTGGGGGAGGTCTCTCACGCTTCGCTGACGACCCGTAAGGAAGAAACTATATACCGAGTTTTTCGAAGGTCACGCTCAGGTTTTTGAGGTGGTATTTGATGTCGAAGGCGTGGTCGATGTCCTCGGTGGTGAGGCGCTCCTGGACGAGGGGGTCCGCCTCGATGGCGCTGCGGAAGTCCTGACCTGCCCAGGCTTTGGAGGCGTTGCGCTGGGCGACGCCGTAGGCCTCTTCGCGGGAGAGACCGGTCGCGATGAGGGCCAGCATGATCTGTTCGGAGCAGACGAGGTTGCCCATCATCTCCAGGTTGCGGGTCATGTTCTCCGGGTAGACCAGCAGAGTGTCCAGGATGTCGGTAAATTTGACGAGCATCCAATCGACGAGAGTGGTGGTGTCGGGCAGGATCACGCGCTCGACGCTGCTGTTGGTCAGGTCGCGCTCGTGCCAGGTCGCCATACTTTCCAGCATCGGGATCAAGTTACCGCGCACTACGCGCGCCAAACCGGTAACGGTCTCGCAGTTCCAGGGGTTGCGCTTGTGCGGCATTGCGGAGGAGCCCTTTTGCCCGGCGGCAAAATACTCCTGCACTTCGCGGATCTCGGTGCGGGCCATGTTGCGGATCTCCGTCGCGAACCGCTCCAGCGAGGCGGCGAGGATCGCAAGGGTCGCCATCAGTTGGGTGTGCCGGTCGCGTGCGATGATCTGCGTCGAAATCGTCGCGACGCCCAGTCCCAACTTACTGCAGACATACTCCTCGACATCGTGGCCGATATTCGCGTGCGTTCCGACCGCGCCGGAGACCTGCCCGACGCTGATCGCCGCTTTCGCCTGCTGCAGCCGCTCGATGTTGTGGTTCATCTCGTCCAGCCAGGTCGCGAGCTTGAACCCGAACGTGATCGGCTCCGCATGAATGCCGTGGGTGCGCCCGATCATCACGGTGTCCTTGAACTCCCGCGCCCGCTTGCGAATGACCTCGTTCAGCTTCTCACAGTTCGCCAGCAGAATGTCGCAGGCGTCGTGCAGGATCAGAGAGAGCGCGGTATCGACGATGTCGTATGAGGTGACGCCGTAATGAACGTAGCGGCCCTCCTCTCCCAGACCCTCCGCGACGTTCTTGACGAACGCCATCACATCGTGGCGGGTCTCCTTTTCGAGTTCCGCGATGCGGTCCAGGTCGAACTTCGCGCCTGCCTGAATCTTCGTCGTCGTGCCGGCGGGAATGTGCCCGAAATACTCCAGGCCGTCGCAGACGGCGATCTCGACATCTAGCCAGCGCTGGGTCTTGTTCTGTGGGCTCCAGAGGTCGCGCATGGCTTGGGTAGTGTAACGTTCAATCATCGGGGGTTCCTGTCTCTTCTCTCTTGGGATTCTCTATTTCGGCTGGGCGGCTCGGCGGAGGACGGCTCCAGCGCGCGCCTCCGTGGGATGTCCGTCCGTATAAGCGATTCTGCCGTGGACCAGCACGGTCTCGATCCCATGCGCATACTGATGGGGGCGGTCGAACGTCGCGGCATCGCCGACCGTCGCAGGGTTGTAGAGCGTAAGGTCTGCGGCCATTCCCGGCGCGATCCGCCCGCGATCCCGCAGACCGAGTCGAGCTGCGGGCAGACCGGTCATCTTATGGATCGCTTCCGCCTCCGTCAGGATTCCGAGTTCCCGTACGTACCGGCTCAGAACTCGCGGAAACGTGCCGTAGGTGCGGGGATGGATCTGGTCCTGGGCATTGGAGCCGTCGGGGTGGGTGCCCACAGCGTCCGAACCGATGCTGGTCCAGGGATAGCGCAGCACCGTGGCAATGTCCTCTTCACCCATCGCGAAGTTGACCGCGCTGACGCCGCCGCCTGTCTCCGCGATCAGATCGAGCGCGAAGTCGAGCGGGGTTCTGCCCGCGCCTGCGGAGAGCGACGCGATCGAATAGCCCTGGGTCTCCGGACGGGTGCGGCAGACGCCTATCTGAATATTGTGCCAGGGCGAGGTGGGGCTCATATCTTCCCATTCGGGATGCGTGGCCAGGATTTCGGCGGCAATACGCTCGCGCTGTTGTGGGTCGCGCAGACGGGCAGTGGTCTCCTCCTGGGTTCCACTGAGCGCCCAGCGAGGCAGAAGCTGGATGCTGAGCGCCGTCATAAAGGCCGTATAGGGATACTGGTCGAGCTGCACATCCAGGCCGCGCGCCCTGGCCACATCGACCATCTGCAAAGTCGTCTGCACCTTGCCCCAGTTGGCGCGGTTCTCCGCTTTGTGGTGTGAGAGCTGCAGAGGCAGACCGGCGCGCTCGGCGACATCAAGCGCCTCCTGCACCGATTCTATCAGCGTATCTCCCTCATTGCGCAGATGCGTCGCGTAAAAGCCGCCATAGTCCGCGACGACACTGCACAGTTCCGCCAACTCGTCTGCATCGGCGTATGCCGAAGGCGGATATTCGAGGCCGGAACTGAAGCCCCAGACGCCCGCCTGCATCGCGGCTTCCAGTTCCCGCCGCATCTGCGCCATGTCATCGGCCGTGGGCGGAACCTCTTCCATACCCAGGATGCGCTTGCGCAGAGTGCCGTGACCGGCGAGGGGGATAAAATGGGTGGCGAGGCCATTGGCCTCGATCTGGCGCAGATGCTCGTCGAAGGTGTTCCAGCGGATACGTGCGCCGTGGGGAGCAAGCCAGCGTTTTTCGAAGGCGAAGTTCGGGCCGTCGGTCGCGAAGCCCAGGGAGAGCCCGCAGTTCCCGACGACCTGCGTGGTGACGCCCATCGCCAGGGCGCTGGCCTGGCCGGTGTCCCAGCCGATCGACACATCGGAATGCGTATGGATGTCGATGAAGCCGGGCGCAATATGCAGGCCGGTGGCATCGATACGGACACCTGCCTGCGCCTGCGAGAGGTCACCGACCGTCGCGATCCGGTCGCCGCGCAGGCCAATGTCGGCACGAATTCCGGCTGCGCCCGTTCCGTCCAGCACAATGCCTCCGATGAGGAGCGTATCGAAAACTTTTTCTGCCACGGGCTGTTCCGCCACGTTATCCTGCCTCTCGCCATCGCGCCACATCTCTACCGTACCCGTGTCATTATAGCCCCTGGCAGGCGACAGCGTCAAGGCAGAACCGAATGCCTGCGTTGGTGGTATAATGCGTATAGAATTTCTGGATCTGCCCGGAACCATGACGTTTTAGCCGAACTTTCCTGCTTTTCCATTACGTCTCTCCCGCTCTGGAGCCTTAATGAATCGTCTCTCCTCATCATCTCCCCGGTCGCGTTGCAGCGCCGGGAAACGCAGGATTGTGGTCTTATTGGCAGTGTTGCTCCTTATGACAGGGCTTGCCTACGGCTACCATCAGCGCGGCGAACTCCATGTGGGCAAGCAGGCCGACGGCAGCTTTCTCGTTTCGACCGTTCAGCGGATCGAACCAGGGGCGATCGCCTTCGCCGGTCGCCCGATCGATCTGGCCATACATCCCACCAAATTACTGTTGGCCGTCCTGAACCAGACCAGCGTGATGCTGATTTCGCCCCGAGGAGGGGTGATTCCGGAATCCACCGTGCAGTTAAGACATGGAGCGGGCTTTCGAGGCATCCAATGGTCGCCGGACGGCAACCATCTCTACGTCAGTATGGCCGATGGGTGGATTCAGGAGTTGAATCTGCAAGGGCAGCGTCTGATGATGGGGGCTCAAATTCTGGTGACCCCGCTCGGCGCACCTCGGAATCCGCGACCGGGCGGAATGGCGATCACACGGGATGGACTGCATCTGTTCGTGGCCGCCGCCGATCGCAACGCCGTGGCAGAGATCGATCTAAATACGAAGCAGTGGGTCCGCGAATATCCGGTGGAGAACCTGCCGTTCGAGGTGAAGTTAAGCGAGGACGAGAAGACTCTGATCGTGACCAACTGGGGTGGTCGGGAGACCAAAGACGAGGATGAGCAGGCGAATAGCGGCAGCGCGCTCATTGTCGTAGATCCGCGTGGTGTCGCGGCCTCGGGAACAGTCTGCCTGATCCGACGCGACCGTGCAGAGACGAAACGCTTGAAAGTCGGACTGCATCCGACCGCCATTGCGATCGAGAATGGTCACGCGTATATCACGAACGCAGGAAGCGACAATCTCTCGGATATCGACCTGAAAGAGCAGGCTGTCGTTCGCACCATTCCGCTCCACTGGGGCGCGATGAGACTCTTCGGCAGCATGCCCTGCGCGTTGGTGATCCACGAAGGCATCGCTTATGTCTGCAACGGCGGTGACAACGCGGTATGCGAGGTCGATCTGGAAGAGGGCAGGGTACTTGGATTTCGACCTGCGGGTTTTTATCCCATTGCCATTGCTCTCAGTAAGGCAACTCACCATGTCTTTGTGCTGAACACCAAGGGCAACGGTTCCGTGCAACGCACGCTGAGGGGCCTTCCAGGCAACGCCCACGATTTTCAGGGCACCGTCTCCTCGCTGGACCTTTCCACCGATCTGACTGCTACGACAGCCAAAGTGGCCGCCGACAACGGTTGGAACCGGGACCGCAGCGCCCTGCATCCCCATCTGGCGGTCTACAACGGCGCGATCAAGCATGTCCTCTATATCATCAAAGAGAATCGGTCCTACGATGAGGTCTTTGGAGACATGCCCCAGGGCAACGGGGATCCGAGCCTTTGCCTGCTGGGAGAGACCGTCACCCCGAACCATCATGCGCTCGCCCGGCAGTTCACCCTGTTCGATAATGCCTATGCTTCGGGAACCAATAGCGCGGACGGGCATCAATGGTGTACGCAGGCGTTGGCGAACGACTATATGGAGCATTTCTATACTGGCTATCGGACCTACGCGTTCGGCGGCGACTGCGCCATGTCGATCGCCAGTAGCGGCTGCCTCTGGGATAGTGCCCTCAAGAAGGGACGCACGATCCGGAACTACGGCGAATTCTGTGATGCGCGTCTCTCGTCCTTTACCCCCCATGTGAAGAGTTGGATGGATGTCTGGACGGACCGAATCAGCGGCAGACATGCGATCGAGCCGCGCTCGGGAACACGGATCGCCGGACTTCGCCCCTATATCAACCGGCGTGTTTTGCAGTGGCCTCTGTTGCAGAGCGACCAGCAGCGCGCCGATGTATTTATCGACGAATATCTCAAGTTCAGTAAGGCGGATCGGGTGCCAAACCTGATGTTTCTCACGCTGCCCTGCGATCACACGGAGGGGCGAAATCCCCAATATCCGCAGCCGCAGTGCATGGTCGCCGACAACGATCTGGCTCTCGGGCGGGTAGTGGACGCGGTCTCGCATAGCCCGCAGTGGAAGAACACCTGTATCTTCGTCATTGAGGACGATGCGCAGTTCGGTCAGGACCATGTAGATGGCCATCGTACCGCCTACTTCGCGCTCAGCCCCTATACGCGGCGCAAATTTGTCGATCACGAACTTTGCAACACGGTGTCGATGGTACGCTCTATCGAAATGATGCTCGGACTCGATGCGATGAACCGCTTCGATGCGCTGACGCCGCCCCTCGCCTACTGCTTCTCCGACATGCCGGATCTGACACCCTATGCGACGGTGCCCAACCGTATACCGATCGATCAGATGAATCCGCCGATCCGCTTTCTGCGCGGCACGGCACGGCTCTGGACAGAGCGGTCGCTGGCGCTCGACTGGAGCGATATGGACCGTGCGGACCCTCAGAAACTCAACGAGATCATAGCCTACTCTTTGCACAGCGCTGGGATCTTCGATCTCCCTCCCAGCGGGACATCCGCCTACACATACCTTGCCTCGACACAAGACAACAGCGCGGATGAAGCGCGCCCCAAACCCAGGAAACGCGCCCGAGACGAGAACGATTTCTAGGAAACATTGCACAGGAAACGGGACTTGAGCCGTTTCCTGCAACGGAAAGCCTCTGCTGCGCTTGCCGCCATAGTTTCACATTCCCCTACTGAGGAGCCCGCTTGTCGAGACTTGGCGTTAGCGGGGAAAGGAGACGATGGCGAGAATGCCGGTGCCGTCCGGGTCGTTTTCCAGGGTGAAGACGCCTTGTAAGTCGCCCCGTACAAGCGTTTCAACGATGCTCAGGCCCAGGCTGTCGGAGTTGCGGGGGGTAAAGCCGGAAGGAAGCTGTGCGCCGTCGTTGCTGACGGTCACGCGCATCTCCGTTTCGCCTGCCGTCAACTGAATATGAATGCGGCCTTCGTCCAGGGTCTTAAATCCGTGCTCGACCGCGTTCTGAACCAGTTCGTTCAGCACCAGAGACATGGAAGTGGCCTGGTGGAGGGGCAGCACGAACTCGTCGCCCTCCACGCTCATGTGAACCTTCTTATCCGGTGGGACGACACTCTGCTGCGTCGCCGCCAGCAGGCTCTCCGAAACCCGCTTGACACTCACGGTATCCAGGTCGTCGCGCGTCAGGAGTTCATGGACGTTGGAGATCGCCAGAATGCGGCTGAGCGTGTCGTTCAGCGCCTGTTCGACCGTTTTATACTGGCTGTACCGCATCTCAAGTCGGATGAGGCTGACGATCTGCTGAAGGTTGTTCTTGATGCGGTGGTGCATCTCCTGGATGACCGCTGATTTCACCATCAGCTTGGCGTGCTCGATGGCGAGCGCCGCCTGGGTCGCCAGGGCTTGCAGGATCAAAAGCTCTTCTTTGGGGAAGTGGTGGACCTTCTCGGTGTAGCAGTTCAGAACGCCGATCGCCTCTCCCTTGATCATCATCGGAATGCTGGCGATGGAGCGGATGCCAGCCCGCTGCGCGATGTCTGGGAAACTGTAGTCGGCGGCCTGCTGCACGTCCGACTCCGTCACCGCGCGCTTTTCCGTGAAGGCGCGCCCGGAGACGCTTTCGCCGAACTTCAGGTTGGGTTTCTTGACGTACTCGTGGCTGTCCGCTTGAGTCGCCTTGAGTACTAACTCGCCTTTCACCGGATCTGCCAGCATGACCGTGCAGATCTTGTAGTGCATGGTACTGGCCGTCATCGTCACGAAGAGTTGCAGCAGCTCATCCAGATACATATTGGAGGTGATCGCCTGACTGACCTCCGAGAGGTTGTGCAACTGAACCGCATGTCGCTCCAACTGCCGGAAGCGCCGCGACCGCTCGATAGCGCCCGCGACCTGATTGGCAATGCCGGAGAGCAGACGCACCTGATTCTTCGTGTACTCATGCGGGCGGCGGGTGCGCACGTTGATGACCCCGAGGATCTCCCCGCGCGTCACCAGCGGCACGGAGAGCATGCTGGAGTATTCGCCCTCGTGCATCTCCGGGAAGAACTTGAAGCGATGATCTTTCCACGCCTCGTGACTCACCGAAACTGGCCGCCGCTCTTTCGCCACCCAACCTGTGATGCCCTCGCCGAGTTTGAGCCGGACTTTGCCGACCATATTAGCCAACGTCTCGTCCGCTGCGCGCAGCACCAGTACCTCTTTCGACGAATCGAAAAGATAGACCTGGCAGGAATCCGTTCCGGTGATCTGCACGGCAATGTCTGCGGTGACTTTGAGCATCTCCTCGTGGTCGAATGCAGACGCAGTCGCTTCACTGACGCGCCGCAGCGCCTCCGCCTCCCCACGCTTCTCTTCCAGTTCGCCGCGTAACTGCTCCATCTCCAGGTTTAGGGAGCGGATCTGACGATCCCGGGCATCGAGTTCTTCTTGTAAGATAGCGACATCGGGATCGTCGCTGCGCCGCATCGCGACGGAGAGACGGCGGGTGCGCCAGGGGCTGCGGATACGCGTGTATTTGGCTCTCATGGCAGTTTCTCTTCTCGCTGACGGATCAGGAATTGGATGAGTCAGACATTGGCTGGATCAGACGTTGTGCGCGATGATGATGGCTTCGGCGATTTCGCGCATCGACTTGCGCGTGTTCATGCTCTGCACCTGAATGCGCCGAAACGCCTCCTGCTCTTTCAAGCCGTACTGATCCATCAGAATCCCTTTGGCGCGATCGACGGCTTTACGGGTCTCCAGCTTGTCCTCCAGGTCATTGGCCTGCTCTTCGATCTTGAGGAAAGCCTCCCAGCGGGCGACGGCGACCTCGATCTGGGGCATCAGATCGCCCTCTTTGAAGGGCTTGACCAGGTAGGAGTAGACCCCTGCATCTTTCGCGCGGTTCACCAGATCGATCTGGCTGTAGGCGGTCAGCAGCAGAACCGGCGCGATCTTCTCTTCTGTAATGATCCGAGCAGCGTCGATCCCGTCCATTTCGGGCATCTTGACATCGAGCATCACGACATCCGGCTTCAGGGTTCGCGCCAGCTCGACGGCACGCGCGCCGTCACCGGCTTCCCCGACGACATCGTAGCCGCAGGACTCCAGCATCTTTTTGAGGTCGAGCCGTATGATAGGTTCGTCGTCGGCAATCACAAGGCGAAGCGGTTTTTCACTCACGGTTTTATCCTCTTCCTAATCCATTATCGAAATGGACTAAAGGCGGTACTGCGGTTGGCGGAACAGGCCGGAAACAGCCTCCCTCTCCGGTACAACGGAGCGGGATTCCGACACAAACTTGCGGGAAACACAGGGTTTCTATAGATGGCAGCCGAACAGGAATGGGCCGGGGCGAGAGCGACAAACCGACAGAACCATGGCATCGGAAGGTGGTAAGGTTGTGTCAGGGAAGGAACAGAGGTGGACGCGCGCCGGACACCACCATGCAAGGCTTCTCCGCGAAAGCGACGGCTCTTCTTCGAGGCCGCGCGCGTAATGTAGCTGATTTGACGTAGAGGAGCGGACGCACTTGACGACCGCCACAACCTATTATATAATAGGACGCGGGCATTTGTCAAAGGGTAGACCCTCGCCAACCCTATTTTACCCTGTTTGTCGGGCTGGATCGTCCCAATTTGTCGCCTGCTCGACAGGAATCGAATCATCCGTATGGAACAGTTGCCTCCGGAGAGCCCAACCGCCTCCTCTCATAGCCAACCTCTCCACCCACCTGAAGTGTCGGGAGAGACCCCCGTATCCTCGGCAATACAAGCTCCCATTTTGATCGGCCGAGATGGGCTGATGGCGCTGGCAATCGGCGGTCTCGATCTGCTCTTCTGGCCTATGGTTCGCGCCATCCCTTCCGGCTCCCTGGCTCTGGTAGCGCTCACAACGCTGGTCTCGCTACTCCTGATCCTGCTATTTACGGTATGCATGGCACGAGCCATCCGTTCTCCACGCGCCATCGCTCTCAATCTCACCCTGTCCCTGCTGCTGGTATTGCCGACAGTAGTTCCCTTACTCGTGCATCTGAATCCTGCCTGGCCCGGCTGGGGGACCTTGCTCCCGTATTGGAAGGCTTATACGATGCGGTATCGCGCGGTCAGCGGCCTGGATACGCTGACCCTGATCTGGCTCGCCGCCAGCTTAGGGGTCGCCATTTCTCGTCTGGTGCGTGAGTTCAAACTCCTGTTGCCGATGGGCGTGGCGCTGGCGATGGTAGACCTGTATACCGTGTTCGGGGGCGGCGTGGTGGATACCGCGATCAGTGGAAAAAGCACTGTGGCCAGAGTCGCAATGAGCGCCCTCACCGCACAACTGCCTACCATGCAGCCGAAAAACGGAGCAGCCCCCTTCGTTTTAAACATCGGTTTTGCCGATTTCCTCTTTATCGCCGTGTTCTTCGCCTGCTTTGCGCGCTTTGACGTCCCATCACGGCAAACATTCCAGGTGCTCTTTGTTACTCTGTTTCTCTATATGGCGGTGGTCTTCCTAGGAGGACCGGCACTGCCAGCCTTAGTCCCAATCACCGCAGTGGTGATCGGCATGAACTGGCGGCGTTTCCGCTATGAACGCAGCGAAGCTTTCGCACTCCTCTACGTCGGGTTGATTCTGGGAGCAGCTTTGGTCTTTCTCGTTCTCCATTCCCGACACGCCTAAGTCGAATCGCAATTACAACCTACCAGGAAGAGACAAAAATAATGAGTGTTTTCAGTCCCGAGCGTATTTCGTTCTCGCTCGATGGCGAGTGGTCGTTTCAGTTTGAGGGTGAGACTCCGCAGGCGATATTAGTGCCTGCCCCCTGGGAAGTGCAGCGGCCCGATCTGCGCGGTAAGGCCGGAACCGCGATCTATGCGCGCACGTTTACCGTTCCTGTGGAGTTCACAGGCAAACGCGTGCTGATCCAATTTGGAGCCGTGGACTACTTTGCGGAGGTCTGGATCAACGACACACTCGTCGGGACGCATGAGGGCGGATACACGCCGTTCGCTTTCGCCATCGACCATGCTCTGCACGGCGTTGGCCCCGACGCAGTGCAGACGGTGCGGGTGCGCGTGACGGATGCGGCGAAGGATGCGGACGCCACGCTGCCGGACGGCACGCGGCTCAAGTTCGCCGAGATTCCGCACGGCAAGCAGAGCTGGTACACGAGCGTCGGCGGCATCTGGCAGAGCGTTCAGGTAGAGGCGCGCGCGATGGTTCATATCGTGCGGGCAGCTTTCCACCCCGACATCGATGCCGGTACGGCCACCGCGAAACTGACCCTCACTGGTCTGCCAACTACCCTTGGCCCGAACTGGCAGGTCCGCCTCGCCCTTACGTCGTCCCAGGAAGCGGAGATTGTGTCGGAGATCGAACTCCCCCTGGAAGGGCAGACGACTCAGGACGGCGATCACTGGAACCTGACCACTCGATTCGACGTACGTGACGCGCTGCTCTGGTCCCCGGAAACGCCTCACCTCTACACGGTCACGGTCACCCTGGAAGAAGGCGATACTGTCCACGACACCCTGACCACACGCTTCGGCATGCGGAAGGTAGAGACCCGCAACGGCGTCGTCTGGCTCAATCATCGTCCGATCTTCCTGGTCGGTGCGCTGGACCAGGCGTTCTATCCGCAGACCCTCTACACGCCGCCGTCGCGGGAGTATCTGCGCGACCAGTTCGTCAAGGCCAAGGAGATGGGGCTCAACCTGATGCGCTGCCATATCAAAGTCCCGACCGAAGCCTACCTGGAACTTTGCGACGAACTCGGCCTGCTCGTCTGGTACGAACTGCCAAACGGAGACCACCTCTCTACGGCCTTTCGAGAGCGCGCCTGGGAGACGTGGCAGGCGATGTGGGACCGCGACGCCAACCATCCCTGCATCATCGTGCTGACCATCATCAACGAGTCCTGGGGCATCAGTCTGTACGATCCTGAGCAGCGCCTCTGGCTGCGCGACACCTACCACCGCGCCAAAGCTGCCTTCCCCGACTGGCTGATCGTAGACAACTCCGCCTGCCATCCCAACTACCATCTCGCCACGGACCTGGATGATTACCATATCTACTACAATATCCCGGATCATGCTGACGATTTCGCCCGCTGGGTCGCAGCCTTCGCCCACCGCGAGGGAGGCACGCACTCCAACTACGGAGACGCCGAGTACAAACGTACAGAGCCGGTGATCCTCTCCGAGTTTGGCAACTGGGGGCTGCCAATCCTGGAAAATGTGCTGGAAGCGGAAGGCGGAGAACCCTATTGGTTTAAGACCGGGACCGGCCCGGTGCGCCCAGAACTGGTTTTGGAGCGGTTCGAGGGCCAGGGTCTGGATCGAGCGTACAGTAACTATGACGCTCTGGCCGTGGCCTCGCAGGAGCAGGAGTGGATCTCCCTTAAATGGGAGATCGAGGAGATGCGCCGCCATTCGGAGCTGGCGGGCTATGTCATCACGGAGTTCACCGACCTGAACTGGGAGTGCAACGGCCTGCTCGACATGGGCAGAAACCCGAAGGTGTTCCATCACCGCCTCTCCGATGTGCAGGCGCAGGACATCCTGATCCCCCGGCTCGCTCCCCGTACCGCCTTCTGGGTCGGAGAGCATGCCACCATCGCGCTCACGTTCTCCTGTTTTTCCGGCTGCGCTGTTGCAGGCGGATCCGTCTCCTGGGAGGTCGAAAAGACTCAAAGCCGGGAAGGCGGGACGCCGCACCCGGACCTGGAAGCCCTGCATGGCATCCTGCCTGTCTCGTTGGATGGAGAGGAGCCCGCGTTTGGTTCGTACGCCCTCGGTCAAATCGTCTTTACGGCGCCCTCGGTAGAGATCGCCACGAAAGTCACGCTGCGCCTGATCCTGCGCGATGCGAGCGGCAAAGAGAGGGCTCGGAACACACAGAACGTCGTCTTCGTACCCGCCGCCCTTCAGACTTTCGGACAGGGCGCGAATCTGCGTCTGCACGATCCCCTCGCGACCGTCAGCGATCTTCCCACAACGCTCACTTCCCTCGGCTTCATCCTAGGATCCTCACCTGACGCTCCCGTACTCGCCACCAAATGGGATGACGAACTGGCCTACTGGGTGCAGGCAGGCGGCAAAGCCGTACTGCTCGCCAGCCAGCCGAAGAGCCTGACGCTGGCAAGTGGCCTCGGCTTCGGCCTGTCGGATCGCGACCTCAACGGCTGGTGGGGAGACTGGTGTTCCTCCAAAATCTGGTTCGACAATAGCCTTTTCCCGACTCTCCCCGATGTCGCTCACTTCGATTTCGAGTATAAGAGCGTCGTTCCGAAATGGGTCATCACCGGACCATTGGCGGATACCATCGTTTCCGGCCTGTTTCTCGGCTGGCTGCGTAACCCTGCGGCGCTTGTCGTTCGCCTGCCGATCGGCAAGGGCGAACTCGTCATCACTACTTTCGATCTCCTGCCCAACCTCGGCACGGATCCCGTCGCCACGGTGCTGCTGCACGACCTGTTGGCAATCGTGACGAAATAGCCGCGCTGCCGGAAAGGGAGAACGGAAATGTCCTCACGGTACGGGAGTCAAAAGCAAGTTCCGAGCACTCCTGAAATCGGCACTTACACGGTAACGACCGAGCGAATGCCAATTCTGAATGGAAAGGGAGAGATCGGAGCGCATCTCTTCTTTACGGCCTACACTGCTGGCATCGACGATCAGGGGGACGAGAAGCAAGTTGCTCGCCCCCTCCTGTTCGCCTTCAGTGGCGGACCCGGTCTTGCCTCGACACTCCTGCATCTTGGGGCGCTCGGACCGAAACGGGTGAGATTGAAGCAGGAAGGACAGAGCGCTGGGCCGCCTTATGAGATCGTGGAGAATCCGTACACGCTCCTCCCTCAGGCGGATCTGGTCTTTATCGATCCTATCGGAACCGGTTTTAGCGAGGTGGCTCAGCCGGATACGGAGCGGGAATACTGGGGCCTTCAGCAGGACACCGAGGCGATAGGGGAGTTCATTCGGGCATATCTGTCGCGAAACCATCGCTGGTTTTCGCCACTCTATCTGCTGGGCACCAGCTATGGAACCGCACGCGCCGCAGGGCTTGCCGATCATCTGCTGGGTCTCGGGATGGGCCTCGCCGGAATCGTTCTGGTCTCGCCTGGACTTGACTGGTTGACCGGGGATGCACGACGGGGGCACGATCTTCCTTATGTTTTGGCCCTGCCAACATATACAGCGACCGCCTGGTATCACCGCCGCCTGCCGGAGGATTTGTCGGAAGACTTGCCGACTGCTATCCGAGAATCAGAATCCTGGGCTGCGACCGCATATGTCGTCGCCTTGCTCCAAGGAGCGGATCTTCCTGCCGACGAGCGACGGCAGATTCTGGCAAAATTGGCCCGCTATACCGGGCTGAGTGAAGGCTATCTGGACCGTAATGACCTGCGTGTCGGCCGTGACCATTTCTGCAAGGAGTTGTTGCGGGAGGAGCACCGTTCGGTGGGTCGGCTCGATAGCCGCAGTAAAACGATCGATGCGCGGGCAGAATCGGAGACACCGGATTTCGATCCTTTACGGCTGCCGACCGGGCCGATGTTGACAGCGGCCATCAACTTCTATCTGAGAACCGAACTCGGAATCGAAAGCGAGAGAGAGTACTGCTTGTTCAATAAAGAGGCGAATGACGCGTGGGATTGGGGCGGGAGCGGACAGGGCTATCCGGAACGCGCCGAAGCCCTCCGCAATGCGATAACGAAAAATCCGCGCATGCGAGTCCTGGTCGCCTCCGGATATTTCGATCTGACAACGCCCTATCGAGAAACCGTGCATACCCTGGCCCACATGGGCCTGGATGCCAGTTTGCGGGCCAACATCCGGACGGAGATGTACAAGAGCGGACACGCGATCTATCTGGACAACTCCGCTCTACCGAAATTCATGTCCGACCTCGCAAACTTTATCACCGCCCCCTTCCCAAAGCTTCTATAGAGAAAGCAGGCTGCGTCTGCGCAAACGCATGATGCATCATGGTAACGATTGTTCCCCCTGGCCCTTCGTAGATCAGTTGGTTGGGAACTCCTAAGCGTCTTCGGAGGGCTCCGCTGCCTCTTCGACCTCGAATTGAACGCGTGCGTAAATATCTGCCAGGGGAAGCACACAGCCGATGGATGCTAAGGACACGTCGGCTTCCAACGTTATCACGGGAGTAAGCATCCAGCGATGGTCTGCCAGTCTGGTGTAGCACTCGATACGCGCCACGTCCTGAGAGATCAAGACGTATTCCTGAAGCGATTCAATCTGCTGGTAGTAGGAAGATTTTTTACCTCGGTCGTATTTCTCCGTCGTATCGGAGAGGACTTCGATAATCAGCGTCGGTTCCAAAAGCGTATCGAGTTCCGCATCCTCATATTCGGCTTCTCCGCAGGCGACTACAATATCCGGGTACGTGTAGACGTTCGCGGCAGCGATCTTGACGCGCATATCGTTGGCAAACCCTTCACATGGTCCGTTTCGCAACTGTGCATGGATCAGCGCGGCGACATTGAATGTGATCCGGTTATGCCGACGTGATGCGCCAGCCATCGCGTAGATCTGGCCGTTGATGTACTCGCTCTTAACCTCTGCCTGACGTTCCAGATGGAGGTAAGCCTGCGGGGAAATAAAGGGATGTCTGCGCTCAGCAACCATAGCCTACTCCTCTTTCCTGTATTCCTTCCTTCCTGTCTTCCTGCTCTGTCCTCACCCGCGTTTCAAGGTGCAGACCCAGGTGCTGCCGCCGGTCCAGCCGCTGTTGATGCCGACACGATGGATTTCACAGCGCCAGTCGGGGTATTTTTCCTGTAGGAAGTCTTCGAGTTGGCGGCGGGTGTAACGCTGTATATCGACGCCTTCCCACTTGGAGAGCAGATGGAACATCTGGCCGCAGAGCCCGTTGGAGGGGCAAGTGAAGATCACGGCACGGCGGGCGTGGGTGAGGGAGTGGTCGAGAAACGCCTGCCAGTCGGGCACATAGTCGAGGACGCCGATATGGACGACCACGTCGATGGGCTCTTCCGGCGTGAAACGGGTCGCCTCGGAGCGGACGAACGCCATGCGCGCGACCTCTTCGGCGCTCAGGCGGTTGCGGATGATATTCAGCATCGACTCTGAATCGTCGAGGGCGATTACGCGCTTTGCCCGTTTGATCAGATCGCGGGTGTAGTAGCCGGTGCCGCAGCCGATCTCCAGCACAGTATCGTCGGAACGAATCAGTTCGTTGAAACTGGCGTAGATCCGGGTCGATTCGCCGCGCCGAATACTGCGGATGATAGGCAGGTTCAGTTTGCGCTCGTAGTACTGCGCAGTCTTGTGGTACGGGTTGTTGTCGGACTTCTCTTCTGAGGAGGCTGTCATCGGTTCGGGGGCTTTCATACGATGTGTTGTGCTCCGGGGCGGAGGCGGACTTTCGCCTGGATATATTCGGTCATGCGAGGAGGGGCGACGACGAACGCGGCGCGAGTCCGGCCTTCGCGCACGATCTCGGCCATGTCGAGCGGCTCTCCGGTGAGATAGGCGGCGACGCAGCCAGCCTCCTGCGCGATGCAGAGCACCGCCGCCAGGTCGTTCGCGCCCTCGTTAATGCCGACATGGCTGCAGAACGAGCCGTTGGCTGTATAGGCGACTTCGGCAGCGATGCTGCCGAGACACCGGATCCTACCGGTCAGAGGCGTGAGGTCGAGCGTCTTGATCGCGGTGCTGGTGAATCCCAGAGTGTCTTCGTGGTGTAGATCGTCGCGGTCCCGCGCATCCAGCCGGACTCCGTTGCAGTAAGACCCCTTGCCGAGTTCCCCCCAGAACATCTCGCCGGTGCGAGGGATATAGAACACGCCCGCGACCGCCTTGCCCTCTGCGACCAGGCCGATAGAGACGCCCCAGATCGGAAGGCCGAAGACCATATTGGTCGTGCCATCGATCGGATCCACGGCCCACAACGGCCCGGCTTCGCTGCCGAACCGACCGTACTCTTCGCCCTGAAAGGCGAAGTCTGGGTATCTGGCGGACAGTCTGGCCTGAATGAATTTTTCGGTCTGCCGGTCGATGTGGGTGACATAGCTGTTGTCGGCTTTGAACTCCGGCTTGATGTCGCCGAGCATCCCCAGCGCATTCTGGCCCGCCTCCAGGGCAATGGCCTTCACGAATTCGATATCTATCTCTATCAACGGATCTCCTAACTCTCTTGTGGTACGCGCTTGCGGCGCTCTATTTTCCCCCAGCGACCGATTTGAAGTAGTCGCGGACGAGCCGACGGTATTCGGTCGGATAGCGGGCGGAATCTTTGTCGCTCGCTTTGGCCGCCGGTTGGGTCGAATCGGCTTCCGGCTTCTCGGAATTGTCTTTGCTAAAGGAGGTGAGCGGAGTGGCGCGGGGGCCACCTTTGGCGTTCGATTTCGATCGGCTTCCGGAAGGGGCTGCCTGCGATAGGGACATCGCCGTGGCCGTCTGCGCATCGCCGTTCTGCGCTCCGCTGCGGCTGGGATCGCCGGGGCGAGAGCCGGGCTGAGGCGCTTGATAGCCGTTCGACGCACTGTTCCCCTGACCCTGTCCCTGCCCATTACCGCTGCCCTTGCCCCGTCCCTTCCCACGGCCCTGCGCCATGCGTTGCCCCATCTGCGCCAGCGTGTTGCCGATGCCGGAGCCTTGCCCCTTGCCGGAACCTTTGCCGAGCCCGAGGCCGATCTTGTCGCAGGAGCCTTTGCACTCGCCTTCGCCCTGTTTGAGTTTCGCCAAAAGGCTTTCGAGCGCCTGTCGCGCGGCCTCGGCCTGGCTTGCGCCCTCTTTGGCATCGCTCTGCTGGAGCGACTGCTGCGCGCCCTGCATCTTCTGCCCGATATTCATCGCTCTTATGGCGTCCGCGATCTGGTTGGCAGTGCGTGCGGCCTCGGGGGCGACGGACTGCGCGTCCGCGGCATGGTCGCGCAGGTTCTGCTGGATGCGGTTCAATTCGTCATGATTCTGCGCCTGCTGATCAGCCAGCGATTTCAGGCGGGACTGCGTAAACGGATCTTGATTTTTGACGCTTCCCTGGAATTTCTGGACCTGCTCCAACTGCTGGATCTGTTGCGCCAACTGCTTCTGCTGGTCTGTCAGGGCCTGGAGCGCCTCCAGATCGTCGTAGAGCGGGGCGACCTTTTCGAGCGCTTGCAGCATCTTCTCGGTCGGCGGCGCTTGAGCGCCTACCGCCTTTTGCAGCTTCTGCGCGGCGTCCTGCGCCGCTTTCGACATGGCCGAGGGCGACGACGCACTGCTCTGCGCCGACTGCATCTGCTCTTGCGCCTTCTCAACGGCCTGCGCCATCTGCTCCATCTCTTTTTGCAGGCTCTTCTCCACGTCGTACTGCGGTTTCTGCTGGGCGAGTTCGTGCATCTGCTGCGCCAGTTGTTTCGCCTGGTCCTGCAGCTCCTTCTGCTGCTTGCGCAGAGCGTCCACCTGTTTCTGGAGCGCCTCCTGGCCCTTCTTATCGTTGGGTGAGAGCCGCTTCGCCTTTTCCGCCAGTGCGGCCATCTGTTTTGCCAGTTCGGCCTGCTGTTCGCTCAACTGCTGCAAGGCGTCGGTCAGTTGGCGGTACTGGGCGATCATCTGGCTCGGGCCGCGCTGCTGTTCCAGCACCTTCCGGTAGTCTTCTTCCGAGACCACCCAGATCCAGTACCGCTCGGAGTTGGTGTTATGGATGCCCTGCGGATCGTTGTCGTAGGCCGTGGCGTAGTATTCGATCACATCGCCCGGTTTGGCATGCATCGCTTTCAGGTCGAAGGAGCCGGAGTGGACATACTGCTTGGGCCGGGTGGGCAGATTGATGGTCTCGGCCTGATCCTTGCCTTTGTTGAAAACGCGGTGAATCTCCAGGCGCTGCAGGGCGATGTCGTCCTCCGCTTCCACTTTCAATGGCACGGTCATGTCCGGTTTCGCGACGACGTTCTGCCCCGGCGTGACGATGGTGACGAGAGGGGTCTCATCGCGCACCAGGCTGATCTTGCCTTTGGCAGCGTCGGGCGTCTGCAAGCTGCCCTCGGACGGGGTGCCGGTCAGGTGGAGATGGAAATCGCCGTCGCGCTCTATCGGGAAACTGCCGGTCGCATGGGTAGGCGTGCCTGTTTGCGGCACCAGGTGCAGATGCAGAGGCGGCATTCCCTGGCGGACGATGTCGAACTGCGCGTCGGAGATCGGCCTGTCGCTCTCCAGATCGATCGAGACCTGCGTGCCAGCGAGCCCAGCGATTTCGCCTTCTGCGGCCACCTCGACTGTCTTATCGGGCTGCTTCGCATAGGCCGGGGGATGCAGGATCAGGGTCAACTTGTGGAGTTGAGGGGCGGTATTGACATGGAGGACGTAGCGCGGACTGCGGCCCGTATCGGCGGAGACAAAATAGGAAGTGTCCTGCGTCAGGCGGTCGAGCTGCGCGACATAGGTTCCGTCTCCGGTGGCGGTCAGCGCGGTCGGCTGCATCGTCTTGCCGTTGCCGGTCATCAGCTCCAACCGTCGCGGCAGCCAGCCTCCCACATTCACGCGGATCACCAGGCTCTCCCCAGAACGCACGGTGGCGCCTGAGGGCATGACGCTGAAATCGGTGAGCGTGAACGGCGGCGTATCGAGCCAGGGAGCGAAGAAGCGTGGGAGTTCAAAGCGAAAAATGCGGGGAGTGAGCACGGCGGTCAGCAGCAGGAATCCGGCTACCAGCATCGCATAGAGCCGCTGGCGCTTGACGGGCGCATGGGAGGCGACGGCCGTCTGCGGAGAGAGATGCGCCGCCTCGGTCTCCGCACGGGCCAGTTCGCGGCGGATCAAGTCCGCCTGTGGCCCGGTCAGATCCGCTTGCGAACCGAACTGCACCGCATGGATGAGCGCGTTGTCGAGGTCCGGGTGCAGTCTCTCGATCTCCCGTGCGACCTGTTCCTCACGCGGCCTGGCCCGTCGCTCCTGTCGCCACGAGCGCAGCAATCCGAAGCCGATTCCTCCGACCCACGCGATCAGAAATAGACCGCGCACCAGAGCGGGCCAGGGCAGGACCATATCCAGCGCGAAGGCAACGATCAGGAAGAACCCTGCACGCCACAACACGGCAAACCTCTGCGCTGTCAGACGCGCCCGCGTCTGCAAACGCCGCGCCGTCTCCAGTGTTTTTGCCGCCGTCGCAACTGCTCCGACCATAGTCGCATCCTCCCGCCCACTTCTACTCGCCATTCCCTGGACCTGCCTGACAGAGAGACGGTTCCACATACCCAGTCACAAATCCTTTACGGATTGCGGTCCCGTGCCAGAAGAGTTTGGGCTCACGGGATTGAAACCATGAGCTAAAATCCTGAGGCGGAAATTGGCTGATGGAAGCAGGACACTTGCGTTGGAATGAATAACCTTGCATCAGGGCAGCGATTTGCCAAAGTGTGGGTTTTACACGAGTCCTTGCCGCTGCCCAACATTCAGGTGAAGGTTTATAGGCTGCTCGACATCTCGGAGAAGTGGCAGCAGGAGAACAAAGTGGGATATCAGGAAGCGTTCCGCGACATTGTGTTGAAGCCGTTCCGCGAAGACGAAGAAATCAATCAAGAAGTCAAGCAGTATCTTGCCGCCTACCAGCAAAACAGAACCGAATTTACGTCGTTTGACCATTATATCCGCATGAAAATACTGGGGTACGCACGAACTCCTTGCGAAACCCATGCGCTTGCGTTGTTATACAGTTATATCTATATGCCTATGCACTTGGACGGAAACAAAAAGGTGATCGAGCGCGAGTATGAGACATTTTTCGAGCCGTACATCTATCAAAAGCCCTCGGATGTTGTGATGATTGATGTCGGCTGCGGTCCGATGACCGCGTGTATGGCTCTCGCGGATTTCCAGCAAAGTTTACCTGCAAAAAAACGGCTTGAGCTTGATTATCTGGGGTGTGACATCCATTCTGTTATGACGGACATCGCCTTGAATTTCAACAGACAGAAAAATCAAAATGATCTCTTTGGAGATCATTTTCGAGGATGCTATCCTGACATCAATAATCCTCACTGGATCGAGCAAGTGGATTGCCCGATGAAAGAGGGAGGCACACTCGTTTTTTATTTTTCCTACTTTTGGGAGCAAACAGGGGTCACTGAAGAAGTGGACAAATGGGTGGATTGCGTCAAGCGTATTTCTCTTCAAGCCCGCGCAGAGGACACGTTCATTGTTTACTTGAACAGAGATTTGGGCGACAGCACCGGTGCTTATACAGAATTCAAGCAACGAATCAGAGAACGTCCCGACACGTTGGAAGTGATTTCCTCAGAGAGGTGTAACCACAAATATCAGTCGTGGAGTGGGTTGGAAGAATGGCTCACGCAGGGGATCTACCCTAAAGCGCGACCCAAAAAAAGAACAGACCTGCACTATGAAATTCTGCGCGTAGATTGGAAGCACTTTGAAGACGCCGGAACGGATACGAACACTCCCATTGGATCTCTTCGATGAACCTTAACGCGCATTGGAGAGTTCTTCGAGCTGCTGCTGATAGGCTGCCTGCTCGGACTGGGTTTTGCTTTCTCGCTCGAAGCAGGTGAGGCGGGCAGGATTCGGACAGCAATTGGC
>JAYUMV010000415.1:0-2330 GCA_043762265.1 Chthonomonadaceae bacterium | reverse complement strand
TCGAGGGCATGGCTTTCTCCTGATAAACGGGTTCCATCAGGAATGTACCACATATTCGCATCATTCGCAATATCCGAAACATTAGAGGAGAAACGTAGTGCCAGGCCGTTGTCGAATTCCTACTGCGTCTGTACTTCCTAAGTAGACCTCCCAGCAAACAGGGGTCGGTATTCCACGATGCGTTTTCCAACCCTTTAATGCTGGGAGCGGTACTAAGGTAGGGCGCCCCTGAACCGATCTCCATCAACCCGGCTCAAAAGAGAAGACGGACCGGCGATCGGTAATCAGCTCCGTCCCTCTAAAAGGAGCACGACGATGAGACGGTACAGAGGCGGCAAAAGAACTCGTATGCAATGGTTTATTGTGCCTGGGATCGTCTGCTGCGTAATGCAAAGCCAGACATCCTGTGCGCAGAAGGCGGCGGACGACCTGAACAGACTGGATCTTGCAGGGGATTATACATTCTCCTTCGGGATCGAAGAGCGCTTTGCGAACACCCCGCAACAGATGTCCCGTGACGGCTACACGCGGGAGATCTTAAAAGATTCGGTGGACCTGTATGTCAAGCAGAAAAAGATGACGCAGGAACAGGCAGACGAGCAAATAAAGAATTTCAAACCGTTGCCTCCCACGCCTGTTCCCAAAAGAAAGTATATCACGACGATTTCCAGCAAGGGCGAAAAGTTCTACTGGGGATTCTCCGAGGGTGCGAACCGGCAATGTTTTCTCTTCGACGGCCGGAAATCGTACTTCTACTCGGCCACCAATAAGATTCTCATGGCGGATGATGGCTTTGTGACAGGCCCAACGGTCGATATTCCCGCGGTCGGCAGAAATCTACCCCCTCTGCCGCTTTTCAAAGAAATGCGAACAACCGTGCAGCCTCATTTGTATCTCGGAGAGGTCTCTGTCGGTTCCGTAAATTCTCAGGGAAAGGCGGCCTATCTGCCGGGAAATATCGTGGTCGCAACGCCGCACAACGATATGCAGGTGGTCACGGCGGAGGCGTTCGATAACACGAAGCCCTCGGTGCGCTGGGCCTTTAAGAACTACCGGGCAGTCGGTGCGATCTCGGTACCCACCGCCATTCGGAAAACGTTGTACGATCCCTCGTCCGACAGCAAAACCCCGCAGGTCTACGCCACTCTGGACTACAAAATGACAGACGCTTCGCTTCGCGCATTGCCTGACGAGGAGTTCGACGTCGTCGCGCTGCTGGACAGAGAGGCTGAAAATAATGCTCGTGTCACGGTAGAGTGGCGCAGCGGCAAGAAGCAAATGACCTTTCTGTACAAGAAAGGCACGAGCCTGGAAAGTCAGGCGGAGGCGGAACAGAGTAAACAGACCCGGACTGTACTGCCTTCGGAAGAGGGCAAGACGAAGCCTCGGGCCTTCATGGCGTTGGGACTGCTGGCCGTCCTACTGGTCGCTGGAGGGTGGAAGGGGATCGCGGTGGTGAAAGCCGGAAGATAAGAAAAAGCCGGACCGACAGGGTCTTCCTGCCGGTCCGCGTCTCTCTCCGCTGTGCTCGGCTTTCATGCCACAGGCGGCTCCTTAGGGTCTGTAAAAGAATAAGCTCCCGACTTTGACACGAGCCACATCTCAAGGCTCGGGAAGTAATACTTTTACAGACCCTTAGGTGAGCGGTAGTATTAGATGCCGACGTGCTCGACCTGGGCGACCACGCCGTTGTTGGCAGCGGATTTCCAGGCGGCTTCCGTCAACTCCATGACGCGCAGGCCCCAGATGCCGGGGGAGCCGATCTCCTGCTCGCCGCGAACGGCGGCGATGAAGTTGTCGTCGGGGTTGTTGCCCTTCGGCATATCCTCGACTGCCGGGAAATGGCGCTTACCCACGGCATCGCTCTCTTCCAGTTTGCCGTTGCGCAGGTAGAATGCCCCTTTCGAACACCAAATCGTGATGTCTTCATAGAACGACGGCGCGTTGCCGACGATGGAGATGTTGCCCTGCGCGCCGCCGACGAAGCCGATGGTGAGCGCCGAGTTGATATCGACCGGCACCGTCATGTTGTCCATGAAGGCGGCGACGCGATCCACCGTCAGGCCGGTGACAAAGAGCAGGATAGAGAGCATATGCGACCCGGAGTCGTTGATCTGCCCTCCCCCGCTCAGGGCGGGATCGTGCCGCCAGGAGTTGGCGCAGGCGCGCAGCCACTCCTGCCCCTGCAAGCCCTGCACGAACTGCACTTCCCCGACTTCCCCGCTCGCGATCTTGTGCTTGATATAGAGGAACTCCGGCTGATAGCTGCGCTGGTAGTTCAGCACGAAGACTTTGCCGCTCTCGTCGATCTTTTTCAGGACCGTATAGGC
>JAYUMV010000414.1:0-4393 GCA_043762265.1 Chthonomonadaceae bacterium | reverse complement strand
AGTAGGTCGCTACCGTCCTCTCTCGCCAGGAGAGTTTGACTTATGTCCTTACGTGTCGCCGTGATCGGCGTCGGACACATCGGTTCCCTGCATCTTCATGCCTATCGTGCACGGCAGGATGTGGAGATCGTCGCCGTCTGCGATCTGCTCAAAGAGAAGGCCGAAGCCGCCGCCCAGCAGGTCGGCGCACACGCCTACACCAGTGTGGGCGCGCTCCTGCAGAAAGAAGAGTTCGACGCGGTCTCGATCTGCACCGCAGGCGCACAGAACGGCTCTCACCACTTCGGCCCTGCCATGCAGTGCTTTGGGGCAGGCAAGCATGTCCTGTGCGAGAAGCCTCTCTCGAACCAGTTGACGGAGGCCCGCGCGATGGTCGCCAAGGCCGCGCAGAGGGGAGTCTACTTCGGCACGGATCTGAACCATCGGTTCACCCCGCAGGCCGAACAGGCCAAAGCCTGGATGGAGGAGGGCCGTCTCGGCACGCCCCTGCTCGCCAATGTGACGCTCTGGATCGACAACCCCACCGACAAGTCGCCCTGGTTCCACATTCGCGCTCTGCACCCTCATTCCCTGGATGTAATGCGCTACTATCTCGGCAAGGCCGTCAAGGTGCATGCCTTCTTCAACCGCGCGCCCAAAGCGGACGGCCCGGAAGGACTGCGTGTCTGCTGGAGCAACGTGCAGATCAACGTGCAGTTCGAGAACGGCGCGATCGGCCACCTCACCGGCTCCTACGATGCGAACAACCGCCTGAACCTGGAACGCACGGAGGTCATGGGCACGAACGGCCGATTCGTCATCGACAACTGCTACGAAAAACTGACGCTCTATCCGCGCCACAGTATGGAGTTGACCGTCGTCCCCAACGCGCTGTTCGGAGGCATGCCGAACTTCGACGACACGATCACCCGGCGGGTCGGTCGTTGGGTCGACCAGATCCAGGCGGGGGTTCCGCGCACGGAGATCGAGGCGAGCGGCGAAGACGGTCTGGCGGTCCAGGAGATCATCGAAGCGGCGATTCAGAGTTGGGAAGAAGAGCGCGTCGTCGATGTCGAAAACGGCTGATCGACCCGAAGTTTATCTATTTAAGCGCACGTTCTGCGCACGAAGGTGAGGAGAAAAGAACATGGCTCTCAAAGTAGCGGTCATCGGATGTGGCGGCATTGGAAACACGCATGGGCCGATCTACATGCGGCACGCGGACACGGAACTGCTTGGCTACTGCGACATTCAGCAGGAGCGCGCGGACAAGGCGGCGGCGCGTGATGGCGTCAAGAAATGGTATAGCATCGAGGAGATGCTTGCAGATGTCGGCAAAGAGTTGAATATGGTTTCGGTCTGCTCCGCAGGGGCCGATAACGGCGGCGACCACTATAAGCCGGTCATGGAGTGCCTTCATGCCGGTCTGCACGTCCTCGGCGAGAAGCCTATCAGCAACAACATCGAGCACGCGCGTGAAATGGTCGCGACCGCACAGGAGAAGAACCTCTATTTCGGGATCAACCTGAACCATCGGTTCACGCCGCCTGGAGCGCAGGCGAAAGAGTGGATCACGAGCGGCAAACTCGGCACCCCTCTGCTCTGCAACATGACCATGTGGATCGGCAACCCGAACGACACCTCGCCCTGGTTCCATATCCGCGCCCTGCACCCCCACTCCCTCGACATCATGCGCTACTACTGCGGCAAGGCGACCAAAGTGCAGGCGTTCTTCAACCGCGCCCCCAAAGAAGACGGCCCAGACGGCAAGCGCGTCTGCTGGAGCAATGCCCAGGTCAACATCCTCTTTGAGAACGGCGTCATCGGGCATCTGACCGGCTCCTACGACACCAATCCGGCGCACAACCTGGAGCGGTGCGAAGTCATGGGCACCGAAGGCCGCTTTGTGCTGGAAAACTGCTTCGAAGAGCTGACCTTCTACCCGCGCCGCAGCATGGAGCTGACCGTCATCAAGAACAGCATCATGAACGGCATGACCGGATTCGGCCAGACCTTCGACAAACGGATCGCCCGCTGGATCGAGCAGGTCAAAGCCGGCGTTCCTCGCGAAGAGATCGAAGCCAGCGGCGAAGACGGCCTCGCCGTCCAGGAGATCATCGAAGCCGCCAAGACCAGTTGGGAAGAGAACCGCGTCGTCGATGTTGCTGGATAAGAAGGCAGTCTATTCGGTCGTTTCGTCCTGTTCCGAGGGTACGGCGGCCTTTTGGCTTTCTCGCAACGCCTGCATGGCCGCTTCATCATTCAATCTCCTCGCAATTGATAATAACACTTCTGTCTGAATTCGGATTTTGGGGCTTTACCGGACTATCTGCCTGATCATCCGATGTTGTTCCCAAAATCCCTCTCTTCCTTTTTCCAGGGGAAGAGAGAAGATGATTGCAGGGGTCCGTCATCCTACAGAGGTCTTGCCAAGTACAGTTCGGTTCTGGGTCATACGGGTTGGATAAGAGCATGAGAGGGACGCCGGGCTTTAGCCCGGCGTGCCTAGCGTGCCCGGAGTGCCTCGAACAGGAGTTTGCGTATTGTCCCATGAGAAAGAGATTTTCGGAGTAAGACTGCCGCGTCGCCGATTTTTAGCGGAAGCACTGGCGACAGGATTCGGCCTCTATACGACGCCAGTATGGGCGAAAGGTGCGTCCGAACCTCCGCTCAATTGGGTGCATGTGAATCAGGTTGGATATCTTCCTGAGGAGCCAAAACGAGCGGTGGCTTCCATCGCCACGGCGCTTGCAAACCCAACATTTCAAGTCCTCGAAGAGCAAACAGGGGTGTTGCGGCATGCAGGTACGTTGACGGCGGCGAAGCATACCCATTCCAGAGCGACGCAACAGGATTGGATTGCGGATTTCAGCGCTTTGCGCCGTCCGGGACGGTATCGGATTCGGCTTGCGGACGGCACGCTCTCGCCTCCATTTGCCATCGGTTTTGCGATCTACGCCGACCTGTTTCCCAAGATGGAGAACTTCTTCCGCGTTCAACAGTGCGGATCACAGACCTCTCCACTACGCAAACCCTGCCACCTCGACGACGGCATCATTCGGGGTGGCCCTAGGGACGGCAAGCCGTTCGACGCGACCGGCGGTTGGCACGACGCAGGCGACTATCTGAAATTCGTCGAGACCACGAGCTATGCGGTCGCGCTCATGCTTTTCGCCTGCGATCTGCATCCCGCACTGGCCGCAATTCAGAAAGGAGCCTTTTCTCCGCTGCTGACCCAGGCGAGAGTGGGCCTCGACTGGCTCCTCAAGATGCACCCGAGTCCGCAGGAGTTCTACTATCAGGTCGGGGACAAGAGCGACCATACGCGCTGGCGTCTGCCCGAAACCGACCGTCCGTCTGCGCTCAAATCGTGGCGTCCGCGCCCCATCTTCTTCGGCATCGGCGCAAACTTGGCAGGACGCACTGCCGCCGCCTTCGCGATGGCTTCACGGCTCTATAAGAGCGCCGACCCGGGCTTCGCTGGTCGCTGCCTCACCGCCGCACAGTCCGTCTACCGCCTCGGCCAGAAGAATCCGCGTCCCCTTTCGACGCAGCCCCACGACTTTTATCCGGAAGAGACCGGCGACGACGACATGGAGTGGGGAGCCGCAGAACTCTTCAAAGCTACCCGAAACCCCTCCTACCTGCGGCAGGCGCTCGCCTTCGCGGAAGAGGCGGACGTTGCGGGAGAGCAATCGAGCGTCTATACCACCAACGCCCTCGCCCACTTCACGCTCGTTCCGCTCACCACCGGCGAAGATCGCGATAAACTGCTCGGCTACCTTCAGGCCGATGCCGCCCGCATGCACCGTCAGAGCCACGGTCCCTATGGCCTGGCGACCCCCTACGTCTGGGGAACCGCCGAAACCGCGACAGGGATCGCCCTCACCTGCTTGCTCTATGCACGCCTCTCCGGAGACAAAACCGCTGCCGAAGTCGCTCGTCGGCAGCGCGACTACATCCTTGGCTGCAATCCCTTCGGCCTCTCCTGCCTCATCGGCGCGGGCTCCCGCTTTCCCCGGCATCCCCACCATCAGATCGCTGCCATCAACAAAATTCAAATCGACGGAGGCCTCATCGCTGGCCCGACCAGCCTGGAAGTCTTCGAAGGTCAGGATTTCGACGCCAAGAATCTCGAATACAGCGTTCCCTCCCAGCAAGTCTCCAACCTCGATTCCGCTGCGGTCGGTGTCTACCAGGACTCCGTCCACGACTTCGTCACCAACGAACCCGCTATTGACTATACTGCCCAGTTCCTCCTCCTCTCCTCCTTCTACCTCCCAGACAAGTAGCCCCACTTCCCCTCTACGTTTACCTTTTCTTCCCCTCTGGTTCGCTGCCTTTGCCCTTCTCGGCTTGCCGATGGAACTTCTACGGGTCTGGTGCCGTCAGCCGATTGAAAGTTTGTGGGCAA
>JAYUMV010000413.1:0-32168 GCA_043762265.1 Chthonomonadaceae bacterium | reverse complement strand
TCAGTTCTAAGTCACTTTTCGCTGCGTGGTCCGTAATGGGGCGGAAGGGAGCCGAATTCCAGCGCCCCAAGGTCAGGGGCTGCGCCAACAAAGCCGTCGCTAAAGCCTGGCAGTCTCTCCCCTGCGTCGATGGCGGGGCTGCCCGCGCGTAGGCGCACGTCGATCTTCGAACCGTCGTACACCGTCAATTCGTTGGGCGGAGGCTGCGTGCCCGCCGCAAAAAGGTTGGCCTTAGAGAACGAAGAGGCATGGCGCTCTATCGGACATCTCTCCTTCACCTCTGCAAGCGACTTATAGCGCACCCCGTTCCATTTGAGAAAAATATCTCCGGACCAGCCTGCAAATCCATCGAAATCGAAATCACACCCCATGGCGGGCGCATCGAAGTTGATGGCGCGGCCCTCGGTGCCGACAAAGAGATTGTTGCGGGAATAGCAGTTGGAAATCGCATCCTCGGTGCTTACCCGAAACAGCTCGCCATGACGGAAGATCGTGTTGTGCACGAGAACCGCGCCGGACGGACGGTTGTGCAGTTTGAACGGCTCGTTGCGAACATTGTAGATCACGTTACGAAACGCGTAGACCGGGCCGCCATAGACTGGCTGAAAGGAGATGCCGCACAAAACATTGGTATACCGATTGTTGAAATTGCGGGTATTCCGATCCGATCCGTCCATTTCGGACCCATCGTCGAACATCTCGCTGACATCGTTGTTGTAAAAGTCGTTCGAGACGCAGGCGCGGCAGTCGTCCAGGTCCATACCGTCTTTGCAGTGGCGTATGCGATTATAGCACACCACATTGCCCCGCCCCGTAATCCAGATACCCCGCGATTCTGGAAGGTCGTGCCACTGCTTGTCGGTGGCTGGCCAGGGCATGATGCCCTCAATCAGGTTATCGCTGATGAAGAACCCACCCTCGTGATCCGTCTCATCCTTGGAGGCGAAGATACCGCAGATCACTCCGAAGAGATGGCAGCGCCGCACAACGATGCGGCTGGACTCGTGGGCGCGGATCGCGGAGTAGGCGTTGCAGATCGAGAGTTTCTCGAACCAGACATCGTGAATATCCGAAGCCTCGACGGCATGGACCGTCAGCTTTTCGTGCGCCTCCCCGGCATCGAGGACCGCTTCGCCATCGCCTGCGCCGCGCCAGACGATCGGGCGCTCCTGCTCCCCACTATGGCGAATGTGGAACGGAGCGGCGTAACGCCCGACATGGAGCAGAAACAGATCGCCAGGGTGCGCCCTCGCTTCTGCCGCCGCGAGCCCTCGGAAAGGATCGGATCGCGTCCCGCTTCCCCCGCCTGTGCCCGGAACCACATGCCGTTCGACCATGTGAGCCGGAGCCGTCGGCTCCGTCAGTGTCCGGGTCGTAAGCGTCCGCTGAACCGATTCGCCGCCTCCTCCGGAAAGCGTTAACCGGAGTTGATAAGGCGTGTCGGGATCGAGAAGCAGGACGCTGCCTGCGAAGAGATGGGCGTCGGAGGGAATCGTAAGGGCCGGGGGCTTTGGCGTGCCGCCTTCTCCGCGAAAGGGACCCGATGCCACGCGCAACAGGGAGGGACCCTGCCGCCAGCCCGGTTTACCGACCGGGCGATAGTCCACGCGAACCGAAGCTGGATGGGCATCGTCGTCTCGAATCACCCAGTAGACACCCAGACATCGCACCGTCGGCGGATCCAAAACCGGTTCCCCGACAGGAACGGCCTGATGCCCCCGCCCCACAAGTCCCGGCACCGCCAACAAAAACGCGAGCGCCAACAGCGCCGTCCCCCGTATCGGCATCTTCCCGCCTCCTTACCCTGCCACACTGCTACTCCCGTTCGACAAAGGAGACGCGGATTCCTGAATTGCAGCGCAGGAAGTACATGAAAATGCAGGAGACTTCCGATGTGTTCGCGAAACTCCGTTCAAGATCCTACAAGATACCGACACCACCCTACTGAGAGTTGAGGTAACCATGCGACCGACCCTCGTTTTCGTCCTCCTGACTGCGACAGGGGGATTGTCCGTAACGGCAACTGCGCAGAGCCAACCTCCGTCGAACGCTGCGGGGAGCCGAATCAACAATTTGAAGGTGCTCTCCGATAAGATCGACGACACCACGACCCCGGAGAATATTCTCAAGTCCTTTGTAAAACCCGGAATGACGGAGGCGCAGCGTTCGAAGGCGCTCTGGACAGCGGCGGTGAAGTATCGGCATCAGACCGCGCCCCCGAATGAGTTTCTCTCCGGCGAGTGGGAAGCGCACGACCCGGTCAAGATCTTCGATGTCTACGGCTACTGTATGTGCTGCTGCTGCTCGTCGCTCATCGAAGCGCTGAATCGTCTGGATGGCCGCGAAGCGCAGGGCCGTATTCTCAACGGCCACAGTGTCGCAGAGGTAAAATACGGCGACACCTGGCACATGTACGACTGTTCGCTCATCACGCTCTTTCCGAAGCCTGAAGATGGCAGCATCGCCAGCGTAGACGACATTTCGCATGCGATCAAGGACTGGTACAAAGCGAATCCGGGTTTCGAAGGAGATCCCGGCAAAATCTTTTCCCTGATGAAGAGCGACGGTTGGATCGGTTGGAAGACAAAAGGCCCAGCGCTGCTGGCCAACACACCTTACAATCGCATGGGCTACTATCCGGCCCGCACGCACGGCTGGGATGCCACGATGGTAGAGTACAATCGCAACAGCGAAGTCTACGAGTATGGCTATCAACTTGGGCACCGCGCGCTGTTCTCGCTTCGACCTGGCGAATCGCTGGTACGGGAAGCAGGCAATCACGGCCTGCATGTCAACAAAGCGCAGGACCCCGATTTCGTGATGCTCAAAGAGGCAGTTCCCCAGGGTGACCTCGCCTACGTTCCTGACTTCGATCCCGGCTATAGAGGTGGCGTCATCGGGAACGGCTACCACCGCTATACGCCGAACCTGGCGACCGGTGGTCTCGCAGCGGGCGCGCTCGTCTACGACAATCTCATGACCGGGCTACCGGCGTCGAATCTCCCGGCGGTTTCCGTGCGCACGGCAGGTCGGCCCGGCATCGCGATCCTCGAAATGAGTTCCCCTTATGTCTATCTGGGCGGGCGCATCCATCTGACCAGCGTCACCCGCACCGCCCAGGATCGCGTAACGGTCTCCCTCTCCACGAACAACGGGCGAACGTTCACCCCCCTCTGGTCCAGCGAAAAAACCGGGGAGACGCAGGCTGTCATCGAACTCGGCGACCACGTGATGCGCCGCTACTCCTACCAAATTCGCATCGAAATAGTCGGCAGTGCGGCCCATGCGGCAGGGCTGAATGCGCTTGCGATTGAAAACGACATTCAGCACGCTCCCCGCACCCTTCCCTGGCTCGGCAAAGGGTCGAACACCCTCACGGTCGCTGCCGATACGGACCCGGCTATCGCCACGCGCACGGTCAACTGCCGCATCACCCCGGACACAAAGTTCACCAAAAACGAGACTTCCGGCACCATGGGCGTCGTGTTCGACAACCTGCGGGTCACGGAGGGGGGAGGCTGCTGGTGGCAGGGCGGAGTAGGAACCATGACCGTTCCCATTGAGACACCCGGCGACATGGTCGCGCTCCGCTTCGGCGGCCATATCCGTGCCCGGGGTGACAAAGATCTGGTGCAGTTAAAACTCAGTTTCGATTCAGGCAAGAGCTGGGTGGACGCCGGTAAGATCGCTGGCCCGACCCCAGCTACCACGCGTTACTTCCGCTTCACCGGCATTCCTGCACACACGCGGAAGGCGCTGCTCCGCTACGAAATGACCGGTAACAACACCGTCGGCGTCTTCACCTTTCGAGCGGACGCCGACTACCAGGATCCGCTCGCGCCGCAAACAGGAAAGCCGTTCCAACCCTTTGTAGTCACCCACCGCTGGCGCGAAAGCGGCCAGGAGAAGACTGCCCGCACCCTGGTCTCAAAACTGCCTTTCTCCTATAAAATCGACACAGCCGCCGATCCCGAGATGGTCTCTGTCTCTTACGAGATGCCCGCAAAATAGCAGTGAAGAAGGAGGTGTGATCTCCATGTTTCCGAGAAACCCTACCAGGCGCAAGGGCGCATTCCGGGCAATCGTTTGCATTGCGCTCATCCTGGGGATATGCCTGTGCAGAAGCGTCCTGGCTCAATCGAAGCGCGAAGCATGGAGTTTCCGTTTCGGAACGGAGACAGCCCCGGCCGGGACGATCACCGTCCCGCCGACAGCGCTCTATTCTGAAAAACAAGGCTATGGCTTTGAACCAGCATCCGAGTCGCCCGACCCCGCCCCCCTCCAACAACACGATGGCTTCTGTACCAGCGCACAGCCCTTCTATTTTTCGGTCGCCCTGCCCGAAGGCAACTATAAGGTCACAGTGACGCTCGGCGACCCACAAGGCGAATCGGTCACGACCGTCAAGTCGGAGTTGCGCCGTCTGATGCTGCAGGGAGTGCGAACTGATTCCGGCGCGACGGTCCAACGCACCTTTACCGTCAATGTGCGAACCCCCTTCATTCAAGGCGGCAGCAAAGTCCACCTGAAGGTTCGCGAAATAAACTCGGAGTGGCGGGACTGGGACGAGAAACTGACGCTGGAGTTCAACGACACCCGCCCGTGCCTCCGCGCCCTGGAAATCACCCGCAACGACACCGCCCCCACCCTCTTCCTGATGGGAGATTCGACCGTTTGCGACCAGCCGCGAGAGCCCTGGAACAGTTGGGGCCAGATGCTACCGCGCTTCTTTACCGACGGTCTGGCGGTCGCTAACTACGCGGAATCCGGTGAATCCTTGCGCAGCACGCTGGGTGCGAAACGGCTGGACAAGGTGTTGAGCCGTATGAAGACCGGAGACTATCTCTTTATCCAGTTCGGGCACAACGATATGAAAGAGAAAGGCGAAGGAGTGGGAGCTTTCACGACCTACAAAGCCGACCTCAAACGCTTCGTCGCTGCCGCCCGCGAAAGAGGAGGCATTCCCGTCCTCGTCACTCCGATGCATCGCAAAAGGCTCGATGCTGCCGGACAGGTTGTCAACACGCTTGGCGACTATCCGGAAGCGGTCCGTCAGGCTGCGCAGGAGGAGAAGACGCCGTTCATCGACCTGAATGCGATGAGCGCCACCCTCTATGCCGCGCTTGGCCCGGCGCGCCTCGATCAGGCCTTTCAAGACGGCACGCATCACAACAACTATGGCAGCTATGAGTTGGCGCGCTGCATCGTGCAGGGTATCCGACAGAATCGTCTCAGCCTCACGAAATTTCTGGCCCCCGAAGTGCCGCCGTTCGACCCCGCGCATCCCGACGCGCCCGATATGTTCCTCATGCCCAAAAGCCCCGGGGGCACGCTCCAGAACCCCCTGGGGGATTCGGCGCAGGAGCAGTCGGCTCCGCAAGCTGCCGTCACGGTAAATCAGACGGCGACAACGTTTACGCTTGCAAACGGCTTCGTGACGGCACGTATCGACCGACAGTCCGGCGATCTCGTCTCCCTGAAATATCAGGACAAAGAGCTGATGGGCACAGGGTCCGGCCACCCGGCTGGCTACTGGTCTCATACGCCGACGCGGGGCGGGCGAACCGTCTCCTCGATCACGATAGATCCGGCGAACAGCGCCGGAGAACGTGCGGAGGTCTCCGTCAAAGGTTTCTACGCGGGAACGGCGCTCGGCCAGGGGCCAGGTGGAAGCGTCGCCGCCGACATCGAAATCCGTTATGCGCTGGGCCGCACCGATCACGGCCTCTACACCTATTCTATTTTCGATCACCAGCCCGACTATCCCGCGACGTCCATTGGAGAAGCCCGCTTCGGCGCGAAACTCAACGACCAACTCTTCGACTACATGGCCATCGACGCCAAACGCAGCAAGATCATGATTACGGCAGAGGACTGGAACCGGGGCACCGATCTCAACATGAAAGAGGCCCGGCGCATGACGACCGGCCGCTACGCCGGACAGGTGGAACACAAATACGACTACTCCGCAGTCCAGTTCGATACTCCCGCCTTCGGATGGTACAGCACCCAGCAGAAGATCGGATTGTGGTTTGTCAATCCTACCATCGAATATCTGAGCGGAGGGGCCACCAAGGTGGAACTCACGGGTCACCGAGATGTGAGCACGGGAGCCGCGCCCACTCTGCTGAACTACTGGCGTGGGAGTCACTACGGCGGCGCCGAGTGCTCGATCGCTCAGGGGGAGGCGTGGACCCGGGTCATCGGCCCCTTCCTGATCTACTGCAACACTGAGGCCGCCCCTGACACGGCCTGGAAGGACGCGCAGTCACAGGCCACCCGAGAGACGGCAAAATGGCCATTCGACTGGGTGTCGGGGGTCGATTATCCGCACAAAGACCAGCGCGGCAGCGTCACCGGTCGAATCGTACTGCGGGATCTGCAGGCTCCTGGAGCCCGCCTGAGCAATTTGCTCGTCGGACTGGCTGCACCGGACTATCCCCTGCCTCCGGGAGTGCGAGGACGGGCCACGCAGACCGTGGACTGGCAGAGCGACGCGAAATTCTATCAATTCTGGGCGCGTGCCGATCCGCAGGGCGGTTTTCGCATTCCCAATGTCCGCCCTGGCAAGTATACGCTGCACGCGATCGCGGACGGCGTCCTCGGCGAATACGCGCAGACGGAGATCGTCGTGACTGCCGGAAAGCCGCTCGATCTGGGCGCACTCACATGGAAGCCCGTTCGGTACGGACAAACGTTGTGGGAAATCGGCACCCCAAACCGCTCGGCGGCGGAGTTCCGGCATGGAGATCACTACTGGAAGTGGGGCCTCTACCTGAAATATTCCCAGGAGTTCCCGGAGGACGTCCATTTCGTGATCGGCAAGAGCGACCCGAAGCAGGATTGGAACTATGCTCAGTGTCCGCGCGACGATGGCAAACCGACGACCTGGTCCGTAACCTTTCATCTCGACACCGCGCCGCATGGAAAGGCAACCTTGCGCCTCGCTCTAGCCGCAACGAGCGCCCATCGGATCTCGGTTGCAGTGAACGAGACTGCAGCCGGAGACACCGGCGCTTTGCCGGATACAGCGACGATTCGGCGGGACGGAATTCGCGGCTACTGGTATGAGCGCGACGTGGCGTTCGATGCCGGACTGATGCATGCGGGAGACAACGTCCTCAGCCTCACGATTCCGCCGGGCGGCGTCATGAGTGGGGTCGAATACGACTACCTTCGACTTGAATTGGCTCCCACCCCATAGCTCGGAAGGATCTCCTCTATGCGACGACAGATCGCCGTTTGGATAGGTCTCTTGCTTCTGATAACGACCCGACATTTGGCGGTTGCGCAAGGGCAGCGTATCGAATCTCTGGATGCACAATGGCGATTCTCTTTAAACGATGCGCATGATGCGATGCAGCCGAGTTTCGACGACAGCCGGTGGCGTCTGCTGGATGTTCCCCACGACTGGAGCATCGAAGGTCCGATCCGTCAGGACAATTCGACTGGGCCGGGAGGCGCCTTTCTGCCTGCCGGGATCGGATGGTATCGCAAACAGTTTTCGCTGCGGGCTGCCGATACCACGCGTCGGGTCTGGATCGAGTTCGACGGCGTGATGGCGAACAGCGAAGTCTGGATCAACGGCTTTTTGCTCGGCAAACGTCCCAACGGCTATGTCGGCTTCCGCTATGAACTCACAGGGCATGTGCAGTTTGGACCGAACGCCACGAATCTTTTGGCGGTCCGTGCCGACAACTCTGCACAGCCTGCCTCGCGTTGGTATTCCGGCGGCGGCATCTATCGCCATGTCCGCCTCCTCGTCACGGAACCTGTCGCTATCCCGGCAGGTGGCATATTTGTCACGACGCCTATGGTGACGGACACGCGGGCAACGGTACGCGTTCACACCGTTGTTGAGAACGGATCCTCTACAGACAGGCGCGTTTTGGTGCATGTAAGCGTGATGGATCCGGAAGGACATCACCAGTATACGGTGCGATCCACGGGCCAGGTCGCTCCCGCAGGCACATCGCTCGATTTCACGCAGGAGATAACGATTTCAAACCCAGCGCTCTGGGACCCGGAGCGGCCGCGCCTCTATCGAGCCGTCATTGGTGTGGAGGACGGCAAGAGGGACGTAGGCACGCAAAGCATCCCCTTCGGGTTCCGTGAGGCGCGTTTCGAGGCAGCAACGGGATTCTGGCTCAACGGTAAAAACCTTAAAATAAAAGGCGTTTGCCTGCATCAGGAGGCGGGCGCGCTGGGGATGGCCGTGCCGCGCAGTGTCTGGGAAAGGCGCTTGACGAAACTCAAAGAGATCGGCGTTAACGCGATCCGAACGGCGCACACCCCTTTCTCTCCGGACTTCCTGAACGTTTGCGATCAGCTCGGGTTTCTGGTGATGGACGAGATGTTCGACTGCTGGACCGTTGGAAAGACTCCTTACGACTACCATCTCTCTTTTAAGGAGTGGGCGCAGCGCGACGCGCACGATACCGTCGTGCGAGACCGTAATCATCCCTGCGTGATCCTCTACAGCATCGGCAACGAGATACACGATACGCCGAATGCCCCTCTCGCCCGTACCCTCCTGACCTCTTTGCGCGATGTCGTCCATACCGATGATCCGACGCGACCTGTCACGCAGGCGCTGTTTCGGCCCAACTCCAGTCACGACTACACCAACGGTCTCGCGGATCTCCTGGATGTCGTCGGGCAGAACTACCGGGAGAACGAGATCCTGGCGGCGCACCGCGACAAGCCGGAGCGCAAGATCCTCGGGACAGAGAACGGGCATGACCGTCGGGCCTGGCTCGCTATGCGCGACAATCCCGCCTACGCAGGGCAGTTTCTTTGGGCCGGAATCGACTATCTGGGCGAGGCGAAACGGTGGCCTGCCATCTCCTTCGATTACGGTCTCTTCGACCGAACGTTGAATCCCCATCCGCGCGCCTTCGAACGCCAGAGTTGGTGGTCCGACACCCCGATGGTCCAGATCGCCCGTCGTGTCGCGCCCACGCCGCTCACTCCCACCGATCCCGGCTACGAAGCGTTTCAAGCGCAGGGTCCTACCCTCTTCTGCGACTGGTCTCCCCACAATCCAACACCACACGACGAAAGCGTCGAAGTCTACAGCAACTGCGAATCGGTGGAACTCTTCCTGAACGAAAAATCACTCGGTATCCAACTGCGTCCTGCCGATGCCTCGCCTCGCCACTGGCGCGTTGCCTTCACGCCCGGTATTCTGCGGGCCGTCGGCAGAAACGGGGGTAAAGATGCCGCTGCAACCACGTTGCGCACCGCAGGCAAACCCGCCCATCTCGTTCTCACCACAGATCGCACCCATCTCTCCTCGGATTGGGACGAAGTCGCCTTCGTCAAGGCGGAGATTACCGATGCCGACGGAACTGTCATCCCTGATGCCAGTGACAATATTACCTTCGCAGTGACCGGCGCAGGCGTCCTTGCGGGTCTCGACAACGGGGACCTCGCCAGCCACGAATCCTTCCGCACCACCGAACACCATGCCTATGAAGGACGCTGTCTCGCCATTTTGCGCGCCGTCGGTCCTGCAGGTATGATCACTCTATCCGCCGCTGCGGCCGGATTTCCAAGCGTGTCCCTTGTAGTGCAGACGACCGCGCCCACAGCCAGTTCCGCCCCCTGAATCGCGCGGTGTTCTCCCTCCCTTCCATCATTCGGGAACAGAGCAGCGTCCCTTGTCGTCTACGCCCTATCGAAATATAGTGAGGGAACGCTTGATGCCGAATTCAAACCACGCACCCGAAACTGATGTTATATCTACCCTATCTCAAGTCCCTTCTGATCCCTCCAATGCCTACTCGAATTCACAGCAACCGACCGACGCGCAGTCGCCTATACGCACGTCACGGCGTCAATTTCTGGCAGAGACCACGGTGTTGGGAGTGGGATCGGCGCTTGCTGCCGCCGTCGCGGGGGAAGATTCTGCGCTTGCGGAGCCAGGAACGTCCGAAGGACAGGCCTTTGCCCCTTTTACAACGGAGGTGCCGACTACTCTGCAGATCAATGGCAAAGCCTATCCGATGCACCTGGAGACTCGTGTGTCCCTACTGGACGCGATCCGTGAGAATGCCCAGCTCACGGGCACGAAGAAGGGCTGCGATCATGGCCAGTGCGGAGCGTGTACCGTGCATATCGAGGGGCGACGGGCGCTCTCCTGCCTGACGCTGGCAGTCATGCACCATGGGCAGAATATCACGACTATCGAAGGACTCGCGGACGGAGAGAATCTTCATCCGATGCAGGCGGCGTTTCTGTCGCACGACGGTTTTCAGTGCGGCTTCTGTACCCCCGGGCAGATACTGTCTGCGGTGGGAATGGTACAGGAGGGTCATGCCCACGCGGAAGACGAAATTCGGGAGGCGATGAGCGGCAATCTCTGCCGGTGTGGGGCGTATCCCAATATCGTGGCAGCGATCCGTAGCGCGATGGAGGACAAGTCCCATGCATCCCTTTAGCTATCTGCGTGTCACCGACGCGCAGTCTGCGGTCGGCGAAGTTGCAGCCGTACCGGATGCGACCTTCGTGGCCGGAGGCTCAACCCTTCTCGATCTTATGAAACTGAATGTGATGACGCCTGCCCGCCTCATCGATATCAATGCTTTGCCTCTCAACAAGATCGAAGCGCTCGCCGATGGCTCCGTGCGGATCGGCGCAATGGTCCGTAACAGCGACATGGCTTACGACGAGACCATCCGCAGCCGCTATCCGCTGCTTTCGGAGGCGTTGCTGTCCGGCGCTTCGGCGCAGTTGAGAAATGTGGCGACGCTCGGGGGCAACATCATGCAGCGCACACGATGCTTCTATTTTCGGGATACCGCCATGCCATGCAACAAGCGCGAGCCCGGATCCGGCTGCGCGGCGATGGAGGGCATCAATCGCATCCATGCCGTGCTCGGCACCAGCAGCAAGTGCATCGCTGCGCATCCCTCGGATATGTGTGTCGCTCTCACGGCCCTGGATGCCGTCGTGCATGTGCAGGGGCCAAAAGGGGAGCGCACGATCCCCTTCTCCGACTTCCATCTGTTGCCTGCCGACCATCCCGAACACGAGACGGCGCTGGAACACGGGGAACTGATTACGGCGGTCACACTTGCGGCTCTCCCCTTCGGTGCCCGCTCCCACTACCTCAAAGTGCGCGACCGAGCTTCCTATGCCTTTGCGCTCGTCTCTGTGGCCACTGCGCTCGATGTTCAACAGGGCATGATTCGGAACGTTCGCCTGGCATTGGGAGGGGTCGGAACGAAACCCTGGCGCGCCCACGAAGCCGAGCAGGCGCTTCACGGCAAACATGCTTCGGAAGCCGCCTATCGGGCGGCGGCGGAGATCGCGATGCGCGGCGCGAAGACACACAAATACAACGCATTCAAGGTGGAATTGGCGAAACGCGCCATCGTACGGGCGCTGAAGACAGTGGAGGCCATGGCATGACGAAAGCAACAGGATCGATCGGCAAGCCCATGGATCGCGTGGATGGTCGCCTGAAGGTGACGGGCGGCGCACGCTACTCCGCCGATATGCCCGTCACCAATGTGGCCTATGGATTTTTGATTACAAGCACGATCGGCAACGGTCGTATCCGGGCGATGGACACCTCAGAGGCGGAAAAACAACCGGGTGTCCTGGCGATCCTGACTCCCTTTCATGCCCCCAAGATCGCGAAGGGCAGCATCAAAGTGCAGGGCAGCGATCAGCAGACCGGGGCAGCCGAGTCCGGGGGAGGCCAATCCCAGAAGGCGGGCGCCGGGGGGGTGGCTCAACATCAGAGTGGCTCCCAGGAAGGACAGGGCGCCCAGGCGTCCGGGCAGAGCAACCAGGGAGGGCAGCAGGCCAAGCGTCCTCCGGACCGCAAAATCCATCTCTTGCAGGAAGACGAGGTCTTCTACAACGGGCAGCCGATCGGCATTGTAGTCGCCGATACATTGGATCGTGCGATCCACGCGGCTTCTCTCGTGCGCGTGCAGTACCAGCCGAGTACTCCCACGCTCTCCATGACGGGCGAGATGCGCCGCGCCTATAAGCCTAAGGCCGCAGGCGGGCATCAGGACATGCCTGATTCGACGCAGGGAGACCTGGATGCGGGCTGGCAGATGGCTTCCAGTAGGACTGAAAATACGTATGTTACTCCGGTCGAGACGCATAATGCGATGGAGCCTCATGCCACCGTTGCCGTGTGGGAAGGTGACCGGCTGACGCTTTTCGACGCTACGCAAGGGATTTTCGGTAACCGCAAACGAGTCGCCGACCTTTTCGAGATCCCCCTGGAGAATGTACGGGTCATCACGCATTTTGTGGGAGGTGGGTTTGGCAGCAAGGGGCCGGTCTGGTCGCATGTTTTGCTGACTGCGATGGCAGCACGCCAGGTCGGACGCCCGGTCAAGTTGACCTTGAGTCGCCATCAGATGTTCGGTCCTGTCGGTTTTCGCGGCGAGACTCATCAGCAAGTAAAACTTGGCGCGCGCCAGGACGGAGTGCTCTCCCTGGTAGAGCATCATGGAATCGTGCAGACCTCGATGTTCGATGAGTTTATCGAGCCGGTCGGGACCACGACGCGCATGCTCTACGCCTGCCCTAATATCGGTACCACGCACCGGGCGGTTCGCCTGAACACCGGCACCCCCTCCTTTACAAGGGCGCCGGGCGAGGCGCCCGGCGTGTATGCGCTGGAATCGGCGATGGATGAGTTGGCCTATAAACTGAACATGGATCCTATCGAAGTTCGGTTGCGAAACTATGCGGAGGTGGAACCGGAGAGCGGCAAGCCCTGGTCCAGCAAATCCCTGCGAGAGTGCTATCGCGTTGGAGCAGAGCGCTTCGGGTGGAGTAAGCGAACCGCCGAGCCGCGATCCATGCGCTCCGGCAGCCTATTGGTCGGCTACGGAATGGCGACGGCGACCTATCCGACCAACCGCGGCGCTGCCTCCGCCCGTGCCCGCCTGATGGCGGATGGAACCGCAGTCGTGCAGAGCGGCTCTCAGGACATCGGCACCGGCACCTACACCGTGATGACGCAAGTCGCCGCCGATGCCATCGGTCTGTCGCCGGAGCGCGTCCAGTTTCAGTTGGGAGATACGGATCTGCCGCCAACTCCTGCCTCCGGAGGCTCTCAGACGGCGGCCAGTGTCGGATCTGCGGTCTTCCTGGCGGGTCAGGCACTGCGCACAAAGCTGATCCAGTTGGCGCTTGGAGATCGCGAATCGCCTCTGTACGGTGCGAGCGAGTCCGACATCATGGCGCGCATGGGCGGCATCTTCCTGAAGAACGATGGTCAGCGTGGCGAAGACTACACCACTCTGCTCGCACGGCACAATCTGCCCCAAATAGAAGCAAGGGTGGACACTGCGCCGGGCGAGGAGAAGAATAAATACGCGATGCACTCCTTTGGGGCGCATTTCGTCGAGGTACACGTCGATCCAGATCTAGGCCGGATTCGGGTGGCCCGATACGTGGGAGTGTTCGGCGCGGGTAAAATACTGAATGCGAAGACAGCGCGCAACCAGTTTATGGGTGGAATCGTCTGGGGGATCAGTATGGCCCTCATGGAGAACACGCTCATGGACCCGCGCACCGGTCGTATCATGAATGCCGACCTGGCCGAATACCATGTTCCGGTCAACGCCGACATTCCTGTCCTGGATGTGACGTTCCTGGACGAGGTGGATCCGTATGTAAATCCAGTAGGCGTCAAAGGCATCGGAGAGATCGGCATTGTCGGCGCTCCGGCTGCGATCGCAAATGCAGTCTATCATGCCACGGGCAAGCGGGTGCGCGATCTGCCCATCACCCTGGACAAACTGTTGTAGAGAGGCGCGATGAAAGACGTTCAGACTGTTCTGGAAGCCTACCGAGTTGCCCTACAGACGCACATGCCGTGCGCGTTGGCAACCGTCGTTTCCGTCGATGGCTCCGCCTATCGTCGGCCGGGGGCCCGTATGCTGGTCTATGCGGATGGCCGCCGGTTCGGCTCGCTGAGCGGCGGCTGCCTGGAAGCAGATGTGGCCGCGCATGCCCTGCAAACCCTGGAGACCGGTCAGGCGATCACCGTTCGCTACGATCCGAATCATGCAAACGGCGATGTGATTCTGGAGACAGGCTGCAAAGGCGCAATCGGCATACTGGTTGAGCCCGTCGCAGATCGAGACGCCGCGACGTTCCTCGATTTCCTGACTTCCGTGGTGCAGGATCGCCGCACTGCAATAATGGCGACTGTTTTCGATACGGGCGGAACGGCAACCGTGCGCGTCGGCGACCGCCTGATGCTCACTTCGGATCTGCACGCGTTGGGATCGCTCTGCGACACGCCCCTCGCCGATGCGATTCGGCATGAGGCTTTCACACCTCTCGGCATGGCAAAGGCGAGAGTGACATCGTTCGCCATTCCCCAGGGAAACGTTCAGGTTCTCCTCGAAACCCTCCTGCCGCCGATTGCCCTGGTTCTCTGCGGTGCGGGACACGATACCGTGCCGCTGGCAAAGCTCGCGGCGGCTTTGGGCTGGCAAGTGACCGTGGCCGATTCCAATGGATCGGCGCTCACCCCGGAACGCTATCCCGATGTACAGGCGCTTTTGCCGGTACAACCTGTCTGCCTAACGGCACATCTGACGCTGGACGGGCGGACGGCCGCCGTGATTATGACGCACCGCTATTCCGTCGATCTGGAATGGTTCCGGGAACTGCTTCCGACGGCGGTAAGCTACCTGGGCGTCCTCGGCCCGCGTCGGCGCTGGCAGCAGATACAAGTCGATCTGGCTGCAGGAGGCGAACTCTTTTCGGAGGGCGATCTCGTGCGTGTCCATAGTCCTGCCGGCCTCGACATCGGTTCGGAAACTCCCGAGGAGATCGCTTTGGCAATCGTCGCGGAGATACAGGCGATCATGGCTGAACGGGAAGGAGGGTTTCTGCGGAACCGCGAGATCTCCATCCACGCTGCCGACGCCGCACATTCGGCCTCCCCTTCGTTCCCCTATCAACCTGGAAGCGCATGCCGACTATAGGTCTTCTCCTCCTGGCGGCGGGAAGTTCGAGCCGTATGGGCAGGCCGAAACAGTTGGAGAAGTACCAGGGCGTCTCCTTGCTTCGACGCGCAGCGCAGACTGCCGTCGCTTCCGCCTGCCAGCCGATTATGGTGGTGTTAGGCGCAGAGGCAGATCACTGCTTGCCAGAGATAGACGACCTGCCCCTCTCCAGCGTTGAGAATCACGCCTGGTCGGAGGGCATGGGTTCCTCTCTCCACTTCGGATTGGAGGCGTTATTGAAGGCGTCCTCTCTGCCGCTCGATGCAGTCCTCATCATGCTGTGCGATCAGCCACTTCTTACCGTCTCCACTCTTAGCGCGCTCATCAGGGAATACGAGGCGACGTCCTGCCGGATCGTTGCCTCGGAATATGGAGAATCGCTGGGAGTTCCAGCCCTGTTCGACCGCTCATTGTTTCCCGAACTGTTGGCGCTGGCCGGAACTCAGGGGGCGAAGCAGATTCTGCACCGCTACCCGGATCAAATCCACAAGATCGCCTTCGAAGACGGAGCACTCGATATCGACACCGCCGCAGATCTGACGCGCTTAGCCAATACCTTTTAGCCTGGCATACCTGGAAGGGGACGAGTGTTTTATTCGTGGCGTAGGGCGTCTATGGGGCTCAGGCGAGCGGCGCGTACCGCAGGCGTGACCCCGAAGACCATTCCGACCAGCGTGCAGGTGCCGAGCGCAAGAAGAATGAGGGGCAGTGTGAGGACGGGAGTGAGCAGAGAGAGATGCGCGATGAGCACGCAGACACCACTGGAGAGAAGCAGGCCGACCCCGCCTCCTAACAAAGAAACCGTGATCGACTCGACGAGGAACTGCACGAAGATGTCGCTGCGGCGCGCCCCGACAGTCTTGCGAATGCCGATCTCGCGCGTCCGCTCGGTCACCGTGACGAGCATAATGTTCATGATGCCGATCCCCGCCACAAAGAGGGAGATCGCGGCGAGCAGCACGAGCAACTGCTCTGCCAGCGCCAGGATACGGATCACGAGGGCCAGCCCTCGCTTCTGAGTAATGACGCCGAAATCCTCTTTGCCATGGTGCTCGGCCAGCAGCGTGGCGTTCATGCTCGCGATCATCTTTTCGGCAGGATGCTGGTAGTCCGTTTGCAGCGCGATACGATTCACCTGGCAGCCTGAAATCTCGGATCGCGCCGTGTCGATAGGGACATAGACCAGCGTGTTCAGGCCCAGCAGGGACGCGCCGAGGGAGCCATCGCCACTCGGTTTGTTGAGCACGCCCACCACTTTCCAGTCGTGCTCCTGAATGCGCACCGTTTTGCCCAGCGCTGGTCCGGTCCCAAACAGATCCTGGCGCGGTTTGGAAGCCAGAATGCAGACGAAGCGCTCGTTGTCCTCGAAGTAGCGGCCCTCGGCCATGGGCGTCGGATTCATGACCACGCCCGCTTTATTAGTCCCTACTACAAAGGGATTAGAGGTCTTCGACTTGCCAGCTTCAGTGTAATCGACCTCACCGGCTACGATGGCGACAGGCGAGATCTTCTCTACCCCCGGAATACGCGACAGTTTCTGCACATCGTTTTCGGTCAGAGACGATATCCCGATGATCGCAGCCGGATTCGGCTGCCCGTTTTCGTCCAGTTTGCTCGGCACGATCAAGACCAGATTCGCGCCAAGACCCTCGACCTGTTTGCCAAGCTCCGCCTTCACGCCCTGCAGTACGGCGACAATCGTGACGATCGCCATCACGCCGACGATGATCCCAGACATGGTGAGCGCCGATCGCAGCGGATTGAGACACAGGGAGCGAAACGCACTGAGCACGTTTTCCGAAATTGCGGTCGCGAGACGACGCACGGGGCCGGGCGAAACAGAGAGAAGACGAGATTCGATAGCCATAGTAATCTAAGAATACCTCATTCCGATGATGCCGCGCTAAATTCTCTTCCCGTCGGAAGGACCGAACAAAGGGCCGCTGCATCTTGCGGATAGATCGCACAACGCGTATTTCTCGCCAAACTTCCTGCAACCTTCGGCGGTCGGGAGCACTCTTTAGAGGAGAGGAACCACCGAGTTCGCGGCCTCCACTCTCTGTTTCTAGTACGAATTGCCGGACAGTACGTGTTGCGTGTTATAATGGTATTGATCTTCTTTTTCCGACAGGAGCGGTTACGGGAACTCTCCGCCCCCAAATCTCCGAACGAATGCTGTAGACTTCGCATGGATCGCCTCTTTTGTAGTAGCGCCGAACCAACCTGCCGCTGCATTTTGGGCTAGCGATGACCACCAAGTTCAAGCTACCTGTCCTTACGTAAAGGGTTCTGACACCATTATGAGTAGAGCACTCCTCAACAAAATTACCCTGGCCCTCGCTGTCTTGGGCTGCATCATCGCGCTGGTCCTGACGTATGAGCATTTCTTTCCTGCCGCCGACATCGGCTGCGGCCTGGTCGGGGGAAACTGCCACTCGACCATCGAGAGCAAGTACGGTAAACTGGGTCCGATCCCCACTTCACTCCTCGGACTGGGAATGTACCTGACGCTGGCGGGTCTCTGCATCTTGCGCGCCCGTAGCCTTGCCGGCAACAATGCGCCGAGTTCGGATGAAAAGCCGTTGGGCATCGCCCTATTCGCAATCTCTACGCTGGCGTTCTGTATCTCCTGGTGGCTGCAGTACGCGTCTTTTTTCATCATCTACTCGTTCTGCCCCTGGTGTTTCGCGTCTGCACTGACGGTCACAGCGATTTTTGTGGTGAACTGCTACGACTATCTGATCGTCGGGCGCGCCTTGACGGGTGAGCAGAAGATGCTGAGTGGAGTTCTGATCTTTATTGGCGCTATGCTGGCCTTTATGTACGCTCCTCTCATCCGATCACAGTACATTCTTATCACCTCGCCGCTCGTACCTCGTATTGCCCCGCCGAAGGACGGCACCCCCCATGAAGTGGGAGTGCATCCGCGGGAAGAGATCGTGTACGAGGGCCTCGTCTACAGAGGGAAGCCAACGGCGCAGTATACTCTCGTCGAGTTTGCCGATTATGGCTGCGGACACTGCAAAGAGGCGTCGGAAGCGATGGACAAATTCGTGAAGCAGTATCCGGACCGCTACCGGCTGGCTTTCCGCAACTTTCCTCTCGGCCGCTGGCCCTGGTCCCAAACGGAGGCGGAGGCCGCAGTGGCGGCGGCGAAACAGGGTAAATTCTGGGAGATGCACGATGTTCTGTTCGCGCACCAATCTGAAGTCGAAGGCCCTTCCTTCAACCAGGAAACCATATTCGCTATGGCCAAGTCTATCGGGCTGAATGTGGAGAAACTCAAACAGGATATGAGTTCAGAGGCGGTTAAGAAGCAGGTGACACACGACCATGACATAGGCTGGATCAATAATGTCAATGTGACCCCCTCCTTCTTCATCATATCTTCCGATCCCAAGGAGAAAGTTCGGATGATCGTTGGCGGAGTCGATGCGAAGGTCATTCTGGACAATCCGAACGATCCGTTCTGGCGAGGAGAGACGACCAGTATCAAATCTCCGGAAATACCTAATCCCCCTACTCCCCCCACTAGATAGACCGTTCCCGTGGGTCGGCTGAACCGCCCCTGAGGAGAGGAGAGAGACGTGCCACGTACTTTCAAGACAAACATGTTCGGCTCGCTGGCTCTGACCGCGCTGATCGGCCTGCTGACTTGTTGCAGCCTTCCCGGCTATGCAACCGAGTATGTCTGGGCGACCGGAAAGGTGCTGGACGCCCGAGGCCGCCCGGTGGCCAACGCCTTTGTCGCCGTATATGACGACAACAACAAAGTCGTCGATTACACGCGAACGGATCGTGACGGCGACTATGCGCTGGCTGTCCCGAAACCCGTTCTGCATCTCGAACACAAACACGGCAAGGGCTTTGTTGCAGACGTTTTTACAGGCGTGATCCGACTGTCGGGCGACGCCGTCGGCTTTATCAGCAATCCTATTCGCTCAGGGATTCATGCCGTCGCCTCTGCGGAAGCGGCCACCGATCCCAATCCGATCACCAAAGGCGGTATCTCCGCTGGCGCCGTCATCGCCGATCAGACCCTCCTCATGCTCACGCCACGCGGTAGCCATCGCTCGGTTCCAGCCGCAGCACGCAAACAGCCGGGAGCGCTGATGATGAAAGTCGTCGCTCCCAACCGAAACGACCTCGTCGAAATCGGCCACGTCTACTGGCTGCAAGAGGAGCATCTGCGGCTTGGCGGCAAACAGGAGCACACGCTTGCAGCCTGGCTCGACCCGGTGCAGTTGACATCCGTCGACTCCGAAAAACCCTCCAAATTCGAGACAGAGTACCTGCGCTTCACCCATGCCCGTCTGGAGCCCAGCATCGCCGAACCGGGACAGACAGTGCATGTCACTGCTACGCTGCTCACTCCCCCCAGTCCGACCGTCTACGCAATCGTCGTAGCCCGCAACAATCACACAGGGCAGCGCTGGGAACTGCAACCGGTAGGCAACGGGCGGTACGAAGGGGAATTCGTCGTAGACAAGAAGTTCGCCCACGACGATCAGCCGATCAGTATCCTGGCCTATGCCGCGAAGGAGCAGAAACCGGATCGGCGAGAAAACGCAGAGAAAGCGATCGAAGGCGCTGGCCTCTGGGATTCCAAAAAGCCGTACGTCTATGATCCGCTACTGGTAGTAAGCCGCAACCGTGCCGACCTCACTTTAACGGTGGTTCAGCCTGAGAAACGCCGACGTTAATCCCTCTAGCGCCGAGAGAGCAGCACTCCCTATGTCGGATAAAAACGCGACACTGAGCCGCCGCGCCCTCCTGCAAGCCACCTCGCTGGGAGCGCTGAATTGGAACACACGCGCAGGGACGCTGGGCAAACCGCAGAGCGAGCAACCCAAGCTGGAAGACCGCAACGAGAACCGAACGCTGCCGCGTCGCCGCCTGGGTCGAACCAATATGAGGGTGACGACGATCGGTTCCGGCGGCGCAGGCATCACCAGCCCGGAGATTCTGTACCGCGCCATCGAAAAGGGAGTCAACTATCTCGACACAGCCCCTGCCTATGGTAACAGCGAAGAGGTGTTTGGAGAGGTGATGCAGACAGCCCGCCATCAAGTCTTTCTCGCTACAAAATGGGCCGTGCAAGGAGATTGGACGGTCGATCGATGCCTCGAATCGCTCCATCGGAGCTTAAAGCGCCTTAAGACCGATCATATCGATCTGCTGCAACTCCACAGCGTTGACACTGGTCCCGGCCTGAAGGGAACGCCGCGTGACGGCTATCGCCGGATCGACAATCCGCATCTGCACACCGCGATGGATAAGGCGCGACAGGCCGGGAAGGTCCTCTATTTCGGCGTCACCTCCCACGATCCTCGGCGCAGCGACCTGCTGCAATATGCGATCGATACCGGCCGTTTTGACACAATCATGGTCGCCTTCAATGCCCTCACCTTCCCCACAAGCGGAATGCCGAAGTTATTGGCCCATGCCCGCCTAAACGATATCGGTGTGATCGGCATGAGAGCCAGCGGCGGCGATTACCCCCTGCGCCTGCCGCATGTCGATCCCCTCTCGATCCAACTGGCCTGGATGCTGACTCAGGACATCCATACGGTCGTCAACTCGGAGACCGCGTACAGCGAGGATTCGCAGGACGCCTGTCTCGCAGCCGCACGCCTGAAACTTCCCTGACCTGTAGATCGGAACTGAAATCCTGTGAGAGCCCGGCAATTCATTGCTGGGCTCTCACAGGAAGCCCGGTGGCCAGGCTTATCCCGGCAGATGGGGTTCGGTTTCAGGGGCGCTGTGGGTCTCTTGCCACTCCTGAATGAAGGCAATGACGCTGGGTATCGCAGCGGCGACCGGGAGCGCAAGCACGGCCCCCAGCATCCCCATCAGTTCGACGCCAATCAGGATACTGATAACGATGATTGAGAGGGAGAGCCCGAGTGCCGCGCCGTAGACCTTCGGCGCGATAAAGTGGTCTTCCAACTGATGATAGAAGAGGTAGGCTACCACCACGATCCCCGCTTTGGAGGGCGATACCGTCAGGGCCAGCAGAGCGGCAGGGACCAGTGCGACCAGCAGGCCGATCAGAGGAATGGCGTCTGCGATCGCCGCCAATGCGCCGAGGGCCAGGGCGGCGGGCACTCCGACGGCCCAACAAGTCACAAAAGAGAAGACACCGGCCAGCACCGAGGTGATGAGTTGCCCGCGCATATATCCGCCGACCTGTGCGCCAATCTCCATGACAAGTTTGCGGGCACGCAGTCGGTCTTTACGTGGCAGCAGCCGCATGAAGGCCGTTCCCACTTGCGGCCCCTCGATAAGCAGATAGATCGTAAGAATCCCCACTGTCGCAAATGCCGCGATTCCTCCCACAACCCCGGAAACGATGTTCATCATTTCGGGCGTCGATTCGGTCAGCTTCCCCGAAAACTGTTCCACCTGCTTCTGAATATTCACATGGACATGATGTTGCGCCAGCAGTTTTTGTATCACTCGTTCCCGCTAATCCCACCGTGTCGCCTCCCCTCGGACGTTCAAAGAAGATTGAAGTCTTTCTCGAAATCGTGATGCCCGCGAAAAGAAAAAATCTGCCATTCCGCAGATGCTTTCTGTTCCGCCTGGCGACCATAATAGCGTTGTAAGAGAAGCGTAGATTCGAATCCTGGGCCGAGGAGAACCCATTGCCCACGGCACCTGCTCCCTGGACTCCGGTCAAAAGCGCCCGGGCAAAAGACCGCACCGGTTCCATCCTCATTCTGCAAGTCCCATTCACACTAGCAAGTACGACGCTGACCCTGAAGGAACAAAAACCTATGAAATCGGTCTTTCGACCAGCCTTCCTTTCGTTCGGAGCCCTATCCGTCGCCTGCGCTGCCATGACTATTCAACCGGCGCTTGCCTCCGGCTTCGACGTCTTCCTCTCTGCACCCGCGAGCCAGACGACCATCTTCACCAATACTTTGACCGAAACGTTCGAAGAGTATTCGTTGGGTACCCACACAACGGATCTGGTGGGCCCCACCGATTTCGGCACCTATCTGCTTGACGCGACGCATAAACTCTCGGTCCAGGCCAACAATCAGTACGGAGCTGGCACCGGTCAGTACATCGCATTAGGCTCGCAATCTGGCTCTTCGACTCCGGTCACGCTCCAACTCGCGCACTCGCAATCCTATTTCGGTTTCTCCTGGAACGCGGGAGACCGCAACAACCAACTGTTCTTTTACAACGGCAGCCAGTTGGTTGGCTCCTACTCGACTGCAACGGTCACCAGTCTGCTTTCCAAGCCATCCGTCACTGCTCTCAATGGGCAGACGTATCAGTCCAGCGCCTACTACGGACAGCCGACGACCCACCAGAACGCAGGGGAACCGTATGCGTTCATGAACTTCATCGATAGCGGTGGCTCCTTCGACAAAGTCGTCTTCGGAAACTCCAACACGCAAAGCACCGGTTTCGAAAGCGACAACCATACGATTCGTACCGATGCTCCTCCGCCGGATACGAGTTTCGTATATGTCGGCAGCGCGGTTCCCGAGCCCTCCGCCGTCACGCTCATAGCCGGTCTCTCCCTCACGGGCACCCTTGTCGTCATTCGCCGCCGCAAACCCCGTAAGTAGATCGCTTTAACTGATTTCGAATGCCCCGGAACGACACTACGTTCCGGGGTTTTTTGCGTCTGCGTCTTCGAACGGCTTGGGCGCAGGAGGATTTCCCATGGCGACCGCGAATTCTCTCCCTGTCATCACCGCCGACATACCCTATTTGAAAGCATTTCGGAAGGAGTGCGTATGACGGTTTACATCGGAACTTCGGGCTGGAGCTACGATCATTGGGAAGGTGTGCTCTATCCGCAAGGCCTGCCCGCACGGGAGAGGTTGGGCGTCTATCTTCCGCGGTACAACACCGTCGAGATCAACAGCACATTCTATCGTTGGCCGGGAGAGCGCACGTTTGCGTATTGGGAAGCCCAGTTGCCGCATGGCTTCCTCATGACGGTGAAAGCTCCTCGTGGCTTGACCCACGGGAAGCGTCTCTATGCGCCCGAAGCGTGGCTTCGAACGGTGGAAAAAGCCCTGGTCCGTCTGAAGGCGCACCAGGGAGTGCTGCTTGTTCAACTTCCTCCTGCCTTCGCTTACGACGAAGCTCGCCTCGCCTATTTTCTGCACTGCATCCCGAATGGTGTGCGCGTCGCGATGGAGTTTCGGCATCCAAGCTGGCACCGCGAAGAGGTGTTCGTCTTGCTGGAGCGTACAGGAACCGCCTACTGCGTCATGAGCGGAGCGCAGTTGCCCTGCATTTTGAGGGCGACGGCTGAATTCGTCTATGTGCGCCTGCATGGTCCAGATCCGAACTCTCTCTATGCCGGATCCTATTCCGATGCCGATCTGCACTGGTGGGCAAACCGGATTCACGAGTGGCGCTCGATGGGCAAGGAGGTGTTCGTCTACTTCAACAACGACGGGGGAGGCCATGCGGTACGAAACGCCGATACACTTCGCTGGATGCTCTCTTGAGGAAGAAGGCTTGCGTTGTCAAGAGTACGATGTCACAGCGGCAGTTAGGAGATCGTTCTCCTTGGTGATACGCCAGGGAGATCGCCTTTTGCGATGCGTCCGATCCCATGTGCCGGACAGAGAGATTGCCGGACGGAGATGTGCGGTGAGTTGGAGTGCCACTATGAACGTTTTACCTAGCGCCTCAGGCAGGGTCTGTGCATTTTTCGCGTGCAGTACGCTGCTTGCCAGTGCAAGCCGCCCCTTGTATGCACAGGGGCGCAATCGTCTTACCGGTGCCCCTACACCGCAGCAGGAACGTCTGGATCGATCCGAAGCAGCCGCCGGAACCGACACGACCTCTCCGATGCGAGAGTTGGGTGAGACGGTCGCGATTGTGCCCTGGAACTATAAGAACAGTCGCGATGCGGCCGTGCAGTCGGCACACGAAGTATGCAGTCAACTCTTGCTGGGCACGGGCTTCAATGTCTTCCTGATCAAGTCCGCAACGGGTGCGATGCCGCCGCCGATGTCGGGGATCAGCGGCAGCAAGAAGCAGGAATCGGCATTCGCGAATCTGCTGGGTACGGGTCGAAGCATGGTGACGCAGGAAGCCCAGAATAAGCCGAATGCCGTCTTCATACTGCCCACGACGGAGGAGATGATCGCGATTGGGGAGAAGCTGCATCCACGTTTTGTGCTCGCGGGGCGCGCGCAGTGGCATTCGCGGGATGTCTGGATCGGGGTTTCGAATCGCATTAAATCGATCTGTACGGTCGATGTGCGCATCCTCGATATGAGTACGAAGCGTCTTGTCCTCGATGCCCATAGAATCGAAGGGGACAGCACCGAAGACAAGAACCTGTACAACTCGTTTACCAACCTGATGGCGCTCAACCCGTTGCCGCTCGTTATGCCGGGATCGATCGGGCCGCATGAACAGCGCGCCGTGACCGTGGCGATCTCGCGGGCCATGCATTCCTGGCTTAAGGCAGAGCGCATGCGCGCGGCTCTGGAGCAGGCGGAAGCATCGACCGCCAGCACGAACGAAAACAGTCCGCCCAATGGCCATTTTGCAGCGCTGCTGAGCCCAATACACGATCTGCAAGTCAGCCTACATGCGACGAGTCCGGAGGGGAAAACACCCGATTTAGGCGACAAGGATCTGAACCGGTTGTATGCCCTGCACGACATCACGATGCAGTACAAAGAGCCCAACCAAATGCGCCTGACGGCAACCGATCCAAAGGCAGGCCAAGAAATCTTGCTTATCAATGACGACCAGCGCAGTTTCGCGGTGGGTGAGGGTAAGAAGGTCGGGCATCAGGATCTGTCCAGCAATCCGGCGAAGCGAACTTTCCTCTTCGAGCTCTGCGGCTTGCTGACGCCAAACATCTTCGACACGATCCGGGCGCGTTTTGTAAAGCAGGAGGCGCTGGACGGCGTCTCCACTCAAGTCTACGATTTAACCTACTGGGGCCTGGACGACGGCCCCTACCACCGAGTCTGGATCGATCCAGAGCGCCGCCTGATCCTGAAACGCGCGAGTTTCGGCGCGGACAGCAAACTTAAACGCATCACGCTCTACAAGCAGCCGACCGAGATCAGTGCCGATCTGTGGCTGCCCGGCCTGGTGGTCCTTCAGGACAGCAGCCACAAGGAGATCGCCACCGTCAAGGTCACGAAAGCCCTGGCCAATCGCGGTATCCTTGATAGCGTCTTTACCGTCGGCGTCCCCTAGCTTGCGTTCTACGCCGTGATCGTCTCTCGGTTGTGGAGATACGGCCGCAAGACGGGCGGGATGGTGACGCTGCCGTCGGCGTTCTGGTAGTTTTCGAGGACGGCGATCATCACGCGTGGGAGGGCAAGTCCAGATCCGTTGAGCGTATGAACGAACTCCGGTCGCGCTCCGGGTTCCGGGCGGTAGCGCAGGTTGGCGCGTCGGGCCTGGAAGTCGCGGAAGTTCGAGCAGGAGGAGACCTCCAGCCACTCTGCGCCTTCGTCGCCTTTGCTGGCCGGGGCGTAGAGTTCCAGATCGTAGGTGATCGCCGAGCTGAACGTCTTGTCGCCGGTACAGACCTGCACGACGCGGTAGGGAATTTCCAGAGCGCGGCAGACGTCTTCGGCGTTGTCGAGCAGGGCGTCGAGTTCGGCGTCGGAGGTCTCCGGGGTGCAGAGTTTCACCATCTCGACTTTGTCGAACTGGTGCCCGCGCTTGATACCGCGCACATCGCGGCCCGCCGACATCTTCTCGCGCCGGAAGCAGGGCGTGTAGGCCACATAGGTAATCGGCAGTGCGGCCGCTTCCAGCAGTTCGTCGCGGTGCAGGTTGGTGACAGGCACTTCTGCGGTCGGGACGAGCCAGAAGTCTTCTTCGACATCGTGGTAGAGATTGTCGGCAAACTTCGGCAGATTGCCGGTGCCATAGAGACACTCTTCTTTGACGACAAATGGCGGATAGACCTCCGTGTAGCCGTGCTTTTCTATATGCAGGTCGAGCATCCAGGTGATGAGGGCGCGTTGCAGAGCCGCCCCCGCGCCGCGCAGGACATAGAAGCGCGAGCCGCTGATCTTGACGCCGCGCTCCAGATCCAGAATGCCCAATTTCTCGCCAAGCTCCCAGTGGGGCTTCGGGGTGAAATCGAATTCACGCGGCGTTCCGATCGTGCGGAGGACGATATTTTCGCTATCGTCCTTCCCGATCGGAACCTTCTCGTGCGGCAGGTTGGGAATCTCCGACAGGCGTTGCTGAAGGGCACGCTCGGCCTCGGAGCGCTGCGCATCCATGCCGCTGATCTCATCTCCGACGGCCCGCAGTTCGGCGCGTTTGACCTCGCGCTCTTCCGGCGTCGCCTTGCTCATGGCCTTGTTGGCCGCGTTCAACTGCGCCTTCTTCGCCTCCACGTCTGTTTTCAATGCTCGCACCTGATCGTCCAGGCTGCGGATCTCATCGACAATCGTAGGGCTTAATCCCATCTTCTCCAATCCCGCGCGCACAACATCGGGCTGATCCCGAAACAGACGTATATCCAGCATAATCTCTCCTCCGACTTCCATTGTCCCACGATGTATAAATTTGTGTCAAGATCGCCTTCGCGGGCACGATGCTATTACTAGCCGCAGGCAAATTGGCGCTGTAGTTGAAATCGCTCCATCCGGAGGACGGCCCGCCGGAGGCGCGTAGCGAGGGACAACGTCCCTTGATTCTCGTTATCTCGTCGGTATAGTCTGGCGCTAGGACACTAGGCTGGATGCCGGATCGCGACGCGGGACATCGAACGACCAGAAATCGCGGGCGAGATAGGTGTTCGGGAAGATGGCCTGCGCTTCGGCCAGCAGTTCCGGCAGACGTACGCCCGCGTCCATGTCGTAGCGCGGGCTGATATGGGTCAGGATCAGGGTCTCTACTCCCGCCTTCTGCGCGACGCGGGCGGCGATAGCGGCGGTGGAGTGCGCTCCACGCTGGGCCAATTCAGAATCGGCGCTCAGGTAAGTAGCCTCGTGGATGAGCAGGTCGGCCCCGTGCGCCAACTGCGCCGCCCGAGGCGTCTCCCCGGTATCGCCCGCATAAACGATCTTCCGCCCAATGAGAGGCGGCCCGACCAGAGCCGTGCCATTGATGGTGCGGCCATCCGGAAGTACGACCGTCTCGCCACGCTTCAACTGCCCAAAAACCGGCCCCGGCGGAATTCCCAGCGCATTGGCCTGCTCCACATCGAAATGCCCTGTCTGCGTCTTCTCCTGGATCGCGAAGCCATAGCTTTCGATGCGGTGCGCCATCGGAGCGCAGACCACCTCGAACTCCTTATCCTCATAGACAAGGCCGGGGCGCAAAACCTCGACACTGATCGGATAACCGGGCCGTGTCTGGCTGCGCTCGAACACCACGCGTAGAAACTCGTTCAGGCCGTTCGGGCCATAGATCGTGACGGGGGTAGACGCGCCCGCCGACAGCGACCGCGACGCCAGCAGGCCGGGCAGGCCGTACAGATGATCGCCGTGCAGGTGGGTGATGAAGATGCGCTCCAACTGGCTCAGGCGCAGGGGCGAACGCAGCACCTGGTGCTGCGTGCCCTCGCCGCAATCGAAGAGCCAGAGTTTGCCCTGTTGGATCAGTTGCAGACCGATCGCGCTAACGTTGCGATTCCGACTTGGCGTGCCGGAACTCGTGCCAAGAAATGTGATCTTCACGGGAGGGTCGCTTTCAGGGTGACTCGGTGAGTTGTGAGGGAGGAGCCGTTCGGTCGGAAGTGGGAGCAGCAAAACGAGCAGAGTGACGCGGTTGAGAGGCGAAAGTAAAGAAGGTGGCCGGCATGACGGAACTGCCTGGATTGCTGGGACTGGCAGGCATACGATTTCCGGGGTACCGCGAGACGTTGTTCTCCTGACCCTGCTGATAGCCGAGCCGGTAACTCGACCACAACAGGCCGCCGAACGCGAACAGACCGGCGACTCCGGTGGCGAAGCGTGTCCAGCGCACACGGGCATGAATGCGTTTGTGAGCGAAGACAGGCGTGGAGGCGGGCTCGTTCGGCAAGGCGGCCATAATGGAATCGATGGAGCGAGCAAATTGAGATGAAGACGGGAGCGGCGCACTGTCGCGCCACTCCCGTTCGAGTGTATCCTCTATCTCTTGTAGTGCGTCGAAGGCTGCGGCGCAGTGGGGGCAATGGGCCAGATGGGAAACGATGAGGGTTAAGGAATCCGGGTCGAGTTCGCCGTCCTGATAGGCGGACAGATTGACGGAGACGAACTCACAGGCGTCGTCTCCGCCGCGTCCAGGCCAGCCGCCTTTGCCGCCGGACCTACCGGTCGGCGGCAAGGCATTGCGATCTCTCATGGTGAAGTCCGTAAAGGTCACGGTCACGTCCATCTCCTGCGGGTCTTCCATCCCGTCCTGTATCTGTTCTCGCGTCAGCATTCTATAACCTCTTGAAGGGCCTCACGGAGTCGCGCCCGCCCTCGGTGCAGCCAGGACCGCACACTGTTGACAGGAACGCCCATGAGTTCCGCAATCTCTTCGTAGGATAGTCCGTCCAGCAGGCGCAGGCTCAGGGCCGCGCGCTGGGAAGCAGGCAGTTGATTGAGTTCAAAGCGTATTCGGTCGCGCTCCACACTGCGCAGCAGCGCCTCTTCAGGATCGGAATCCATCGAGGCTGGCAGCGTCTCCGCCATCAGCTCCAAAGAGTGAGAGCGGGCGCTCACTTTTGCGGTAGCGCTCTGGGTGCGGTTGAGACAGTGGTTTACCGTCAGGCGGCGCAGCCACGCCCCGAATACGCCCCGGTTTTGAAACTGGGCGAGGGCCGTGTGTACGCGCAGAAAGACTTCCTGCGTCGCGTCCTCGGCATCTTCTGGATGGCGCAAAATGCTGCGGCACAGGCGATAAACGGCTGTATAGTGCCGTTCGACCAGTACGCGGAAAGCGTTCCTATCGCCCGCAAGCGTACGGGCGACCAGCTTTTCGTCGGTTGTCAGGAGCATCGTCGTTTCGCCTGCCTTCTCCAGGACTTCGCGCAGCACTACCGTGTGCCTACAAACCAGTTCGCGTCGTCTCTTACCTCCGCTGACAGCCGCCATTTCAATAAAGTTGCACTCCTCAATAATTATTTTTATATTCGGCGCAACAAAGGCGCATCCCTCCATGAAAAGCGTTGCGGCGATGCCTTGGGTTTGATTTGCCAGGGTAAATACGGTACACTGAAACCCTGTCTTTCATCAGATTCTGAGCGCGGTCGCAGCAGGTGACGCGCTGACAAGAACTATTCAAGGAACTATCCGCCGTGAACTCCCGTTTACCTGAGTGGCTGAAGAAGCGCGTCCCGAATCCTTTGACCGTGAGCATGGTCAACGACATGATGCGCGAATCGAAACTGAACACCGTCTGCGAAAGCGCACGCTGCCCGAATATCGGCGAGTGCTGGTCGAAAAAGACCGCGACGTTCATGATTTTGGGCGATATCTGTACTCGCAGCTGCGGGTTCTGCGCGATCAAAGTGGGCCGACCGCTGGAGTTGGACATGGATGAGCCGCGCCGAGTCGCCGAGGCCGCCAAAGAGATGGGGCTCAAGCATGTGGTCGTCACGTCGGTTGCGCGGGACGAGCTGCCTGATGAAGGCGCGGGCCACTTTGCAGATACCATTCGCGCCCTGCGCGCCGCTATTCCCGGCGTCATCGTCGAGGTGCTGACGCCCGACTTCAAAGGCAAACGCTGGTGTATCCGGCGGGTCGTCGACGCGCATCCCGACATCTACAATCATAACATAGAGACGGTAGAGCGGCTCTCCCCTGTCGTCCGGCCGCAGGCCAAATACGAGCGCACCCTCGATCTGCTGCGCACCGTCACCAATATGGACCCCACTATCTATACCAAGTCGGGCATCATGCTCGGGCTCGGCGAGACGCACGAAGAGGTGTTGCAGACCCTGCGCGATCTGCGCGAGGCCGGGGTCAGCGCTGTCACGATTGGCCAGTATCTGCGTCCTACCACGGATAAGCATCTGCCCGTCGTCGAATATGTCCATCCGGACCAGTTCGCGGAATATGAACGGATCGGCGACGAGATGGGCTTTCTCTTCGTAGCCTCCGGGCCGTTCGTTCGTTCCTCTTACAACGCGCAGGACTTCTCGGAAAAGCTGCTTTCGGATCGCCTCGCCCGTGTCGGGGTAGCCTGAGTTCCAAAGCACCGGAAATGAAATCGCTATGCGTCGTCTGCGTCTCTGGATCAACCTGCTGATTTTTTTGGTCCCGATCTGTATTCTGGGCGTCGGGGCGTATCGTTTCGTGCGGCGCGTTTTCAACTATCTCAATACGGACGCCCGACTCGCAGGGACCGCTTCTGCCGAAGCGACTCGCGCGCTTGGGCGTCGCGTCGTTATCGGGGACGTCAAGTTAGACGCGAATCCTTTCGGGCTCTTCGGGTCAAGCCGGATCGTGCTGAAGAACATTTTCGTCGCCAATAGTCCTACAGACGATACGACCGCATTTGTTCAGGCAGGCAGCGTTACCGTCGCTTATAGCCTGCGCCAGATCCTCTCCGGGAACATGCAAGTGCCACTGGTGGACGAGATTCGCATCGTGCGCCCACAGGCGATGCTGACGCGTGATCCCAAAGGTCGCTGGAACTTCACCCAACTCATCAAACCACGCAAGGGCGGCGGACGGCCCTTTGTGGACCGTATCGCATTCGCCGATGGCACCATTCTCTACTACGACCAGGCCTTTCCGCATCCTCCGAAAGTAGCCTCCCAACCACTCCGAACACGCCTGGACCATCTCTCCGGAATCGTAATGATCCGCCCAGACAAGAGCGCCGCCTTCGACATTGCTGGGATCGCCACCCCGGATCTCGTGAAAGAGTTCCACGTGGTCGGCATCTTCGATCCGGCCACCCTGCGCTCTACGGTGCATATCGCCGCCAATCAACTCAACCTTCCCATGCTCAGCGCCCGGTTTCTGCCCTCTGCTTTGGGACGCATCACCTCCGGTTTTGCCAATCTGGACCTGACCGCGCTCTATACCCCGGTCAATGCGATGCCGCCAAACACGCTGGATCCGAACGCGCTGGATGCGCACGGCGCGGTGCAGTTCACCAACGTCTCTGCCTCGATCCCGCAGATCGCTGCGCCACTGCAAGAGGTGAGCGGCGCGGTCTCGCTCGTTGGGCAGTCCGTTCTCACCGATCTGACCGGAAGGTTCGGCGGAGCCGCTTTTCGGCTAAACGGCACTGCGTTCAATGTGATTCGGCGCGCACAACGTAACCACAAGACCTTCTGGGAGTTTGCCAAACCGACGCTAGCCCTTAAAGGCTCACTCGTGAATGCCGATTTCGTTCGAATAGCGCATCTGACACACTACGAACGATTCATCCCCCATTTGGCCCCGGAAGTCCCAGTGATTCTCAGCAAGAGCAGTGCGGTAGGAGATGCCGATTTTCAGGTTGTCGGCCCTCTGGACGACCCAACTGCGACCCTTACCACACGCGTTCCGGTCGCTCGGTACGATACATTCCGAGCGGAGGCAGTCCGTGGCCAGGCGCTCTATTCCCACCATACGATCGACACGGATATGCGCGCCCGCGTCGCGGGCGGCGACATCGCCTTACGGGCACATGTCGTGGCCGACAAAACCGGCGCGTTCCAAGTAGAAGGACACGCCAAAAACCTGAACTTAGCGAAGTCAGGGTTCCCCTTCAAGCAAAAGCTCCGAGGTACGGCACGCGCGGACTTTACGATCCGAGGCCAGCAGGGACGCACTCCCAATATCACGGCGCAGGCGGACGTAGTGGATGCAGCGCTGAACGATCAGACGGTTCACTCGATCTATCTGCGCGCCGAAACGGTCGGACGCAAACTGGTGCTCCGAACCGCGCGCCTGGAAGATACCAAAGGGTTTGTGCTCGCGAGTGGAACCCTCGATCTCAAAACACAGCAGCTCAATATCAATGTCGAAGCGGACGAACTCGATATCGGAGCGTTCGCACAGGCATTTCCCTTGCCGGCTGCTCTGACGGCCCCGAAAACTCCCGACGTCGCGAATGCGAAGCCCCAACCGATCCCGATCGACGGAATCGGCTATCTGCGCGCCACGGTTGGAGGCACGCTCAAAGCGCCGGAACTGAACGGCAAACTGAGCGCATTCGCACTCCAGACCGATAAGAAGGATGCGAACAGTCTGCTGGCCAATAAGGCCGAGGCCGATTTCACCTTCA